>DASWCR010000195.1:0-3098 GCA_036389995.1 Candidatus Limnocylindria bacterium | reverse complement strand
CGCGCGCGAGGCCCGAAAGGATCCCGCAAAGCTCGAGCGGATGATCGAGATGAAGGTGAGCTTCGATCACGACCGCGCGCGCGCCATGGAGGACACGAAGGAGTGGGCGGCGCTCGCCCTTCCGGCCGAGGACAAGGTGGGTGTCGAAGATCCGCGCGAAATGGAGCGGCGCGCTAAGGCCGCGGAGAGCAAGGCGCACACGCGATTCATCGTGTCGACCGATCCCGACGAGCACGTCGCGAAGATCAAGCCGTACCTCGAGTGGGGCTTCGACCACCTCGTCTTCCACTTTCCCGGACAGGATCAGGAGCGCGCCATGCGGCTCTACGCGAAGGAGGTCCTCCCACGGCTGCGGGAATGAGCGAGAAGCTCAGCACGCGTTCCCTCGAGCTCCTCACGCTGGAACGCGTGGCGCACCTTGCGACCGCGGACCAGTACGCGCGGCCGCATCTCGTGCCGATCGTGTTCGTGTATGAGCCTCCATTCGTTTTCACACCAATCGATGCGAAACCGAAGTCGGTCGAGGACTGGCACGACCTGCGCCGCATCAAGAACGTCGAGACGAACGGGCGCGCGAGCGTGCTGGTGGACGTCTATCACGAGAACTGGTCCAAGACCGCGTGGGTGCGGATCGACGGTGTTGCCGACATCCTGACCGAGGGCGACGAGCACCGTCGGGCGCTCAACCTTCTCGCCGGCAAGTACAAGCAGTACGAGGGCATGCCGCTTGGCGACGCGCCTGTCATCCGCATCCACATCGAGCACGTCGCGCAGTGGCACGGCGGACCTCGCTAGCATTCCGGCCCTCATGGACTTCGGTTTCACCCTCAAACCGGACCACTCGCTCGAGCGGATCGCGTCGCTCACGCGGCTCGCCGAATCCGCCGGCTTCAGGTACGGATGGCTTTTCGACAGTCACGTGCTCTGGAAGGAGCCATACGTACTCCTCACCTTGATGGCGCAGAACACCAAACGGATGCGGCTCGGGACATGCGTGACGAACCCGGCGACCCGCGAGCCCACCGTCACGGCGAGCGTGCTCGCGGTGCTTCAGGAGCTCTCCGGCGGTCGGATGGATCTCGGCATCGGCCGGGGCGACTCGGCGCGGCGCGTCCTCGGGAAGAAGCCGACGGACCTCGCGATGCTCGAGGAGGCAACGAACGTCATCCGCGATCTCTGCGAGGGCCGCGAGGTCACGTACGAAGGCACGACGCTGCGCTTCGACTGGACTGGAAAGCAGCGCCTCCCGGTGTGGATCGCGGGCTACGGGCCGAAGGCGCTCGAGCTGACCGGGCGTATCGCCGACGGGGCGATCATCCAGCTCGCGGACCCGAGCCTTGTCGGGTGGTGCATCGGGCTGCTCCGCGAGGGCGCGCGCAAAGCCGGCCGCGATCCGAGCGCGGTCTCGGTGATGGTCGCGGCGCCCGCCCACGTCGGACCGCGGGACAAGGTGCGCGACCGCGTCCGCTGGTTTCCCGCGCTCGTGTCGAACCACGTCGTCGATCTGGTGAAGCGCTACGGCGAGAAAGGACTCCCGGCGGACCTCACGGCATACGTGAGGAACCGCCCGGGGTACGACTACCAGCATCACGCCGAGTCGGGATCATCGAACGCCGCGTTCGTCGACGACGAGTCGGTGGACCGCTTCTGCGTCACCGGGGAGATCGATGAGCATATCGAGAAGCTGCGGCAGCTCGCCGCGATCGGCGTCCGTCAGTTCAACATCTATCTGATGAGCGGCGAAGAGGAGCGGATCGTCGAGCTCTACGGCGAGCGCATCATCCCCGCGCTCTCTCGCGCGACCGCCTCCGCCTAGACGCGGACGGCGTGCTTCTTCGCTTGGAAGCGGCGCGCCTTCGCGCGGTTGCCGCAGTCGCTCATGTCGCACCACCGCCGCGATCTATTGCGGCTTCGATCGAGGAAGACCCACTCGCAGGTGGTTGAGGCGCACTCCTTGATCCGCTCGTGTTCTCCCGAGGTCAGTAGATCCGCGGCGGAGCGAGCGATCTCCCAGAGCGGTCGCTCCAGCTCGTCGGAATCCGAACCGAGGGACCAGACAACACCAGCTTTGTCCTGCACAAGACGCGACCGCGCGGCGCCGGCGGCGGCGGCATCGCCGATCAGTTGCAGATCGGCGTCGCGTGGGCTCTCGCCCGACGCGAGCGCCGAGAACACAGCCCAGATCGATTCGCGAAGCGCGATCCCAAGCGCGTACACCGCCTGGGCGCGGGTGGGGTCGCGTTCCGCGCGCTGCTCCAGACGGCGCGAGACGCTCGGCGGCAGGCTGCCCGCGAGCACCGCGAAGCGAGCGACGTCCGTGTAATTCCGCAGGTGATCGTGAGTCGGACGGACGTGCGTACCACCGACGGTGTTGGCGAAATCGAGAGCCAGCGCTCCACCCGAAAGCTCGATGTCGTGGTCTGGGACCGGAGGAATGTCGCGCATTTGACTGAGTTTCACCACCTAATCGTTATTGACCGGTTAGAGACTAAAGCGCAGGATCGCTCTCGTCAACGGCGTTACTAACCAGCATGCACCCCGTTGGGTGGCAGAAGGAGCCCCGGCGATGGAAATCCTGATCTTTCTGGCGGCACTCATAGGGCTCGCGGTCGCGGCGCCGGTCTACGGGGCGGACAGCCGCCCGACGGAAGCGGAGCGCAGGAGGCCTTAGATCTTCCCCGTCGCGGCGTAGCGGTCCGCGATCTCGAGCGCCTCGTCGATCGCACGAACCCCGATCGCAAGCTCGTCGTCGGTCACCGAGAGCGGCGGCGCGATGAAGAGCATGTTCCAGCGGCAGAAGACGTAGACGTCGCGCTGGAGCAGAGCGGCCTTTAGCGCGTTCGCAAGGGCGCTCGACGGACCGTTCCAGCGCTCGAGCATCTCCTTGGACTTGCGGTCCTTGACGAGCTCGATGGCGGCGAAGAGCCCGCGACCGCGCACATCGCCGATCGACGGGTGACGATCGGCGAGCTTGCGTAGCTCCGCGAGGAGCTTCTCCCCCGTCCGGGCAGAGCGCTCGATCAGCCCGTCATCGCGGTACGCCAGCTCGCCGATCGTCACCCGTCGATCGGCGATGTGCGCGGTCGCGGGCTCTTCGC
>DASWCR010000194.1:0-1913 GCA_036389995.1 Candidatus Limnocylindria bacterium | reverse complement strand
GAGCGCTCGCGCGTACGTGTCCGCTTCCCGTCGCGCGGTGCCTACCGCGACGAACGAGACGACGAGGAGCACCGCGAGGGCGAGAGGGACCGCGAGCGGCAGCGGCCGCGCGAGCCACTCTCGGACGCGAGCGCCCCAATTGCTCGCCCGCGCGACGCGCGCGCCACGGTGCCCCAGGACGATGCGCGCACGCAGGTCGCGCGGCGGGTCCGCACGGACCGCGCCTACAGCCGCCGCCTCATACAGAGCATCTTCGAACTGAGCCAGATCGTGGGCGCACTGGTCGCACGTCTCGAGATGGGCGGCGAGCGCGAGCCGCTCGGCCTCGTCGAGCGCGCCGAGCGCGTATGCGGGCAGATCTTCGGTCGGATGACGCTCTTCGGCCATGCTCATCGCTCGTCCACGAGCCGCTCACGCAGCTTCGTCATGCCCAGACGCACCCGGCTCTTCACCGTGCCGAGCGGCGTATTCGTGCGTGCGGCGATCTCGCTCTGCGAGTACCCGCCCCAGAACGCGAGGGAGAGGACGTCGCGTTGCTCCGCGGGCAGCTCCGCCACCGCCTTGCGCACCCGCTCGGCGCGAAGCGCATCGACCACTCGCTCGTCGACCTTTGCGTCCGAGAGGAGCTCGGCAGCAGCCTCGATGGTCACCTCGCGCTCCTCGCGCTTGCCGCGAGTGCGGCGCCAGTCGATCGCGCCATTGCGGCAGATCGCGAGGAGCCAGGTGCGGACGGCGCCGCGCTCAGGCCGGTACGAACCGGCCCGCCGCCAGACCGCGTGGAAGGCATCCTGCGCCACCTCTTCCGCGGCCTCGGGGCCGGGCAGCATGCGGTAGAGCATCCCGAAGGCCACGCGACCGTACCGGTCGTAGAGCTCGCCGAGCGCTTCCGCGTCACCACCGGCGATCCGCTGGACCAGCATCACATCTTCCTTATCGGCCGGTACGACGCGCAGAGGAGGACCAGATGACTCCACGGTGTCGGCGAGGACTCTACCCGCCGGACCGACCGCCGAGCGCCGCCGGACTCGCCACCCGCGGCGGTCCCGAGACCCAGCCATGCGGTGCTCGCATCCCTCGGTCGGGCGCGGGCGCTACGGGAGGCCCGAGCGGCCAACTCATCCGACTGAACCTTCGCTCTCGTAGTCGCGCCTGACGACCGTCAGAAGAGAGAGGGAGGATCCCATGCGTGCATTACGTTTCATCGAAATCGGCGTCGGTTTCGCCGCGGCTGCGATGATCGCTGTCGTGGCCACCGCGCCACTCGGTTCTCGCGCCGCAGACCATCTCGATGCGCCCAACCTCGCTAGCCGCGAAGACGCCGACATCAACGACGTCTATGTCTTCGAGGCCGCCACCCCCGGCCGTACGGCCATCGCCGTCACGACAAGTCCGGCCGCCGGCGTCATCGGGCCGATCAACTACGCCACGAACGTCCGCTACAAGATCAACGTCGACCGGAACGGCGACGCGGTCGAGGATCTCGCCTACGTCCTCGACTTTTCGACGCCTTCCGGCGGCTCGCAGGCGTACACCGTGACGCGTTACACCGGAGCGAACGCCCGCACCCTCGCCCAGGGCGTCGCCCTCGGCGGCGGCATGCGTGGAGCCATTACTTCGCTGAAGGACGGCGGGGTGGTGTTCGCCGGACTGCGCGCCGACCCGTTCTTCTTCGACCTCGCGGCATTCCGGCACGTAGTCCTTGGCGCGGCCAACGGGCGGACCGGTTTCTGCGATCAACCGGGTCCCAGCGGCATCGACTTCTTCGCGGCTTTCAACACCAACGCGATCGTGATCGAAGTTCCGAATGACTCACTCAGCGACAGCGGTGGGAAGATCGGCGTGTGGTCAACGACCCTCGACAGTACGACCGGGGCCATGATCGATCAGATGGGCCGGCCGGCCATCAACACGGT
>DASWCR010000193.1:0-10102 GCA_036389995.1 Candidatus Limnocylindria bacterium | reverse complement strand
CCTCGATGGGGTGAGGAGCCGGTAGCGTGGGGCGATACATCATTCGGCGACTACTGATCGCCATCCCGACCCTGCTCGTCATCAGCTTCGTCGTGTACGGGATCCTCGCGCTCGCGCCCGGCGACCCACTGAGCCAATTCGCGACCAACCCAAACGTCCCACCGGAAGTCCGTGAGAGGATCCGCGAGCAGCTGGGGCTGAACCAGCCCTGGCACATCCGGTATGTCAAATGGCTCCTCGCCCTGGTGAAGGGCGATTTCGGTTACTCCTTCATGAGCCACTTGCCCGTCATCAATCTCCTGATCGAGCGGCTCCCCAACACGCTCGCGGTGGTCGGCGTCGCGTACGTCCTCGGCGTCGCCCTGGCTGTGCCCATCGGGATGATCTCGGCGGTGAAGCGCTACTCGATCTTCGACCACCTCGCCACCACATTCGCGTTCATCGGCTTCTCGGTGCCGACCTTCTTCACCGGCCTTCTGCTCATCATCCTGTTCAGCATCAACCTGCACTGGTTCCCGTTCATCTACGACTCGACGCTCAAGGTCAGGGACTTCGCGTCGTTCATCGACCAGATGAAGCAGTCGATCATGCCGATCATGGTCCTCGCTCTCTTCGACACGGCGACGCTGGCGCGCTACATCCGCGCGGAGATGCTCGAACACCTCCCGCTGGATTACGTGCGGACCGCCAGGGGCAAAGGCATCGCGGAGCGACTGGTCGTCATACGCCACGTGCTCCGCAACAGCCTCATCCCGGTCGTGACCCTTGTCGCGCTTGGTGTTCCGGCGGTGTTCGCGGGGGCGATCGTGACCGAGCAGATCTTCCGCGTCCCGGGGATCGGTGAGCTCCTCATTCGCTCGATCAACGACAGCGACACGCCCGTGGTCGCGGCGATCGTGTTCCTCTTCGCGGTCCTCGTCGTCCTCTTCAACCTGGTCGCGGACGTGCTCTACGCCGTCCTCGACCCCAGGATCAGGTACGCCTAATGGCCACCACCGCCGACGTCCGCAAGATGCCAGTGGCCGCGACGGCGGACATGATGCGTCCGCCGCGCTCGCTCTGGAAGGACGCCTGGTTCCAGTTCCGGCGCCACACGCTCGCGATGGCGGGAATGGTGACACTGATCATCCTGGTGCTCGGGACGACAATCGGACCCTTCATCTATACGACCCCGATCAACGGAATCGACTTTGGGCGCGCGATCCAGGGTCCGTCGGTCACACATCCCTTCGGCACGGACGATCTCGGCCGCGACATGCTCGCCCGCGTCCTCTGGGGCGGCCGCGTTTCGATCGCTGTGGGAATCACCGCCGTCCTCCTCGCGATCACGCTCGGTACTGCGGTCGGCGCGCTTGCGGGCTACTTCAAGGGGCTCGACAACCCGCTCATGCGAGTGACCGATCTCTTCCTGTCGCTCCCGATCCTGCCTCTGCTCCTCATCATCATCTTCCTGTTCCGTGACACCCTGCGAAAGCTGTTCGGACCGGAGATCGGCATATTCCTGATGATCGTGACGGTGATCGGGATCCTCACGTGGATGCCGGTCGCGCGACTCGTGCGCGCGAACTTCCTTTCGCTCAAGAACAAGGAGTTCGTCGAGGCCGCGCGGTCCGTCGGCGCGACCGACCTCCGCATCATCACACAGCACATCCTTCCGAACGTGCTGAGCTCGGTGCTGGTCGCCGCCACCCTGGGAGTCGGAGGCGCGATCATCCTCGAATCGACGCTGTCGTTCCTGGGCCTCGGCTTCCCGTCCGACGTGCCGACGTGGGGACGGCTGCTCTACGATGCCCAGAACTACCTCGATCTCGCACCGCACCTCGCGCTCTTCCCGGGTCTCGCGATCTTCCTCACTGTGCTCTCCGTCAACTACATCGGTGACGGTCTCCGGGACGCGCTCGATCCTCGCAAGGGCGGCTGATCCGAGGACGGCGCTCGCCGGCAAGCGCCTCCCGCGGGACTTCTACGCTCGACCCACACTCGAAGTGGCGCGCGACCTCCTGGGTAAGGTCCTTGCTCTGGAGACCGCGAGCTCGTGGAAGACGGCGCGGATCGTCGAGGTGGAGGCGTACCTTGGCGATCGCGACCCGGCTTCGCACGCGTATCGCGGACTGACGCCGCGGACCGCGCCGATGTTCGGACCTCCCGGAAGGAGTTATGTGTATTTCGTGTACGGCATGTATCACTGCCTGAACGTCGTGACCGAGAGCGACGGCGTCGCCGGCGCGGTCCTGCTGCGGGGCGCCGAGCCGCTCACCGGCTTCGACGAATCCCCGCCGCGCGCGCTGGCGGGCCCCGGCAAGCTCGCGCGCGCCTTCGGGCTCACGACAAAACACACGAACCTCGACCTCGTGCGCTCGGACCTGTCGATCCACGACGCGCCCCGCGTCCCGCCGTCGCGCATCGTCCGGTCCGTCCGCATCGGCCTGGGCGAGCACGCGACGACGAACAAGCCCTGGCGCCTGTACGTCCGCGGATCGAATGGAGTCTCGCGGCCTTGAACGAAGGCGCGCTCGCCCGCCTCGAGCTCCCCGCGGTCCGCCGCCTCTTAGCCGAGCGCACCGCATTCGCGCCTGGCCGCGAGCTCGCCGAGGCGCTTTTCCCGACGACGGACCTCCGCGAGGCCGAGCGCCTCCAGGACGAGACCGCGGCCGGACGGGACCTGCTCCGCAAGAGTCCGTCGAGCGGTCTGCGCGGCGCGCGCGATATCCGCGATTCGCTGCGGCGCGCGAAGCTCGGCGGCGCACTCGATCCGGTCCAGCTCGTCGCGGTGGCGGATACGGTCCGCGCGGCCGAGCATCTGTTCGCCGACGTCCGTCCGTATCCGCCACTCGCCGCGCGCGCTCGTTTCGCGCGACCGCCCACTGATGTCGCCGCCGCGATCGAGAACGCCATCGGCGCGACCGGCGAGGTACTCGATCGTGCCAGCGGTCGGCTCGGGTCGCTCCGTGCGAACCTCCGCGCCGCCCAGGCCCGCCTCCAGCAGCGCCTCGATGGACTCGTGCGATCGCCGGACCTGCTGCGGCTGCTCCAGGACCCCATCGTCACCCAGCGCGGCGGGCGTTACGTCGTGCCGGTGAAAGCCGAGCACCGCGCCGCGGTCAAAGGCATCGTGCATGACCAATCTGCGAGCGGGCAGACCGTGTTCATCGAGCCGCTCGAGATCATGGAGGCGAACAACGCGCTGCGTGAGGCCGAGCTTGCCGAGCGGATCGAGGTCGAGCGGATCCTCGACGAGCTATCGCGCCGGATCGAGAAGTCGAGCGAAGACCTCGACGCGATGACGACCGCGCTCGCCGCGCTCGACCTTATCCTCGCGAAGGCCCTGTACGCGGACTCGCTGCAGGCGACCCGTCCCGAGCTGAACGCCGAAGGTGTTCTCGATCTCGTGGACGCGCGCCATCCGCTGCTCGTGGAGCAGGGGAGCGTCGTCGGCGTCGACGTCCGTCTCGGTGGCGAGTTCCGCGTCCTCGTCGTGACCGGCCCGAACACCGGCGGCAAGACGGTGACGCTGAAGACGATCGGCTTGCTCACGGCGATGGCGTCATGCGGCCTCGCGCTGCCCGCCGACCGCGGCCGCGTGCCGGTCGTCCGCCGCATCTTCGCTGACATCGGCGACGAGCAGTCGATCGCGCAGTCCCTCTCCACGTTCTCTTCGCACCTTCGCAACGTCGTCGCGACGCTCGCGGACGCCGAGCGTGGCGACCTCGCGCTTCTCGACGAGGTCGGCGCGGGGACCGATCCGGACGAAGGTGCGGCGCTCGCGATGGCCGTGCTCGAAACGCTGCTCGAGCGCGGCGTCCTCGTCGCCGCGACGACGCACTACCCGGAGCTGAAGGCCTTCGCGCTCAACACGCCGGGAGTGCGCAACGCGAGCATGGAGTTCGATTCGAACACCCTTCGTCCTACGTTCCGACTGCACATCGGACTTCCCGGCGCGTCGAACGCGTTCGC
Organism: Candidatus Limnocylindria bacterium; assembly: GCA_036389995.1. Taxonomy (GTDB): domain Bacteria; phylum Chloroflexota; class Limnocylindria; order P2-11E; family P2-11E; genus 3-1-20CM-2-70-9. The sequence goes on along the minus strand of DASWCR010000193.1, from coordinate 6,148 downwards.
CATCGCCGAGCGCCTGGGTTTGGACAAGAGCGTTCTCGCTCGCGCCGACACGCATCTCTCGGAGCTCCATCGCTCGCTCGAGCGCACGTTGCTCGAGGCTGAACGCCAGCGCACGGAGCTCAGCTCAGCGCTGGAGGAGGCGCGGATCTCCGCGGCCGACGCGGCCGACGCGACAGCCGGGGCGCAGCGCGAGGCCGCTAGGGTCCGCGACGAGGCGCAGCGGGCGCTTCGCCGCGCGCGCGCCGAGGCCGACGAGCTCCTCCTGCAAGCGAGGCGCGCCCTGCGTCAGGCCGAGGACGCGCGCGATCGCGCCGCGAAGCGGAATCTCGTCGACGACGCCCGGGCGGCGCTGGCCGAGGCGGAGACCGCGCGCGCGGCCGCCACCACTCCGCAAGCGGCGCCGCTCACGGTTCCGATCACCGTCGGTTCGCCGGTGCACGTGGAAGGCGTCGCCGAGCCCGGGACGCTGCTCGCGATCGACGACCGCGGCATGGCGGACGTTGCGGCCGGCGCGCTGCGCCTGCGAGTGCCAGCGACGCAGCTCCGCCCGGCGCCCGAGTTGAGCGAGACGCCAATTCGCTCGACTCGTCCGGTAATACAGGGCTCGGCCTCCAGCGTCCCCTTGCAACTCGACATCCGCGGCGCGCGACCCGAGGAGGCGCTCGAGGTGCTCGACCGGTACTTGAACGACGCGGCGGTGGCAGGAGTAGGCCGGCTGCGGATCATTCACGGAAAGGGCACCGGCGCGCTACGGACGGCGATACGCGCCGCCCTGACCGATCACCCGCTGGTCCGGACCTACGAGGCGGCCGGGGCGTCGGAAGGCGGCGACGGCGCCACGATCGTTACGCTCTAGCGAACCCTGAACTTGCGCTCTTCAACCTCGTCGCCGACGTCTACGCCGTCCTCGATCCCGCGCATCCGATACGTGTAGCGGGGGCGGTCGCTCTAGAGCAGGCGCCGCATCCTGGTCCCGATCGCCGCGAGATCCCGAGCGAGCGCGGTGCGATCGGTCTCGATGAGCCCAAGATCGGCGAGGGCGACGGCCAGATTCGGGTGCGGGTCGATCTCGCTGGGCCGAGCCCACCGGAGTTCGCTGCCCGCCTCGGCCCGCGGCGTTCCATCGACGCCGCCGGCACGAAACAAGTGAACGAGGAAGTGAAAGCGTCCGGCGGGCGCGCTTCGCACCTCGTACCGGGCGACGGGTCGCAGGTCGCGGGCGCGATAGCCTGTCTCCTCGAAGAGCTCGCGTCGCGCGGCGTCCTCGAGACGCTCGTTTCGCTCCACGTTCCCGCCCGGCAGGAGCCACGCACCGGCGAACGGACCGGCGGTCTGCTTGACGATCAGGACGCTTCCGGAGTCATCGACGCACGCGACCACCGCGCTGACTCGGTGGCCCTGCCCCGTCGTGGGACCCTGCCCCTGGGCCCGTTCGGCCACGCGCGCTACGGCGTCTTCTTTGGCGTCGGGAATGGTGGCAGCGTCCCGGTCGGGAACGGGATCGTCGGTGTCGCACCGGGCGTGCGCGTCGGCACTGGCGTGCGCGTCGGCGTGGGCGATCCCGAAGGAGTAGGGCACGGATCGGGACCCACGAGGTTCCACGTGTAGCGCCCGTACGTATGTTTGCCGGCCATTGCGTCGCGGACCCACTGGTCGGTGTATCGCTGGAACGCCGCGGGCGCGCGCGTGTCCTTGATACTCATGGCGACCTTCGCGGTCCCGTCGGGCTGCGGGCAACCAGCGACGAACCAGTCGTCGGCCTTCACCGGCTCGGTGCCCTTGATGAACCACTCCGTCATAGAGAACGGCGACAGCGCCGAGGGTGCGAGACCGGAGCCATATCCGCCGTACGCACCGGGAGCCGAGACGATTGTCCCGCTCACGACATTGGCCGGTCGTGGCCAATCCGAAGCGGGCGTGTCCGCAAGAGCTTCCTTCATGTAGTCGCGCCAGAGCTGGCCCGGGCCGGTCGCACTCGCGAAGTCGACCGTGCTCATCCGGTCGCCGTTCGAGTTTCCCATCCACACGCCGGTCACCAACGTCGGGACGTAGCCGACCGAATACACGTCCTTCAGGTTGTCGGTCGTGCCCGTCTTGAGCGCGGCGACGCGGCCGATGTTCGTCCACGAGCCGAAGATGAAGTCCTTCGCGGGATTCGTCGTGTCCTTGAGGATGTCCGTCATGATCCAGGCGATCCCGGGATCGAGTGCGCGCTTCTGCTCGTAGTCCTTGTGCTCCCAGATCACCTTTCCGTGCGAGTCCTCGACCTTCAGGATGTACGTCGGCGTCACCCGGACACCCATGTTGGCGAGGACGCCGTAGGCGCTCGCCATGTCGACGAGGTGGACTTCCTTGGCGCCGAGCGTGAGAGAGAGGCCGATGGTCGTCGGATCGATGGGTGTCGTGATGCCCAAGTCGTGCGCGGTCTGGATGGTGTCCTCGATGCCGGAGTACTCGGCGAGGAACCGCACGGCCGGCACGTTGCGCGACTCGCGGATCGCTTGCCGCATGGTGACCGGGCCGTGGTACTGGAGGTCGGCGTTCTCCGGGCAGTAGCCGCAGGCGGCCGGGCTCATGCGGGTCGGGTCGGCCTTCCCGCCGAAGTCCGTTCGAGCGTCCACGACCACCGTGGCCGCAGTCGCGCCCTTCTTGAGCGCGGTGACGTAGTTGAACATCTTGAACGAGGATCCTGGCTGGCGGAGGCCGATGCCGGCGACGTCGAACTGGCCCTGGACGCGCGGGTCGTCCCGGTTGTTGTAGTCGACCGAGCCGACGTACGTGAGGACCTCGCCGGTCTGGGGATCGATCGAGACGAGCGCGGCATTCCACACGTTGCGGTTGTGCAGTTTCTCGACCCACTCGCTCACTTGCCGCTCGCCGATCTCCTGCTTGGTCATGTCGAGGGTCGTGGTCACGCGGTAGCCGCCACGTGACACCGCCGCCTCGTCGCCGCCGAGTATTTGGGTGAGCTGGTTGCGGACCTGGAAGACGAAGTGCGGCGCCTTGATCGTCGCGACGGGCGCCTCAGCGACCTTGATGGGCACGGCATTCGCGGCATCGGCGGCGTCCTGCGTGATGGCACCGGTGTCGACCATCTGGTTGAGGACATAAAGACGGCGTTCCTGAGCGCGGTCGGCGTTCTCCGCCTGCGTCGGGTCGAGGATCGAGGGCGACTGCGGCAGACCGGCGAGGAGAGCGGCCTCCGCCAGGGTGAGCTTCGAGAGGTCCGACTTCCCGAAGTACGTTTGGGCGGCGGCCTTTACGCCGTACGCCTGATTCCCGTAATAGATTTGGTTGAAGTAGAGCTCGAGGATCTGCTGCTTGGAATACGTGTTCGTCACCTCGATCGCCAGGATGCCCTCGCGGATCTTTCGCTTGATCGAGACCTCGTCGCCGACGATCCGTCGTTTCACGAGCTGCTGCGTGATGGTCGATGCGCCACCCTGCCCGCTGCCACGACCGGTGACATCGGCGAAGACCGCGCGCACGATCCCCAGCACGTCGACGCCCGGATTCGTCCAGAAGCTCTTGTCCTCCGCCGCGACGGTCGCGTCTATAAGGACCTGCGGGATCTCCTCGTAGCTCACGACCTCGCGGTTCTCCTCCGAGAACTGATAGAGGAGCTGCGTGCCGGTGCGGTCGTAGACCTTTGTCGACTGCGGCAATGGATCCTTCGCGAGGTCTTGCGGGGACGGCAGATCCTCGGTGAAGAAGGCCAGCGCCGCGCCTGCGCCGACGACGAGCAGGCCCGCCGTCGCGAGGATCATGGCGAGCAGGCCCGACGGCAATGCGAGGCGCCAACCGCTGAACGCTCCGCCGCCCCGGCGCCGCTTCGAGCGATATGTGCCGCGCCGGAGCGCGTGGTCATACGTAGTCTTCGAACGGGCGATGCGTTCATGGTACCCGCCGCCGAACGTATCCTTTGACCGTGCCGACACGTCCATCGCAACGCGAGCTCGATGAATTCCTCACGCGCGGCGTGAGCGACGTGAGCGTGCTCGGCGATCTGCACTCGGCGCTCGCCTCAGGGGAGCGTCAGTTGCGTATCAAGCAGGGATTCGACCCAACGCACGCGAACCTTCACCTCGGCCACGCGATCCCGTTACGCAAGTTGAGAAAGCTGTCGCAGTGGGGCCACGAGATCGTGCTCATCGTCGGCGACTGGACGACTCAGATAGGCGATCCGACGGACCAAGATCTCACCCGACCGCTCCGGTCACGCGACGAGGTCATGGAAAACGCCCAGACCTACCTCGACCAGTTCCATCTGATCGTGCCGCGCGAGAACACGAGGATCGTCCTGCAGGACGAGTGGTACGGGAAATTCGGCCTGCGCGACATCATCCAGCTGACATCAAAGTTCACCGCGCAGCAGATCCTCGCACGCGAGGAATTTCGCAAGCGTCTCGATAAGAAGACGGCGATCCCGATCAAGGACCTCCTGTACCCGTTGCTCCAGGCGTACGACTCGGTCGCGATCGAGGCGGACGTGGAGTTCGGCGGCACCGACCAGCTCTTCAACATCCTCACCGGGCGAGACCTGCAGGAGATGGTCGGGCAGCGCCCGCAGTCGGTCTTCATCGTCGAGCTCCTCGAGGGACTCGACGGCGAGAAAATGAGCAAGTCGAAGCCCGCGCAGAGCATCTGGCTCGTGGATCCCCCGAGCGAGGTCTACGGAAAAGTGATGGCCATCGACGACAAGCTCATGCCTCACTACTTTGAGTGGGCCACCGAGCTCCCGATGGAAGAGGTGCGGGTCACGCTCGACGCGCTCGCGCGCAAGGAGCTGCACCCGCGCGAGGCCAAGCGCAAGCTCGCGCGCACCATCACCGCCGAGCTGCACTCCGCGCCCGCCGCGGACGAGGCGGAGCGCGAGTTCGACCGTGTCCACAAAGAAGGAGCAGCGCCCGACGCGGTCCCGACCGTCGACGTACCAGTAAATGGACAGAAGGAAGTCGGCATCGTGGACCTCGTTGGCGTGGCCTTCGCGAAGAGCAAGAGCGATGCGCGGCGCTTGGTAGCGCAGAACGGCGTGCGGGTGGACGGCGCCGTGGCGAGCGAGGACACGAAGGTCCCTGTGAAGGGCGAGCCATTGCTCCAGATCGGCAAGCGCCAGGCCGTGCGCGTCCGCTTCCGGTGACGACCTCGCGCCCGGTCGTCGCGGTGGTCCCCTTCGGCGCGAAGGGTCGCGACGCCAAAGCCGGCGGGATCGGCCGACAGGTCGCGCGCCGTCTTGTGGAGCGGTTCACGGACGACCCGAACATCGAGCTGCGGCCCGTGTTCCTGGTCGCCATGCCCGAAACGAAGAGCGATGCCGGCTACCTCGTGTTCGGTTCGACGCCGGATGCGGATCTCGCGGCACGGTATGGCGAGTCGCTCGGGACCACGCACGCGCTGACCGGGCTCTATCGCGACGACGAGAAGGGCCGCGTGTTCGTCGTGACCCTCGTGGACGTGAAGGATCGCAGCGCGGCCGCCCAGCGCGAGTTCGCGGTGACGGCGAACGAGCTGCACCGCGCGGAGCCGGCGCTCGCGGCATGGCTCGCCCAGGCGCTCGGCGTCCCGGCGCCTGGCCTCGAGCCCGAGACCTCGAACGAGCCCTCATACCAAGCGCTGCTCGCGGGATTCGAGGACGAGACGGATGCGACGCTGCTTCGGGGAGGGGATCCGGTCGCGGCGGATGCCGCCCGCTCGCGGGCGTTCGACGACTACGTCACCGCGATCCAGCTCGACCCGGAATCCGTCCGCGCCGAGGATCGTCTCCTCGTGCTCGCGGCGGAATCCGTTGAGCGCGGCGATGAGGACCGAGCGGCACGCGCGCTCGAGGACGTCATCGAGGCAAAGCCGCGGTCCTGGCGGGCCTATTACATGCGGGCGGAGCTGCTTCGCGGGATCGGGGAAACGAATCTTGCGATCGTCGCCCTCGAGCATGCGCATTCGCTGCGCCCGCTTCGTGATGCCGACGTCCTGGTGCTCGCCGAGCTGTATATCGCCGAGCAGGCACCGGGGCAGGCCGCTGCGCACCTGCGACGGATCGCCGCTGGCAGCGAGGAGTTCGGGCGTGCGCAGGAGCTCCTCGGAATCCTCGCGCTCCAGAAAGCCGATCAGGCCACCGCCCGCGCGTTTTTCGAGCGCGCCGCCGCGAACG
>DASWCR010000192.1:0-5083 GCA_036389995.1 Candidatus Limnocylindria bacterium | reverse complement strand
TCACGAGCTTTTGCGTGAAGCCCGGCACATCGTACGGGGGAATCGCCCCGAGATCGGCCCACATGGCTGGATCGCGGCCGTTCGAGTCGACGACGCGGACCCGATCCACGACCGAGCCGAGCTTTTCCTTTTTCTCGGCGTCCGTCGTCGCGCGATGCAGCCCGACCCCGACGATGACGGTGACCTGCGAGTCGGGAATGCCGCCTGCGTTCAGCTCGTCGAGGAGCGGCGGCACGAGCACTGCGTCCGGCGACGCACGCGTGAGATCGGTCACAGCGATGACCGCGCGCGCGTTCGAAGTCGTTCCAACCGCGTCCCCGGCCAGGTCCCTGAGGCGTTTGCCTCCGAGCGGGGACTGAAGACGGCGAACCGTCTCCGCGGCGAGGTCCGCGATCGGCGTGGCCGTGCCCGACTCGACGATGTCGAGGTCGAACCACGGCTGCAGCATGAACTCGAGCTCTTCTTCCCCGTAGGGGACGGAGAGGTAACGAGGGCGGTCGGCCACGGCTAGAGACTAGCCGTGCAGCCGACCGATCCGAACTTGGGCTAGATGATGTTGAGGAGTCGCAGGATCACGAGGATGACGACGATGACGAGGAGGGTGTGGATCGCGTTCCCGCTCAACAGCGGGGCGCTGATGCGGCCTCGGCCGAAATAGCCGAGGAGCCAGAGAATGACAAGGATGACGATGATCAGCTCGACAAGTCCCAAGTGAGCACCTCCTTCGCCGATTGGGTTAGCACGGCGGATGCCGTGCGGGCAACCCCCAAGAAGCTCGAGAAGCACGCGGCCCTGGCAAGGTACTTGGGCGCCCTTGATGACTCGGATCTGCAGATCGCGGCTCGGCTCTTCGCCGGAGCGCCGTTTCCGCGGCGGGACGAGCGCGTTCTATCGGTGGGCTGGAGCGCGCTCTCCGACGTCCTCCTCGAGCGGTCCGGGAAGGACGGCGGCGACATGGCCGAGTCGTACCAGCGCCACGCCGACCTCGGTGACGTCGCGGCGGACCTGATCGCCGAACGCACTGCGGCAGGAGACCGGCTCACGCTCGCCGACGTCGCGCAGACGTTCGACGCGATCGCGGCCGCGCGGGGCGTCGCTCCCAAGCGCGACCTGCTGCGCACGACACTCGCGCGCGCCACTGCGGATGAGGCGCGTTACATCGTGAAGATCGTGAGCGGCGAGACCCGGATCGGACTGCGCGAAGGTCTCCTCGAAGAGGCGATCGCGCGCGCCTTCGAACGCGATCGCGAAGAGGTCGGGCGCGCGAACCGGCTGACCGGCGACGTCGGCGAGACTGCGCTGCGCGCGAAGCACGGGACGCTCGCCGAGCCGACGCTCGCCCATTTCCTGCCGATCGGCATGATGCTGGCCACGCCCGTCCTGCAGCTCGCGGAGGTCGAGAAGCGGTTCCCACCGCCGTACGTCGTCGAGGACAAATACGACGGCATCCGCGCGCAGGTGCACAAGGCCGGTGACCGCGTCGAGCTCTACTCGCGGACTTTCGACCGCATCACCAATCGCTACCCGGAGCTCGTGCCGCCACTCCTTGCGATCCCCGGCACATATGTCATCGACGGAGAGGTGCTCGCGTTCGCCGAAGGCAGGGCCGTGCCGTTCACGGATTTCCAGACGCGGCTTGGACGAAAGAATGTCGCCGACGAGCTTCGCACGAAGCTCCCATCGACCCTGGTGGCCTTCGACATCCTCGAGCGCGATGGTCGTGCGCTGCTCGACGCGTCCTTCGACGAGCGCCAGAAGATCCTGCGCGCCCTCCCGATCGTCCCGCCGGTGATCTTCGCGGAGCGCCTGCGCGTCGAGTCGTCAGGCGACGCGCTGGTCGCCGTCCTCGAGCGCGAGTTCGCCGCGGCGCGCGCGCGCGGCAACGAAGGCCTCATGGTCAAAGATCCGCGCTCGCCGTATCGGCCCGGCCGCCGTGGAATGGAATGGCTGAAGGTGAAGCGCCCGCTCCGAACGCTCGACGTGGTCGTGACCGCGGTGGAATGGGGCCATGGAAAGCGCCGCGGCGTGCTCTCCGATTACACCTTTGCCATCCGCGACGGCGATCGGCTTCTCAACATCGGCAAGGCCTACTCGGGACTCACCGACAAGGAGATCGCCGAGATGACGAAGTACTTTCTCGAGCACACCATCCAGGACTACGGCCGCGTGCGGACGGTCGTGCCCGACACCGTGATTGAGGTCGCCTTCGACCAGATCCAACCGAGCGATCGCCATGAGTCCGGTTACGCGATGCGGTTCCCGCGGATCGCGAGGCTTCGGCCGGACAAGCCAGTGAGCGAGATCGATACGTTGGAGACAGTGCGACAGATCGCAGGCCGCTGACAATCCCGGACATGGCCGGTTCAACGACGGTATCGTCCCCCGCGCCTTTCGACGCGCGATGGAGCGCGTACATCATCGACGGGCTCATCATCTTCGTTCCCATGTATCCGGTCGTTCTTTGGTCGGTCGTGCGACCCGACATCATCTGGTGGCCGCTGATCCTCTGGAACGTCGCGCCCATCCTCTACTTCATGATCTTCTGGTCGCGGTTGGGCCGAGGTCAAACACTGGGCATGCGGATCCGACGGATCCGTCTCGTCCGCGAGGATGGTCGCGACGTGGGCCTCGGTCGCGCTCTGGCGAGGGCTGTGGTCCTCCATTTCGGCTCGGGATTGGGAATCGTGCCGCTCAGCGTGCTTCTCGACCGCGACGGGATCGGTCTTCACGATCGTCTCGCGGGAACCCACGTGATCAAGCTGGCGAAGCGGGGCGACCCGGGCTAGAACGCCGCGCCACGATTGCGCGTTGCCAGAAAACTCTCGCCGCAGGCGAGCAATTGAGCAAGAATCCGCGCGGATGGCACCGGTGAGCGAGGCCAAGCAGCTTGAGACGCTGCTCCAGCTCCAGCGGGACCTCGCGCTCGAGGCGAACCTCGAGAAGGTCCTCCTCCACATCACCCTCGCCGCGACATACATGCTCGATGCCGACCGCGCGACTCTTTACGTCGTCGACCAGACCCGAAACGAGCTCTGGTCGCGCGCGTTAACCGAAGGCGGGGAGCGCGACAAGAGCGTCCTCGCGATCAACGAGATCCGCCTGCCGCTCGACGGCCGGAGTCTCGCCGCCGAGGTGGCCCGAACGGGTACGTTGCTTCGTATTGATGAGCCGTATGCCGATCCGCGGTTCGACCCCAGTGTCGACGCTCGCACCGGGTACCGGACGCGCTCGATCCTTGTCGTGCCGATCGACTCGCGAGACCGTCGGCGTCTCGGGGTGCTCCAGGCCGTGAATCATGGGGACGGCCCGTTTCGCTCGGACGACGAGCGCTACGCGGTCTCACTCGCGACCTCTGCCGGCATCGCGCTCGAGTACGTACAGCTCTCCGCGGACCTCGCCGCCGAGCGCCTGCGTGTCGTGAAGGTGGCGGAAGAGGAGCGGCACCGTCTGGCTCGCGACCTCCACGACGGCGTCGCCCAAACGCTGGCCAACGCGGCTCTCGGCATTGAGCTCGCGCAGCGCCGGGCCACGCAGGATGTGCCCGCCGCGATCGCCGATCTGGAACAGCTTCGTGGCCGGCTCCTCGAGTCGCAGAAGGGCCTGCGCGACATCCTCTTCGCGCTGCGGCCTGTCGTGCTCGAAGACGGCGGACTCGGCGCCGCAGCTCGCGCCCTGGCGGAGCGCATCAACGGGCAGAATGGGTCGCGCGTCGTCGCGCGCCGCGTCGACGCGGACCGGCGATTCGCCCCCGAGGTGGAGGCGGGCGCGTTCACAGTCATCCGCGAGGCCGCCAACAACGCGATCAAGACGGGCCGCGCGGCCGAGGTGTCGATCGACGTGTACGAGGACGGCGGCGCGGTCGTAGCGATGGTCGAAGACAACGGGAGGGGATTCGATGTGGCGAGCACGCTGCAGGGCTATGCGTCCCGCGGTAGCCTCGGCCTCCTGCAGATGCGCGAGTCCGCGCGACTCATCGGCGCCGAGCTGTCGCTCGACTCGAGCCCCGGCCAGGGGACCCGCGTGCGATTGAGGATCCCGTTCGCATGACCGAAGAGCAGTCAGCCGCGGAGCAGTCAGCCGCAGAGCGAGCCGCGGAACGACGTCGCGTCACCGGCCGGCGGCGCGAGGATGCCGCCCTCGACCAGGCAACCTTCGCCGAGGCGTTCGTAGCGCTGACCGACGGCATCATCCTGACCGATCACGAAGGCGTGGTCGTCAGCGCGAATCCGGCGGCCTTCATGATCCTCGGCGAGGACTCGCTCGTCGGAAATGTCTTCGAAGAGCTTCTCCTCGTTTCCGGTGCGACGCGCATCCAGGAGACCGACGGCCACCTGGTGCGGCGAGCTTGGTTCCCGCGCGAGGAGCGGATGGGCGTCCTCGAGATGATGTCGACGTCCCTCCCCGGTGGGCGCGCCCTCCACACCGTGCGCGATGTCACCGCGCAAGCGGAGCTCCTCCGGCTCAAGGAGGAGTTCCTCATGGAGGTCGCGCATGAGCTCCGGACGCCGATCTCGGGTCTCATCGCCTCGCTCGATCTCGTCGTCGACGACGCGCTCAACATGCCCCGCAACGAGCTGGCGCTGCTCGCGGGAGCGCTGCGGCGGAGCGCCCTCCGGCTCGAGCACCTCGTCGAGAACCTAATGGACGCCGGCAGCATCGAGGCCGGCACGTTCCAGGTGCGGGCGCAGACCGCGAGCCTCAAGCATTCGCTCTCCGAGGCCATGGCGTTCATCCACCCGATGCTGGAATCGAAGGGCCAGGAGCTCGTCAAGGCCTTCGAACCGGACGCCGACCGGGTCCTCGCGGACGAGCGGCGGACCACGCAGGTGTTCGCGAACCTGATCTCCAACGCGAGCAAGTACGCGCCGGAGGGGACGCGCGTGACCGTGGGCGCCAAGAGCATCGAGGGATACGTCCGGATTACGGTCGCGGATGAGGGGCCCGGCATCCCCCTCGATGAGCAGAACCGCCTGTTCCAGCGCTTCTTCCGCTCCCGCACCGTCAGGGAGCAGGCGGGCGGGCTCGGCCTGGGTCTCTCGATCTGCCGCGCCATCGTCCACGCGCAGGGCGGCGACATCTCGAT
>DASWCR010000191.1:0-3863 GCA_036389995.1 Candidatus Limnocylindria bacterium | reverse complement strand
CCGCGTCTCCGGATCGACCAGCTGATGAGCTTCTGCTGGAAAGGCCTCATTCCTATGGCCCTCGTGAACATCGTCGTCGTGGCGACGCTTGCACTCGCGTTCCCCAACACGCTCGTGCCGATCGCGATCGCGAACTGGTCGCTCGTCGTCGTTTTCGTGGCCGGCATCCCGTTCTTTCAACGCCGGCGCCTTGCGACGCTGCGCGCACGAGCCCGTGCGGCTGCGACGCCGGCGGTCCGCGCGGCCAGCTGACGACGACGTGACGTTCGACTTCGTCGAGCCCGTGGTCTTCGCCGTTCTGTCGATCGGGGTGATCGCCGGTGGCGTGGCGGTCGTGATGCTCAACCGGATCACGGCGGCCGCGCTGCTCATGGCGTTCACGTTCCTCTCCATGGCGGGGATGTTCGTCCTCCTCGGTGCGGAAACGATCGCCGCCTTCCAGGTCCTCATCTACGTCGGGGCGATCACGGTGCTGATCCTTTATGGAGTCATGTTCACGAAGTTCAGCACCAGTCCGCGCGCGCTCTTCTTCCAGAAGCAGACGCCGCTCGCGGCGGTCTTCGTTGCCGCGGTCGCCGTGCCGATCGTCATCGTCGCGACGCTCTCGTTCACGGGCGCACCGCCGCGGCCGGGGGGCGGCGATCTACCAGCGCTCGCGACGAGCGTGTTCACGGACTTCGCGTTCCCGTTCGAGATCGCGTCGGTGCTGCTCCTCGCGGCAATGGTCGGCGCGATCGTCCTGACGAAGCGCGACGATCAGGAAGAGGCCGCAGCGCGGCGCCGTCGATGACCGTTCCCCTTGGCGCCTACATCGCCGTGTCCGCGGTGCTGTTCTTCACCGGATGCGCAGGCGTACTCGTCCGGCGCAACGCGGTCGTCATCCTCATGTGCGTGGAGCTCATGCTGAACGCGGCGAACCTCGCGCTCGTCGCCTTCTCGCGGAAGTACGGCTCGATCGACGAGCGCGGCAGCGTCTTCGTCGTGTTCGTGTTCGTGATCGCGGCCGCCGAAGTCGCGGTCGGCCTGGCGATCATCCTCTCGGCATATCGCAACCGGCCGGTGGTCGACGTCGACGAGATCCACCAGATGAAGGGATAGAGTTTGATCGCGCTCGTCTGGCTCATCCCGGCGTTTCCGCTCGCTGCCTTCCTCGTCAACGGCCTCTTCGGACGTCGCTGGCTCGGCCACATGACCGGCGTCATCGCGTCGGTCGCCGTCGGACTCTCCGCGCTTCTCTCCATCGGGGTCTTCCTCGAGGTGCTCGGTGGAAAGACGCAGACGGTCGTCGCGCTCTACCGGTGGATCGCGGTAGGCGACTTCTCGATCAACGTGTCGGCGCTCATCGATCCGCTCTCGTCGGTGATGCTCCTGGTCGTCACGGTCGTCTCGTTCCTCATTTTTGTCTACTCGAACGGCTACATGGCGCACGACGCCGGCTTCTATCGCTTCTTCGCGTGGCTCTCGCTTTTCGTCTTCGCGATGTTGATCCTGGTCATGGCCGACAACTACCTCCTGATGTTCGTGGGCTGGGAGGGCGTCGGGCTCTGCAGCTACCTCCTGATTGGCTTCTGGTTCGAGCGCCCCGAGCCGTACTACGCCGCGAAGAAGGCGTTCGTGATGAACCGCATCGGCGACTGGGGCTACACGATCGGCATCATCACGATCTTCCTCGTCTTCGGTTCGATGAACTTCCTCGACGTCTTCAAGCGGCTCGAGGAGAGCGCGCCCGCGCAGGCGACCCTCACGCTCATCTGCATCGCGCTCTTCTTCGGCGCGACCGGGAAATCGGCGCAGCTGCCGCTCTACTCGTGGCTCCCTGACGCGATGGAAGGTCCAACGCCCGTCTCGGCCCTCATCCACGCCGCGACGATGGTCACTTCGGGCGTCTACCTCGTCGCCAGGTCCATGCCGCTCTTCGAGGTCGCGGGGCCGTCGCTTCAGGTCGTGGGCGTCGTGGGAGCGATCACCGCGATCTTCGCGGCGACCATCGCGCTGGTCCAGTTCGACATCAAGCGGGTGATGGCGTACTCGACGGTCAGCCAGCTCGGCTACATGTTCCTCGCGCTCGGGGTCGGCGCACCGGTCGCCGCCATCTTCCACCTCGCGACGCACGCCTTCTTCAAAGCGCTCCTCTTCCTCGGGTCGGGCTCGGTGATCCACGGCCTTGGCGGCGAGCAGGACATGCGGAAAATGGGCGGCCTGCGTCGCAAGATGCCGGTGACGTTCTGGACGATGCTGATCGCGGGCGGCGCGCTCGCCGCGCTGCCGCCACTCGCGGGCTTCTGGTCGAAGGACGAAATACTCGGCGCCGCCTTTGTCAACGGCCACCTCGTGCTCTACGCGATCGGGATCATTACTGCGGTCCTCACCGCGTTCTACGTGACGCGAGCTCTCTGGATGACCTTCTACGGAGAGCCGCGCGATCACCATCTCTACGACCATGCGCACGAATCTCCGCGCGTGATGACGCTTCCCCTGATGGCGCTCGCCGCCGGCTCGGCCGTCCTCGGCATCGTCATCGGCTTCCCGCCGGAGCAGGGGTTCATCCATAGCTTCCTGGGCCCGGTCACCGAGGCCGCTGGCGTGGCCGAGAACGTACCCGGAGTCGCCACGATCGTTGCGTTGGCCTTTGTGTCCGTGCTCGCGGGCGTGATAGGGATCGCTATCGGCGTGTCGATGTACGTCCGGCATCGGCCAGACCCCGCGGCGCTCACGCGTGCCGCCGGACCGGTCTATCGGATCCTCGTGAACAAGTACTACGTCGACGAGCTCTACGACCACCGCTTCGTCGACGCGGCGCGCGCCTTCGCGGGCGCGTCGTGGGCCTTCGACATCCACATCATCGACGGCCTCGCGAACCGGCTCGGTTGGGCGCTCGCGATGGGCGGCCAGGGCCTCCGTCGCGTGCAGACCGGCATCGTCGGCAACTACGCGCTCACGATCGTCGCTGGGCTCCTCCTGGTGCTCGTGGCGTACGGCGGCTACGCGGCCGGGATCCTGGGCCGATGACGAACCTGCTCTCTCTGCTCGTGGTCATCCCGCTCACGGGACTGGTCCCACTTTTTCTCTTCCGCCGCGACGAGCGCGCCGCGAAGCAGGTCGCGATCACGACAACGTTCGTGGAGCTCGTCGTCTCGCTCTGGATGTTGACCCGGTTCGTCGTCGGGGAACCCGGCTTCCAGCTGACTGAGCACATCGAGTGGCTTCCGAGCCTTGGCATCAGCTACTTCGTCGGGGTCGATGGCATCTCCGTTCTTCTGGTGCCGATGACCACGCTCCTGACGTTCATCTCCGTTCTGTATTCGAGCGGTGGCGCGATCAAGACGCGGATCGTCGAATACATGACGGCGTTCCTGCTCCTCGAGGTCGGAATGGTCGGCGTGTTCATCGCGCTCGACCTGTTCCTCTTCTACATCTTCTTCGAGCTGATGCTCGTGCCGATGTACCTGATCATCGGCATCTGGGGCGGGCCCCGGCGGATCTACGCCACGCTCAAATTCGTGATCTTCACGCTCGCCGGCTCGCTCCTCATGCTCGTGGGCATCGTCGCCGTGTACATCGCGTCGGCGGACGCGTCGGGCTCTCGGACGCTCTCGCTCCCCGACCTCATCGAGCTGCGCGGCCGTTTTCCGGCGGACTTCCAGTTCTGGGCGTTCCTGGCCTTCGGGCTCGCGTTCGCGATCAAGATGCCGATGGTCCCCTTCCACACCTGGCTGCCCGACGCGCACGTCGAAGCGCCGACGGCGGTGAGCGTCCTCCTCGCGGGGGTGCTCCTCAAGATGGGCACCTACGGCATCATTCGCGTCAACTTCGCCATCTTGCCCGAAGCCACGCGCTGGGCCGCCGGCGCGATGGTCGCCTTC
>DASWCR010000190.1:0-5945 GCA_036389995.1 Candidatus Limnocylindria bacterium | reverse complement strand
TAAACGTACGAAAGGCTGTAGTCGGGCACCGAAAGAAAGCCTACGTAGGGGTACTCATGCGAGCAAACCGGTGCCGACACCAGATTTCCACCAATGCCTCGCTTGGTGCTACCGCGTTGCACGGTTGACACACCTGTTGGGCCAGGGTTACGGTGCAGTCCTCCCGTCACACTCAGTACGCAATTCGTACATGCGCGCCGTCGGGAGCTCGGCTGAAAGGCCGATGCGGTGAGTTGAAGGGACTGAAGAGACGCACACCGGTCAGTGATGGCCGTATTCAGGTAGTTCGGAGGGACCGACAGGGTTGGGACAGCAGAGCCGACGTTCACAGGCCACGCCTAACCCAAAACGGATCCTTCAACGTCACGCTCGTCTTTTCTCTCAGGGAGCCGCCGCGGTCGGTGCGCGGGCGCGTCACCTTTCGTTCCTCGCTCTCGACGGAAGCAGCAGCTACCTCGCGGGTCTCGTCGGCGTTCGCGGACTTCGACTCGCACTCAACACTTCCGTCGCGGTGCTCGTTCTGTCGCTTCCGTTCGCTGCCACGGCCGCGTCGCGAGCGAGCACAGTCGCTCCGGCGTCGGTCGGCGCAACGACCGCCACCACGAGCGAGACCTCGCGCGCCCAGCCGCTGGCACGCGGCGGGGCCATCGCCGCGAGCCGCAATCCGCTGACGGTCGCGGCCGAAGGCACGCGACCGGTGCAGGAGGTCACGATCCACGAGGACGACACCCTCGCGACGATGGCGAACTACTACGACGTTTCGGTCGAAGCGATCGCATATGCGAACGGTCTGAGCGACGCGCGCGCCCTGCAGATGGGCCAGAAGCTCGTGATCCCGCCGGCAGAAGGCGCGCTCTACACCGTCAAGGACGGGGACACGGTCGACTCGATCGCGAGCCACTTCAAGGTCGATCCCTCGGTCATCCTCACCTACAACCGCTGCACGTTCGAGCCCGAGCAATGCGCGGCTGGTCAAAAGATCTTCGTACGCGGCGCCGAGCTGCCGGCGCTCCTCGCGCCGGACCGTCCGACTCGCGACGTGTTCGCGGCGGCGCCGCAGGTCGCGCAGCAGGCGCGGAACGGCCGTCTCTCGTGGCCGGTCGGCGGGGTCATCACGCAGTACTTCTGGTGGGGTCACACCGGCGTCGATATCGCGGCGCCATTCGGCACCGGACTCGGTGCGGGCGACGACGGCGTCGTGACGGCGACCGGCTGGGTCGCGGTCGGCGGTCTTCGTGTATGCGTGCAGCACGCCGGCGACCTGACCGTCTGCTACTACCACACGAGCGCCGTCTACGTGAGCGTCGGCCAGCAGGTCGCTCGCGGTCAGATCATCGCGGCGATCGGGCTTAGTGGAGTCACGACCGGCCCCCACGTCCACTGGGAGTGCAAGGTCGGAAACCAGTTCTTGAGCTGCCTCAGCCTCTAGCCGGCTAGCGGCGGCGCGCGCTCGACCTAGCGACCTATCCTCCGACTGGTGTTCTCCGCCGTTCATAGCGATCGTTCCGGTCGTATCGTCGTCGCCGCCGACTACGCGGCTGCCATGTCGGACGGCTCACAGGTCGGTCCCTTTTTCGGGGCACTTCCGCTCCCTGCTGGGACGGACGTGGTCCACCTGCCGGGCCGCACCGGGCTCGGCCTCGACCGGACCGGGCGCGCGCGCGAGCTCGGCCAGGGTCGCTTCGGGGTCGCCGCGATCCTTCCGATCGGCTACTTCCGCATGAGCCTCCCCGCGTACCTCGATGACCTCGGCGCTCCGCCGCTCCGGCCGCGCGCGTATGCCGCGGTCGGCGCCGACACCAATGGACAGCTCGTCGTTTCCGCGTTCGCCTTGGACGCGGAGGCGGCCACAGTCGACGGCAGGTCCGCGCCGGACCTCGCGGCGCGGATCACGGCGACGCAGCGCGATCAGCCGTCCAGCCGCGTGCTGCGGCAGCTCGCGCGCTGCGCGAAGGACTACCGGTGCCGCGCGGCCGCGAACGCCTTCCTCGGGCGCCACGACTGCGCGCTGCCCGTCGCCGCGCCACGAAACGAACGACCGCCCGAGGTCCTGGTCCTCCACGACGACGCCGACGCGTCGCCAACGGAACCCGCCGCGTTCCGTCCGACGCCCGAGGAGCTCGCGGAGGCGGCGTCGCGGCACCTCGAGGGCGGCGGCACCATCGTCGCGTTCGGACGTGCGTGCGAGGGCGAGCCGCTCCTCGCCGTCCGCATCGTCGAAGAAGCGATCGTCGCGATCCGCGAACGGACGCGGCTCGGAACGATCCATCTCGAAACGAACGGCTCGTCGCCGGTCGCTCTGCGGAGGCTGTGCGACGCGGGGCTCGATTCAGTGGCGGTCCGCGTCGTGTCCGCGCGCGAGGAAACCTACGAGGCCATCCATCGGCCGGAGGGCTTCCGGTTCGCCGACGTCAGGGCGTCGATCGCGCAGGCGATCGCGGGGAAGATCTCCGTCGCGCTTCGCGTGCTCGCCCTGCCTGGCCTCACCGATCGAGCGCGAGAGCTCGATGCGCTCGTGCGCCTTGCCGGAGATCTGCCCGCCGGAGGCTCGCTCGTGCTCTGCGACCTCGCCGCCGACCCGCAGCGCGCGCTCCGCATCGCGCCATCCGGTGAAGCTGCCGTCGGAATGCGGCGGATGCTCGACCGCCTGCGCACGGACGCCGCCCATCTTCGGATCGTCGCGCTGCCGCGGCCCCTCGTTCGCCTGTAGGCCGTGTTCATCGATCGAGCGCGCCTCGTGGTCCGCGGAGGCGACGGTGGCCGGGGCGTGATCTCCTTCAGGCGCGAGGCGCATGTTCCGCGCGGGGGTCCGGACGGAGGAGATGGCGGAAAAGGCGGCGACGTCGTCCTGCGAGTGGATCCCCAGCTCGGGACGCTCACCGACTTTCGCTTTGCGAAGGAGATCGACGCGGCCTCCGGCAAGCCGGGCGCTGGCCGCAACAGCAGCGGAAGGTCCGGTGCGGATCGGGTGCTCAACGTCCCACCAGGAACGCTCGTGATCGATCGCGCGACAGGCGAGACGGTCGCGGACCTCACCGCGCCCGGCGAGGAGCTCATCGTGGCGCGGGGCGGAACCGGTGGAAAAGGCAACTCGCGTTTTGCGACGAGCACGCGACGCGCCCCGCGCATCGCCGAGGATGGCGGCAAGGGCGAGCGCAGAGAGATCGACCTCGAGCTGAAGCTTCTCGCCGATGTGGGCCTCGCGGGTCTGCCGAACGCGGGGAAGTCGACGCTCCTCGCCGCGCTCACGAGCGCTCGTCCGAAGATCGCCGACTACCCGTTCACGACGCTCACCCCGAATCTGGGCGTCGCGCGTCTCGACGATCGCGAGCTCGTCATTGCCGACATTCCGGGGCTCATCGAGGGGGCGAGCCGCGGCCTCGGCCTCGGCGAAGAGTTCCTTCGGCACGTCGAGCGCACGCGGCTCCTCGTGCATGTCGTCGACGCGTCGCGCCCCGATCCGCTCCAAGACATCGCCACCATCGACACCGAGCTGGGGAGCTACGGGCGCGGCCTTGATGAGCGCCCGCGGCTCGTCGCGCTGAATAAGCTCGACCTCCCCGAGGCGCGCGACGCGGCGCCGCGGATCGCGCGCGCTCTCGCGGAGCGCGGCGTCTCGAGCGTGGCGATATCGGCCGCGGCGCGTGAGGGAACCGACGACCTTCTACGCCAGATCTTCGATCGCTGCCCGCCGCGTGCGGCCGTGGGCGCCCTGGCGCCGCGCGAGCGCCGCATCGCGTTCGCCGGGGGTGGGCGCGACTGGCACGTGAAGCGCGAAGGAGAAGCGTTCCGGATCGAAGGCGATCGCGTGGTGCGGCTCGCGTCGGGGATCGACTGGGAGTCGCCCGACGCGGCAGCGTACTTTCAGCGCCAGCTCATCCGCACGGGAATCGAGCGCGAGTTGCGCGCGCTCGGCGCGAAGGAAGGCGACACCGTGCGCATCGGTGCCCTCGAGATGGAGTGGAGCGAACGGGCGGGAGACGAGTGAGCCGCGTCGGAGTCTTCGGCGGCACCTTCGACCCGGTCCACGTCGGGCATCTCGCGATCGCGAACGACGCGCTCGAAGAGCTCGGTCTCGATCGTGTGTATTTCGTCCCAGCGCGCCGCTCGCCGTTGAAACAGGACGGGCCGATCGCAAGCGCAGAAGACCGGCTCGCGATGCTGATCGCGGCGACCCTGGGAGAACCTCGCTTTCGCGTGTCGCGCGTTGAGCTCGAGCGGGAGGGACCGTCATTCACGGTCGACACGCTCGAGTCGCTGCGCGGCGACGGTGCGCTCTTCCTGATCCTGGGAAGCGACGCATACGCGGATTTCGAGCGCTGGCGCGAACCGGCGCGGATCCGCGAACTCGCGACGATCGTGCTCGCGGCTCGTCCTGGCGCACCGAATGCACCCGCGGGCGTGCGGATGCTGGACTCTCCC
The DNA here is from genome assembly GCA_036389995.1 of Candidatus Limnocylindria bacterium. Lineage (GTDB taxonomy): Bacteria > Chloroflexota > Limnocylindria > P2-11E > P2-11E > 3-1-20CM-2-70-9. The sequence goes on along the minus strand of DASWCR010000190.1, from coordinate 1,523 downwards.
CTCATGGACATCAGCTCGCGCGAGCTGCGTGCGCGGGCCGCGCGGGGCAGGTCCCTGCGCTACCTTGTCCCCGAGGCAGCACTGCGATACATCGAGGAGCACCGCCTGTACCGATGACCGATCTCTCGCCCAGAGCCATGGCCGACGTCGTGGTCGATGCCGCGGGCGACAAGAAGGCCGAGGACATCCTCGTGCTCAATGTTTCGGAGCTCACGACGATCGCCGACCTGTTCGTCATCTGCACCGGCAGGGGCGAGCGACAGGTGCAGGCGATCGCGGACGCGGTCCGCGAGAAGGCGATCGAGGCGGGCCGTCGACCCATCGGCGTCGAGGGGTACAACGCCGGCCGATGGGTGTTGATCGATCTCGGTGACGTTGTGGTGCACGCGTTCGTCCCCGAGGAGCGACATCTATACCGTCTTGAACGCCTCTGGGGCGACGCCCCCGTAGTTCTTCGGATCGCCTAGCCGTAGGCTCGCCCCGCGATGGGTCGCCTACCGATCCCGCCTCGAGGACTTTTTCCTCTGGCTCTGTGGATCCTCGGCCTCGCCGCCGCGTACTTCGTGGCTGGCAAGTTCGGGCTCAGCCTCGCGCTCGTCAACACGAGCACCACCGCGGTGTGGCCGCCTACCGGCATCGCGCTCGCCGCGCTGCTCCTGATAGGCCACCGTGTCTGGCCCGGGATCGCGATCGGGGCCTTCCTGGTGAACGTAACGACCACCGCGGATGTGTCTTCGTCAATCGGCATCGCCATAGGCAACACGCTCGAGGCGATCATCGGAGCGCACCTTGTGAACGCGTTCGCGAACGGGTCGCGCGCCTTCGAGCGTCCGCAGGACGTTTTCAAGTTCGCGTTTCTCGCCGCGCTCCTCAGCACGGTCGTGAGCGCAACGATTGGTACGATCTCGCTCCGTCTCGCCGGCCTCGCCGTCCCCGCGAATCTCGGCGCAGTGTGGTTCACCTGGTGGCTCGGCGACGCCGGCGGCGCCCTCGTCGTCGCGCCGGCGCTTCTGACGTGGGCCCGGTTCGATTTCGTCGAGCTCAGGTCGCGCGTCTTGGAGCGCGCCGGTTTGTTGACGGCGGTCGTTCTCACTGGGGTTCTCCTTTTTGTGTGGAACGAGCCTCTTTCGATGAACCGCGACCCCATCGAATTCCTTACGCTTCCGGTGTTCATCTGGGCGGCCTACCGATTCGGCCCGCGTGAGACCACCGCGGCCGCACTGATCCTCGCCGTCATCGCGGACTGGGGGACGATTCACGGTTACGGTCCGTTCGCGAAGAGCGACACGAACGAGTCCCTCCTGCTCCTTCAGGCGTTCATGGGCGTCGCAGCAGTGACGTCCGAAATGCTGGCCGCGGCGCTGCTTGATCGGCGACGCGCGGAGACGACGGTGCGGACCACCGAGCAGCGCCTGCGCTTGGTCGCCGAGGAATCTGCGCGCGTACGCGAGGAGTTCCTATCTATCGCGACGCACGAGCTCCGGACACCGCTCGCCGGACTGCGCGGGTACCTCCAGCTTGCC
>DASWCR010000189.1:0-8321 GCA_036389995.1 Candidatus Limnocylindria bacterium | reverse complement strand
TCCTGGGACAGGTCGGTCTCTTTCCGGTCGAAGGAAAGGGCCCCGAGGTCGAGGTGGCGTACGAGCTCGCGCCGCGGGTCTGGGGTCACGGGTACGCGACCGAGGCGGCTCGCGCACTCGTCCATTACGGCTTCGGCGAGCTCAGCCTCCGACGCATCGTCGCGCTCATCCTTCCCGACAACGCGCGTTCGCGAAACGTGGCGTCCAAGTGCGGCCTGATCCTCGAGGGCCCCGGTCGCTTCTACGGCCTCGATCTCGTCGTTTATGCGCGGGAGTGGCCCGTAGGCTAGTCCCTCATGAACGTCGTCATCGCGTTCGGCGCGGGGATCCTGTCCTTCGCGTCGCCGTGCGTTCTGCCGCTCGTTCCCGCGTTCCTCGTAAACATGGCGGGCGAGGCCGCGCTCGCCGGCACGCATCGGGCGCGCACCGTGGCGCACGCGCTCGCATTCGTCGTCGGGTTCTCGACGGTGTTCACGCTCCTCTGGATCGGCGTCGCCCTCGTTGGCGCCCTCGCCGGCGAGATGGTGTTTTGGCTCCAGCGCGTGGGCGGGCTGCTCCTGGTCGTGCTCGGGATGCAGATGGTCGGCCTCATACGGATCCCGCTCCTGGCACGGGAGCTCGACCTACGGCTCGAGGGGCAAACCAGCGGGCTTCCGCGAAGCGCCCTCATCGGCGTCGCCTTCGGCGTCGGCTTCACCCCATGCGTCGGCCCCTATCTCGGCGCGATCCTGACCCTGCTTCTGAACGAGGATCTGGGGTCCGGCGCTGTGCTGCTGGTTGCGTACGCGCTCGGGCTCGGCGTTCCGTTCCTCCTCCTCGCCGGTGGCATCGGTGGCGCGCAGCGGGTGGCCCGCTGGCTCGCCGCGCATATCCGGGCGGTGAACCTGGCCGGCGGTACGCTCGTCATCGTTATGGGCCTTGTGCTCGTGTCCGGGCAGTTCGCGCGGCTGCCTCAGCTCTTCAACTTCCTGCCGCTCGTCGGATGAGCCTCGCGACCGCTCCGGGAACCGAACGGGAGCCGACCGCGCTTCCGCGTTGGATCGCGGCGATCATCATCGGTGCGATCGCGCTCGCATCGCTCGCAGCGCTCCTCTGGCCGCTGTTGAACAAGCCCGCCGTTGTGACGGACGCGGGCGTCATCCGTGCGCAGATCCAGGCCGACGGCGCCGCCGGCCGGATCGGAGCGAAGGCTCCGGACTTCGAGTGGACGGGCCCGGACGGTGAGACCCTTCGGCTCTCTTCGTACCGCGGAAAGGTCGTGGTCGTGAACTTCTGGGCGACGTGGTGCCCGTCCTGCCGCAGCGAGATGCCGGCGCTCCAGCGAGTCGCCGCGAGCGAGCCTGACGTGGTCGTGCTCGAGGTCGATCTCATGGAGCCGGGTGACAAGGCCCGGTCCTTCCTCGACTCGCTCGGGCTCGACCGCCTGCAGCCGGTCCTGGACTCCGACGGTGCGACGACGCTCCGCTACGGCGTGCTCAGCCTCCCCAGCACTTTCTTTATCGACAAGGACGGCGTCATCCGCCATCTCGAGCTCACCCCGATGAGCGAGGAGCAGATGAGGACCGGCGTCCGCAAGGCGCGCTGAGTGTCTTGAGCGGCACAGACCGTTCATGTCGTGGGTGATCGTTCGCGATGCGATGCAGGCGCAGGCTCCGCCCATGACTTGGGAGGAGGACACGCTCATGGATCGTCTACGTCAGGTGTTCCGGTCGCGCGGCAGGGGCGCCCAGGCTGACAACGAAGCGCGGCGCACGCGCAGCAACCGGATGCGCTACTTCCTCACCGCCTTCGGGTCCCAGCACTGGTCCGAGCGCGTCGACGGTCGGCGCATTCCCGCACACCGCGGCAACATCGCGCTCTAGAGCCCGACACCTAGAATCGCCCTCGCCGAAAGAATCGGGGAGGGAACGACATGGCTGTAGAGCTCACGATCAAGCTGCCTAACAAAGTGGGTCAGCTCGGGGCGCTCGCGGGCGCGCTGGGCGACGCCGGGATCAGCATGCGCAGCATCGCGGCGACGACCGGCGGCGGAGCCGGGACGGTCTACATCGTCGTCGACGACAAGGACGCGGCGAAGGCGCGCCGCGCGATCAAGAAGAGCAAGTACCGGATCTCGAAGGACCGCAAGATCGTCGAGGTGCGCCTCGCGAACAAGCCGGGAACACTCGCTCGTGCCGCCAAGCGTCTCGGCAAGAACAAGGTCAACATCGAGTCCGCCTACATGCTCGGCGCATCGAAGAAGAGCACGACCCTCGGGATCGGCGTGAAGGACGCGCGCGCCGCGAATAAGGCACTCGGCCGCCGCTGATTGGGGACCGGTACTCCGGTACCGGCCGATCGGACCATCGCTCAGACGAAGCACTGAACCGACCCTCGCGGCAATTACTTCGGAGGTTCGGTTCGGTGCTTCGTCGTTTCTGCTCCGCGAGCGAAGGACTCGCCACGATCGAGTACGTCATCGGAGCCGCGGTCGTGCTTGGGACGCTCGTGATCGGCGTGACCGCATGGAACAACGGTCTGGTCGCGCGTCTCCAGGCCCTTGTCAGCCAGATGCAGGCGGTGCGCTGACGAAGGCTCTGCGCGACGAGCGCGGTCTCGCGACTCTCGAGACGACGTTCGCGATCACCATGCTCGTGCCGCTTCTCTTCTCGGTCCTCGAGTTCGGATCCGCGCTCGAGCGCTGGCTGGCACAGGATGCCGCGACGGTGCAGGCCGCCCGCTACGCGGGTGAGCTCGGCGGTGACACACCGGATTTGCGTCGCTTTCTCGACGACGAGCTGCGTGCCGCGCGCTTCGACCCGGATCGCGTCAGCGTCGATGTCGCTCCCTCGCGCGTGGGGTGGCGCGAGCCGATCCGCGTGTCGCTTTCGTCCTCCTATCCCGTGAGCATTCCATTCCTGTTCTCGACCACCGTGCCGCTTCGTTCGAGCGCGATCTCACGCGGCGAAGTAAATCGATGAGCTGGCTCCGGAACGATCGAGGAAGCGCCATGGTCCTCACGCTCGTGCTCGCGCCGCTGCTGCTCGTCGTGCTTGCCGGCGTGCTGCAGCTGGGAGCGCTGCGCGTCGCGGTCGCACGTGTCCGCGCGGCCGCCGATCTCGCCACGCTCGTTGCCGTCAACGACCAGGACGAGGCCGAGCTTGCCAGATCCGGGACGCTACGACTGTCGCCGGATGCGGTCGACGTGGCACGCGAGTACTTCGCCCGGGAGCTCGATTTGTCGTCCGCACTGCTCGATGGCGCGGCCGACGAGATCGCCGGGGCCGCCGACGTTGCTGCGTACGCCTCGGCGCCGGCCTACGACATGCGGACCGGCGCGCGTTACGACCGGCCGACCGTCCGCATCGCGGCGGACGTGCCTGTGCGAACGCCGGTGTTTGGGGCCCTGGTCCTCCGCGCGGTGACGACGATCCACGTCCTGTCTGTGAGTTCGCCGCGATGAAGCGCCGCAGCACCGTCGCGGTGTTCGCGGTCCTGCTCCTTTGGTCCTCGCCAGCCCTCGCGTGGGATCCTTTCCGTGAGGACCGTCTCATCGAGCCCGCGCCGCCCGAGCGCCATCCGGACCCGGATCCCGCGCCCTTCATCGCGCCGCCGCCCGGCATCTACTACGTGACCGACACGTATGTGGCCGATGTCGTGACTTCGAGCGGACCAGTCACGACGTACTCCACCAGCACCATCCACGAATCGACCGGTAGCTATGCGCGCGTGCTCGATACCGTCGGCACCGGCGCGTCGAGCGCATTCGACGGGACCGCTTTCAACGGCCGGCGCGCGCTCGGCGACGGCCGATCGGTGGCCGGAACGTACTACGAGAACTACGTGCTCGGCGCAGGCGGGTTCGTCCCGGTCAGTGTCGTCTTCTTCCAGGACGACGCCGAGACCGCTCGTCTGCTGGCAGCGACGCCCGCGCCCCACGTCGTCAAACCGGCGCCGTCAGTCCCGTCAACGCCGTCGGCGACGACGCGACCGTTTCCGCCCACATGCTGTGCGGCGCGATCCGTTCCGACGATCGCGTCGCCCACGCCTGCCCCGCCCAAGCCGATCCGGCCGGGCATATCGCTTCTCCCGGTCGGCGCGCCGCTGGCGACGCTGGAGGTCCTTCGCGGTCGCGCCATCTCCCTGTGGCCCCGAGCGTTCGTCGACGATCGCGAGGTTCCCGTGCGCTCATGGACCGTCATCGCCGGCGACCCTGGCGAAGCGCTCGTCACCAGTGGCCCGGGCGCGGTCCCGTTCCGGACCTCGTGGCGCCGCCTCGCGCCGCCCGGCGCCGCCTATGAAGTCGTGCTGAGGCTCGAAGTCGACACCGCCGACGCAGGCCGCCGAATTGTCGATGCCGCTATCGCGGTGATCGTCCGGTCGCCCGCACTCGACGATTGATCGGCCAGCGCGCGCTCGTCGCACTCGCTCTCGCCGCCGGAGCGCTCGCCGGGACCCTCTATTACGCCGGAGCCCAGCGAAATCCGATCGTCGTTGCCGCGCGGGACGTCGACGCAACCCATCCGCTCGTCGCCGACGACCTCGCGATCGTATCGATCGCCGCGGACGCCGTTCCTGCGGGGGCGCTCGTCGATACCAACGCCGCCGTCGGAAAGGTGCCGAGAGCCCCGCTCTGGCGCGGCCAGGTCGTTCTCAGCCCGGCGCTTTCCGATGATGCCGCCTCGTTTCACACAGGTCTTGCCTTGCCGACAAGCATGCGCGCCGTCGCGTTGCCGCTGTCAAGCGCCGCACAAGCGGTGGGCGGCGCCATCGTCCCGGGCGCGCGCGTCGACGTCATCGCGGTGCCCATCGCGGGTCGCGCTCCCGGTGGCCGAACCACCGAGCTCCTGTTGCAGGGGGCGATGGTGCTCGACGTTCGATCGGAGACCGGCTCGCCATACGGCGCGGCTCTCTCGAAGAGTCCTGTCTCAACCGTGGGCGAACGGATCGGCAGCGTTGTCGTCGCGATCGACCCGCTCGATGAGGTGCGGTTCGCCGATCGAATTGCGACGAGTATGTTCGTCCTCGCGCTCGCCGAATCGCGCTGAATGACCGTTCTCCGATGCGAGCGCTTGGCCAGTGGCGCAGTCGACGCGGCGATCGCGTCGCTCGGAGCGGTCACGCTAGCGCGGACTCCCATCGGCGTTTTCGTCGAGATCGACGACCACCTTGTCGATCGCGCGCGTCGTGTCCTTGCCTTCGCGGGGGTCAGCACCGGCGTGTCACTCGAGACTCTCGCGCCGCGTCCCGGGACGCGAGCCGCGATCGGCCGTGACCTGACGCCATTGCCTCTTCTCTGCCTCGCCCTCGATCTCGTCCACGTGCGGTCCCTACCGCTCGGCCCGGAGACGGCTCGACTATTGCGGGGAAGGCCGCTGCACCGCGAGAACGCCGCGCGTCGTGCGCTCGTGCGCGACCTCTTGTGCGGAGTCGACGCGGCAGTGGGATGGCGTCGGCGCGCGTGGACGACGCGCGACGTGCTGCGCACCGCGGAGGCGCGCCGCGTGCTCCGGCCTGTCGTCTTCGACATAGCCGCAGTCGGCGCTCCGCCGGAGCGTCGTGCGCTCGCGCGCGAGGGGGCTCTTGCGCGTTGGCTCTTCGCATGAGCCGTCTGCGTGCGTTCCTTGATGCGTCGCCGGTCTCGCAGATCGCGCTCGCCCTCATGCGGGAAGCGACCGGTCGCACCGAGCCGCTCGCCGCCATCGCGCCCGCGCGGCCCGCGGCGCTACGCAGAGGAAGGCATGTGGGGTTCTGGTCGCTCGCGGCGGGTTCGGGCTCGAGCACGGTCGCCGCGCTGCTCGCTCATCGCTCCGCGGCGGGTGGCGAGGCACCGCTCCTAGTGGATCTGGACCGATGGGTCCCCTCGCTCGCGCTCCGAGCGGGCCTCACCGCCGCGAATGTCGCGGACGCGCTCCTGCAACCGGGACGCGAGGGAGATCTGGTCTCGCGCTGGTCGTCGATCCCGTTCCTGCCGGGTGCGCCGTCGTTGCACGCGACGTTCGATGGTGAGCGGCTCGTTGGTCTGATCAACTCTTGCGCAGCAGGCCGCGCCGCGGTCCTGGATCTCGGTTGCGGCGCCGATTCGCTCGATCCCGCGATCCTGTCGTCCCTCGATCGCCTTTGCCTCGTCGCCGGCACGCGGTCCTCCCAGCTGCAAGCTGTGTTCTGCGCCGCGCCGCTCCTCGGGCGCGTGCCATGCGCAGTGGGTTTGGTCGTCGTGGGCGCGGGCGATGACGACGCGGCACGAGTCGCGGAACGTGTGGGCTTTCCGCTTCTCGCCGCGATCCCTCACGACGCGTATCTCGCGGACGATGCGTTCGCGGCACGCGGTCCCACCCTGCGGGCAGTTGACGCGCTGCTCCGCGCGCTCGCATGACCGATCCGGCGCTTGTTGCCCGCGTGCGTGCCGAGGTCGCGGCCGGCATCGACCCCGCGGGGCTACTGGCCGCGTATGCCGAGCCCGCGCGACGAGCGCTCCTCCGCGAGCGGGTGCGAGTCGCGGCGCGAGTACCGGTCGACGAATCCGAGCTCGACGCGATGTGTGCCGAGCTGTTCGGGTTCGGACCGCTCCAGCGGCTACTCGACGATCCGGAAGTCACCGATGTCCTGGTCAACGGTCCACGGGACATCTTCTGCGAGCGTTCGGGCCGCCTCGAGCGGGTCGACATCGCATTTCGCGGCGCCGATGACGTCGCCGAGCTCGCACATCGCATCGCCGGGAGCGTCGGCCGCGAGCTCACGCTCGAGCGGCCATTCGTCGATGCTCGGATGCGCGACGGCAGCCGCGCGAATGCGGTTATCGCGCCGATCGGCGGCCCGAGCCTCTCCATCAGGAAGTTCAATCGGCTCTCCGTCCCGCTTCGTGGACCAGCGCCGTCGTGGGTCGCGTGCGGCCTTCACGATGACGCGGCTGCTCTCCTCGAGGCCTGCGTTCGCGAGCGGGCGAGCATTCTCGTGAGTGGCGCCACAGGATCGGGCAAGAGCACGCTGCTGCGTTCGCTGGCCGCGGCGATCCCGGAGGGCGAGCGCCTGGTCGTGATCGAGGACACCAACGAGCTCGTTCTCCCGCACCCGCATGTGGTCCATCTCGAGTGCGTGCCGGCGCGCGACGGATCGGGCATCGGGATCGCCGATCTTGTCGCGAATGCGCTGCGCATGCGGCCGGACCGCATTCTCGTCGGCGAGGTCCGGACGCCGCGCGAGGCTTCAGCGCTCCTCGAGGCGCTGAGTACGGGGCATGAGGGATCGCTCACGACCATTCACGCTGGATCGGCGGTGGGTGCGATCGACCGGCTGGCGTTGCTGCTGGCCCGCGCGGGTGAGCTTGGTGCCACAGCGATCGCGCGCCACGTCGCGCAGGGGATCGACATTCTCGTACACGTCGTCCGCGATCGCGCGGGCACGCGATCGGTGCGGGAGATCGCGGCGATAGAGGAGAACGGCATCGCGGCCCTGTGGCGGGCCGGCGATGGCATCGTGCGCATGCCCGCGCGGCTACGGCAGCGACTCGGATGAGCGGCGCAGTGGCTGGAGCGCTCGCGGCCGCCCTCGCGGTGAGCTGCGCGGTCTTCGCGCCGTTCGCTCGTCCACCCGCGTCGCCGGCTGTGCGCGTGGGACATCCAGATCGGACCGCGCTCGACGATGCGAATTGGCGCCGACCGCTCTGGCAATGGGAGTCGCTGCGCGCGGGCTGCATCGGCGCGGGCGCGATGCTCAGCGTCGCGACGCCGTTGCCGCTGTTCGGGTTCCTCGTTGCGGGCGCGCTCGCTCCATCCCTGATCGTGCGCTCCCGAGCCGCAGCCGTTCGGTGGCGAGCTCGACTTGCGACGACGCATCTGCTGCGCGCGACCGAAGCCGCGCTGCGATCGGGTGCCTCGTTTCCCGAGGCGCTCCGCCGGGCATGCGGCGGTTCGACCGATCGCCTGGCGCGACGGCCGTTCGTAGAAGCGCTCCGAGAGTTCGACCTCGGGGCTCCGCTCGATCAGGCGCTGCGAACTTCTGCGCATCGCGCCGCCGACCCGCGCGCGCGAATCGCGCTCGAGACGCTCGCGATGGGCATCGCGTCACGTTTGCCGTACGACCGCGCCGGGATCCTGGTCGCAGCCATCGCCGATCGCCTCGCGTTCGAGGAGCGCCTCGACGAGGAGATTCGTGCGCGCACCGCGGGCGTCCGCTCGCAGGTCGTGCTTCTCGCGCTGGTGGTGCCCGCGCTCGCGGCCTATCTCGCGTTCACGGTCCCATCGCTCGCGGCCACGCTCGGACAACCGATCGGACGGTTCGTCCTGATCCCCGTCGCCGCCGTCCTCGAGGTGGTCGGTGTGATCGCGAGCCGCCGCGCGGTC
>DASWCR010000188.1:0-5055 GCA_036389995.1 Candidatus Limnocylindria bacterium | reverse complement strand
CGCGGAACGAGCGCTCCCGCAAGTGGCTGGGCTGGCCCGCGCTCTTCGTGATGACTTTGCGACGCGCGTAGCATCGACGTCCGTGCAGGACGAAATAACGAGGTACGGTCCACTACTGCTCGCGATGGTGGCCGTATCGATTCTGCGACGCCGCGCTCCTCGGTAGACACAATCGAAGCGGCGTCCGCGGGTATGCTCTATCGAGTTACGAGTCTTGGGCGTGGCCGTCCGCTTCGACGGTCGATGACATGACCAAAGAGTTGCTCGCGACCGACGAGCTCGACGCCATTCTTCACGCCCTTCCCCCGGAGCTTGTCCAGCGCGTTCGCGGCCTTGACGGGCTGGACGGTCTTCTGGAGATCGTGATGGACCTCGGTCGCTTGCCCGAGGCGCGGTTTGCCGGTCGCGAGGAGATCCTCTCGCAGCGCGAAGTCACCGCTGAGGATCTCGCCTTTGTAATTTCCCGCATCGGGCAGTTCGGCGGGGACAACCGCGCGGGCATCGAGCGGACGCTCCATCGCATCAGCGCCCTTCGCAATCGCGCAGGCAAGGTCGTCGGGCTCACGCTGCGCGTCGGGCGCGCGGTCTACGGGACGATGGAGATCATCCGCGACGTCGTCGAGGCCGGGCGCAGCATCCTGCTCCTCGGTCGCCCCGGCGTCGGCAAGACGACCCTTCTTCGAGAGGTCGCGCGCGTGCTCGCGGACGAGATGGGGAAGCGCGTCGTCATCGTGGACACCTCGAACGAGATCGCAGGCGACGGCGACATCCCACACCCAGGCATCGGCCGCGCGCGGCGCATGCAGGTCGCCGCACCGTCGCTCCAGCACGCCGTGATGATCGAGGCCGTCGAGAATCACATGCCTGAGGTCGTCGTCATCGATGAGATCGGAACCGAGCAGGAAGCCGGCGCCGCGCGGACGATCGCCGAGCGCGGCGTGCAGCTCATCGCGACCGCGCACGGCAACACCCTCGAGAACCTCATGCTGAACCCAACGCTTTCCGATCTCGTTGGCGGAGTTCAGACGGTGACGCTCGGAGACGAAGAGGCGCGCCGCCGCGGGACCCAGAAGAGCGTTCTCGAACGCAAGGCGCCCCCGACGTTCCAGACGCTCGTCGAGATTCAGGCGTACCAACGAGTCGCTCTCTACCAGGACGTCGCGCAGACGGTCGACGCGATCCTGCTGGGATCGCCGGTCGCCCCTGAGATCCGCTCGAGGGACGCGTTGGGCGAGCTCTCGGTGCTGACGTCCGCACCGTCGCGAATGCCCGCCGAGGCGCTCGAGCGGCGAAGCACGCCGCGCATCGCCTCGAACGGCGGGCGCGAGACAGTCAAGGTCTACCCGTTCGGGCTTTCTTGGACCAGGGTCGAGGAGGCGGCGCGGGGGCTCGGTCTCCCGGTGGCGATCGTGCGCGAGCCCGACGATGCGGACGTGGTGATCACGCTGAAGAACTACTACCGCCGCAAGACCCCACGCCTTCGCAACGCCGAGTCGCAAGGCATCCCGATATACATCGCGAGGTCCAACTCAGCGACGCAGATCGCGAGTGCCCTCGCATCGGTGATCGAGCTGCGTCGTGGTCCCGAGGACAAGGCGCTCGAGGAAGCCCGCGACGGCATCGAGCAGGTGGTCGGGGGTCAGTCCGATGAGGTCGAGCTCGCTCCGCAAAACGCGTACGTCCGCAAGCTCCAGCATGAGCTCGTCGAGCGCGCGAATCTGAGCTCCCGTAGCAGTGGGCACGAGCCCTTCCGCCGCGTTCAGATATATCGGTGAGCGGTCTCTTCCTCTCATTCGAGGGCGGCGAGGCAGCCGGCAAATCCGTGCAGGCCGGTCGCCTCGCCGAGAGCCTCGGCGCCGGCGGGCGCGACGTCCTTCTCACTCGGGAGCCCGGCGGAACTCCGTTCGCCGAGCGCATCCGCGACGTGCTCCTCCACGCACGCGAGGTCGACCTCACCCCCGAAGCGCAGGCCCTGCTGTTCTCGGCGGCGCGCGCGCAGCACACTCGTGACGTGATCCGTCCGGCGCTCGCCGCGGGAAAAGTCGTCGTCGCCGACCGCTACTTCGATTCGACCCTCGCGTATCAGGGCTACGGGCTCGGCGCGGACCTAGACGGGCTCCGCGCGATGACGCGCTTCGCGGTGGGTTCGCTCGTGCCGCAGCGCACCTTTCTCATCGACGTGCCCGTCGCGGTCACGCTCTCGCGCCTCGCCGCCCGGTCGGGGACGGCACGGTGGGACCGCTTCCACGGAGACGACCGCGCCTTCTACGAGCGCGTCCGCGAGGGGTACCTCCGCCTCGCCGCGGCCGAGCCCGGCCGCTTCGTAGTGGTCGACGGCGACCGTCCCGAGGAGACGGTGGCCGCGGACATCCGCCGCCAGGTCGATCAGCTTCTGGGCCTCCCGGCCTAGCGACGGATGCCGCGTGGCGAAGGGTGAGCGCTACGTTGGCGTACGTCCGCCCTGGCCGCATCGCCAGAAATGACCAATCTGAGTTGACCATCAAAAGGGGTCGGAAGTGGCCCGGGGTATAGTCGCCGCCCGATGAAGCTGGTGGTGGCGATCGTGCATCCGGAGGACGCGGGAGCGCTCGTCGACGCGCTCACCGACAAGGATTTCCGCGTTACGCGGCTCCACTCGCAGGGGGGCTTCCTGAAACAGTCCCACGCCACGATCCTCGCCGGCGTCGAGGAGGCCCAGGTCGATGACGTGATCGCGACGATCCGCGAGACGTGCCATGCGCGGAGCCAGTTCATCAACCCGATGCCCCCGATCATGGAACCAGGCGAGTTCTACATGCCGTATCCCGTGGAAGTCACCTTTGGTGGAGCGACCGTCTTCGTCATGGACGTCGCGAGGTACGAGCGGATCTAGCCCCTGACCACCGTCACCGTCGATAAGCGCCGAACGCGATGACCCGCTCAGATTGGCGCATTTCGGGGATGTGCCGGCGGCGACCGCGAGCGATCGTTGCCAGCCATGCGGTCTTCGACCTTGGTCGCCCTCCGCGCCGTTGGCGCCGGAGTGATCAGCTCAGTCTCGGGCTAGGCCCGTCGAGCTCCTCCAGCTTCATTGCCGCTTCGGTGCGATTGGCTGCGCCCAGTTTCGTGCGGGCGTTCGCCAGATGGCGCGCGATGGTGTGCTGACTCAGGGTGAGCCGCTCGGCGATGTCCCGGTTCGTCAGTCCGGTCCCCGCGAGCTGTAGGACTTCGACCTCCCGTTCGCTGAGGCCGGTCCGCCTCCGTCGTTGCGACACAAGGCGAGCGCGCTTTCCAAGATCGTCGTTGCGCCGAGCGAGGCGCGCGAGCAATTCGTCGGCGCGTGTCGTACCGAGAGTGCCGAGCGCTTCGACTGCCGCAAGCCGCGCCGGGAGTGGTGCCGCGGTGTCATCGACGTGCCGCACTGAGACCTCGAGCAGGATGTTCGGACGGCCCGCGGCCGATGCGAGCTCGACGATCGCCTGACTACGCACGCCGAGCGACGCCACTCCAAGTGCCGCGTCCGCGGCGACTTCGGGCGGCACGAGCACCGGCCGCCGCCAGCCCGTCGTCTCGAGGAGGAGCGCGAGCCAGCGTGCGACCCGGGCGTTCGGGTTGTGCGCCGCCATCCAGGTGAGGGCCGTGACCTGTGCCCACCGGTTTCCGGCCCTGCGGGCGAGGACTTCCGCGGCGGCGAGGTCGGCGGGTTTCCTCGAAGCGATCCCGGCGAGAAGCTGCGGCAACACGCGAAGGCCGATGCCGGCGCGTGCGGCCTGCGCGCGAAGCCCGGGCAGCTCCGGGTGTGGTTCGCCGGGCGTCCTGATGTATTCGGCCGTCACGCGCCACGCATGCGACGCGAGCTGCGCGCGGGGTGATCCGAGCCCCGCTGCAATCTGCTCGGCGATCCGGGCGGACCGCAAGAACGTGTCTCCGCTTACGAGAGAGAGGAGCGGAAGGAAATGGAGGAGGATCTGCCAGCCGCCGAGCGGCGATACTCCGGTCGGCTTCGCGAGATCCGAGAGAAGCGAAAGGTTCGGGGCGCGGTCGTCGCCCAAGGCGACCTCGATCAGCTCCTCGAGATCCGGCGCGCACCGGCGGAGCGGTTCGTCCGCGCCTCCGAGGTGTGGCGCCTCGAGGGCGAAGGCCAGCGCTGTCGGCAGGCGACCGGCCTCCACCTCCGCGAAGGCCATGCTCATCGCGTCCTGCAGTCGGCGTTGGCGGATGTGGCGTCCCGCGGGCACGTCGAGTCTCGACCACACGAGTTCAGTTGCTTGGAAGGTGAACATCGCGCGCGCCCAGCGCCGATAGCCGCCGTTTATCTGATTCAGTTGGTACTCGTAAGGCGCGAAGAGCATCGCGTATGGGGACCCCGGGTCCTTCGGCGCGACTTGATTGAGGGGCGCCAAGAGAACATCCCGCATGCCGAGCAGCTGGATCGGCTCGATAGGACTGCCGGCGAGGCACCTTCGAAGTCCGTCCCAATCGCCGTGGTCGATCGATGCCGCCGCTCGATAGCTGTCAAAGACCGAATCGGTGCCGACCGGAAGGTCGAGAACGAGCTGGAGAAGCGCCCGGCCATACACGCCGTCGGTGGTGATCCCGTCCATCACGGACCCGAGCTGGGCGCGCACCGTCGACCAGTCGCGTTGCTCCATTGCGTCGACGAGCGCCTTCGGAAGAGCGTCGCGCTCAACCGGAGCCCAGAGGTCGATATCGCCGCCCGGCGCGGTCACGACTGCTGCCACGTTCTTAGACCTGCATCTCCTCGAACTTCGCGGCAGCTTCCGCGCGATTCGCGGCGCCGAGCTTTGCTCGGGCGTTAGAGAGGTGGCGGGCGATCGTGTGCGGACTGAGGCTGAGACGCACGGCGATGTCCTTGTTCGTCAAGCCATGTCTCGCGAGATCGACAACTTCGAGTTCGCGCTCGCTCAGGGTCGCTCCGGCGGTGCGACTGTTCACGATTCGGCGGGCGGCGATACCGATGTCGTCGGTCCTTCGGGAAATGCGATGGAGGATTTCGCGCGAATGCGTCGTCCCTAATTTGCCGAGTGCCTCGACCGCAGCGAGGCGAGCCTCTCT
>DASWCR010000187.1:0-10733 GCA_036389995.1 Candidatus Limnocylindria bacterium | reverse complement strand
GGCATCGATCTGAAGAACGACCGCATGGCCCTTCAGCGTCTCAAGGAGGCGGCCGAGAAGGCCAAGATCGAGCTCAGCTCGACGCAGCAGACGGAGATCAACCTCCCGTTCGTCACCGCGGACCAGGCCGGTCCGAAGCACCTCGTCATCACGCTCACGCGGTCGAAGCTCGAGCAGCTCGTCGGAGATCTCGTCGAGAAGACCACGGGGCCGGTGAAGCAGGCACTGAAGGACGCTGGGGTGACCCCGGATCAGGTCAACGAAGTCGTCCTCGTCGGCGGCCAGACGCGCATGCCGCTCGTCGTCGAGACCGTGAAGAAGCTCTTCAACGGGAAGCAGCCGAACCAGAGCGTGAACCCGGACGAGGTCGTGGCCGTTGGCGCCGCGATCCAGGCCGGCGTGCTCAAGGGCGAGGTGAAGGACGTCCTTCTCCTGGACGTCACGCCGCTCTCGCTCGGCATCGAGACGCTCGGTGGCGTCGCCACCAAGCTCATCGAGCGGAACACCACGATCCCAACTTCCAAGTCACAGGTGTTCACCACGGCGTCCGACGCGCAGACGCAGGTGGAGATCCACGTCACGCAAGGCGAGCGCGAGCTCGCGGGGGACAACAAGAGCCTCGCGCGCTTCATTCTCGACGGAATCGCACCCGCACCCCGGGGCATTCCGCAGATCGAGGTGACGTTCGACATCGACGCGAACGGCATCGTGAACGTGAAGGCGCGTGACAAAGCTACGGGCCGTGAGCAGCACGTCACGATCACGGCGTCGAGTGGCCTTTCCAAGGACGAGGTCCAGCGCCTCGTCAAGGACGCCGAGATGCACGCCGAGGAAGACCGCCGGAACCGCGAGAAGATCGAAGCCCGGAACCAGGGCGACACGATGGCCTACTCCATCGAGAAGACGCTCCAGGACCTCGGCGACAAGATCCCGGCCGATACCAAAAAGGACGTCGAAGAGAAGATCGCGGCGCTACGCGATGCCCTCAAGACGGACGACGTCGAGCGGATCAAGTCCGCGACGGAAGCACTGCGGACATCCTCGACGAAGATCGGCGAGATCATGTACCAGCAGGAGCAGGCCAAGCAGCAGGCGGAGCAGCCGGGTCAGCCGGGTCAGCCCGGCGCCGAGCAGCCTGAGGGCGAGCCCGCCGGGGCGGGCGCGAAGCGCGACGGCGACACGATCGAAGGCGAGTTCAAAGAGCAGAACTAACACGGCGATGCTCTACAGCTGAAGACGGCGCGGTGAAAACCGCGCCGTCTTTTGGTTTCGCCCGGCGACAATTGCCTTTAAGAAGCCTGGACGTATGCTCAACAAGCAAGCGGCAGGTAACCGGTAGGGGGCGTGGGATGAACACCAATCTCGTCCGTTTCGTGTGCCGCGCGAAGGTCCACGTCGGTGGCAGTCGGAGCGCGACATCGGCGTTGGGCAGCCCTGTCACGATCCACGACGGCGCGTGGGCCTACTGCGCCGCCGGGTCGCGCGCAGGACACGAGTGGGAAGCGATCGAGCCGGTCAGCCTCACGGACCTCAAGCTCATCGGGGCCCTTCGACCGCGCGAAGCCGCGCCAGAGGACTCGCGAAGCTAGGTCACTCCGACCAGTCCCACTCGCTCGGGCCCGGATCCCACCCGGAGTAGCCGAAGCCCCTCGTGATCCGCACCAGCGCTGTGCCATGGGCACCGTCCGCGTCGGTCAGCCAAACCTCGAGCGGCGCGTCAGCGATCGAGCGCAGATCTGTCGAGACGACTGTCTTGCGGCGTAACACCAGGAGCCGCGTGCCATCGTGGGAGGGACGCGCACCCTCCTCAACATAGCCAGGCTCATGTGCGAGCGAACGTCGCGCGCCCGTCGCGATATTCAGCACCGCAATTCGCCGGTCTCCGACCCCTCGTCCGGCGAACACCACGAGCGGGTCGTACTCGCCCGCCGGTCCGCCCGCGAAGTAAAGCGATTGGCCATCGCCGCTCCACGCAGGCGCGTAGCTGGCGGTCCCCTCAGCGGTCAGGTCCCGGGTCCCGTTTTCGGGCGACCACAGCGTGAGCCGCTTGTCGTCCCAGATTGCCCGCCCGAAACCGGCGACGAAGGCCAGCGTGTGCGGCGGTGCCCAGGCCGTGCTGCCGTACAGGAGCGTCCGCCCGAGCACGGCTCTTGTCCCCGTCGCGGCGTCGATGACCAGCAGCGGACGGCCATCGAGGTCGACCGAGCCGCTATAGAAGTCGACCTCCCAGACGGCGATGTACCGGCCATCGGGCGACCAGCCCGACCAGTAGAAGAGCTCCGGCGCGCGGTAGACGACCCGCTCAGGTCCGCTAGCTCCGTCGCGGATCGCGAGCTCGTTGGACATCGCGTATCCGCCGGGGGTCCGCCCCTGGCGCTCGATAGCCACGAGCGTCCCCGAAGGCGCCGGATGCTCCAGAGGTTCGTCGATCGCGGCAGCTTGCTCGAGCGTCCCGTGCACGCCGTCGTACCGCCACCGTCCACGGGCTATGAAGGTCCCGGCCTCTGGCAGAGCACGCAGCAGGATCGGCGGGTCGCCGCCGTACGGCGCTGCGGGACGGGTCAGGCGCTGTGACGGCCGCGCGGCCGTCGCGCTCGGGGCCGCCACAAGCGATGGGGAGGCTGGGAGGGCAGTCGCTGTTGGGGCTACGGGCGCCGGGACGCATGCATTCGCAAGCACGACGACGAGGATCGCGACGATCGAGACGCGCACCGTCATGAGCATTGCTTGTTTAGTCACGTCCGTCATCCGAGTTCTGGGACCGAACTCGTACGCGCTTAGCCGGGTTTCACCATCACCACGCCGACCATCCCGTAGGCCTCGTGCTGCGGGAAATGGCAGATGAACGTGAGCGGCCCGGGCCGCTCGAACGTGAGCGTCGTCGTCCTCACGCTGAAGGGCGGGAGCGAGATCTCGTTCGGGCGGTCGCCGTGCACGGCCTCTGTCCCGGCGCGGTGGCGCGCATGAAAGGCCTCGTCGCCGATCAGCCATTCGTGGTCGATCGGGTCGTCGTTGATCAACGTGAACGTGACCGGTACGCCCATTGGAACGTCGATCTTTGTCTGGTCGAAATGCGAGTAGTGGATGCGGATCGCGATATGGGTCGGGAGCTGCGCGGCGCTTGCCGTCGTGCAGGCGCTCGCCGCGAGTGCGGCGAGCGCCAATGCGACGAGGGTCCGGATGATCACCCGATCACCGGCTGTGACTTGCGCAGAAGGAAGATCGCGCCGAGGGCGGCCAAACCGATTCCGATAAGCGCGATCTGATCGTTCGAGGGCCCGCCGGTCGAGGAACTCGTCTGGCCCGCGGGCGCTTGAAGGCCGGCCGCGACACGCGAGGGGCTTGCGCCTTTCGCGTCGACGGCCAGGTCGTACGTGAGCTGGCTCGCGGACGCGTCGATCGCGATCTTCGAAAGCCACCCCGCCTGCGGGACCCAGTCCATGCCCTTGTCCGACCGAAGGTCGTCGAGGAGCGAGGTCGTCGCGACCGCGCTGTGGTCGAGGCGCATGCCGTTGCCGAGCGGGTAGGGCAGCAGAGCCGGGCGCTGATCGGTGAGCAGGTAGACGTCTGCGTCGATGCGGTCGTCGGCGCTCTTACCGAGACCGAGGATGCGCAGGGGCACCCACGGGTTCGCGGTGGGGATCGTCACGTGGACCGGCGTGCCGTCACCGATCCGCTGGCCGCGTGCCTTTGCCGCGTCGGCGTCGAACACGGCGGCGAGGAAGATCGGGCTGCGGTTCGCGTAGAAGTCGAGGACCTCCGGCGCGGCCGGGGGAAGACGGAAGCCGTGCTCGGTGGCCCACTGGCCGACCTCGGCGCCACCGCCTTTGAGCACGGTGATGTCAAGAGCGTCGATGCGGACTTCCATGAGGACCTGCGCGCCCTGGGGCGCCGCGATAGCCGAACGAATGAGCAGGCTGTCGAAACCCTTGATCGGCGTGGTTTCGCGGATGAGGCGCTGGAGCGTCCAGGCGCCGCCCTTCTCGACCTTGTCCGGAACACCCGGCAAGGGGATGAGCGACCCGAACTGTCCCGAGCCACCGGCGAACTGGAACGAGGTGACGTAGTGCTCCACGCCGTTGTGGTAGCCCGCGAACGTCGTCGTGCGGAGCAGGTTGACCGCGCCGTTCGGGCCGATGAGGCCCGCGCACGCCGCGGCCGGCTGCGTCGTTGCGATGAGCGCCGCGGCGACCGCGGCAAAGCCAGCGAGGAACCGTCGCATACCAGCCTCCTCTCCGGCCTTGGGCCGGGATGCTCCTATGACGCCGGCTGGCGCGCGGCGGTTCCCGACCCTATCTGGGCGCGCGAAACCGGGTAATGCGGGCGGAGGTGATCTCCCGAAGCTTGGGGCCTACAAGATACCGGCGGGTACGAGTCTGCCCGGTCGGCTCGAGGTAGCCGAGGCGCACGGCAAGTTGAAGGTCCCGACTTGTGCCCGGACCATTTCTACCGGTGATGCGCATGTAATCGGCGGGCCGAATATTGCCGTTAACCCAGACATATGCGAGTCCGTCCAGGAGACCCGCGGGCATGCTTCCTCTCACTGCGATCCCGCGAAGCTGATTGACCAATCGACCCAATCCCTTGACCTGCGCGAGCACATGTTCCGCTGAGGATGCGATCGCGCCGACGAAGTAAACGACGAAGGGCGTCGCGTCATATCCCGGCTTGTATGTCCGGCCTACCGCCGCCCGAATCGCGGCGAAGTAAGAGCGCCTCTGCAAGTCGAGGTAAGCGTCCAACGAAACAATGCCGTTCAGTGCATACCCGCCGCGAACCAGCAGATACCGGGCCAGTGCTCGGGCCGTGCGGCCGTTCCCGTCATAAAACGGATGGATCGCGACTAGCTCCAGGTGCGCGAGAGCAGCCACGATCGGCGCCGGCCGCCGATCCCCACCGGCCCGAAGCCAGTCACCGAACTCATGCATGAGCTCCGGTACATCACCTGACACGGGCGTGGTGAAAATCGGCCGACCTTCCGCGTCGGCGACGCGATTCTCCCCGCGCCGATATTCACCCGGCCGCAGCATTGGGTCGATGTCGTCAAGGACCCGTCGATGGATCTCGCGTACGAGCCGCTCATCGGCGTCTACGCCACGACGCCGGGCGACGCTGTCGGCGAACGCGAGCGCGTCCCGAGTCGCGAGTACTTCGCGGACGTCCTTCTGGCTGAGGACCGGCGATTTCTCCAAGACTTCTTCAACCTCGAGGTCGCTCAGGCTGTTCCCCTCGATTCGCGTTGTCCCGTGGACCGTTCGAACCCACGCGCGATGCCGGAACCATTCCTCGTACTGCGGATCGAGCCCGAGGTTGTCAAAGAGCCACCGCAGCCGCTCAATGTTTTGGAGAGGCTTCGCGAGGCGAGTCGCGGTGACGTAGTAGTTCACGATGAAAGAATACCGCTCTTTCTTTCAGTCAGGGCAATAATCCGAGTGTTTCTTTCGTTCGACACCGCCGAGCGGTCGGATCAGCTAAAGCGGGCGGTCACCATCGCGAGGAGGATCAGCGCGCCGATCGCGAGCTGGAAGTACCCAAATCGGCGAATACGCGCTGCTAGCAGGGGCATTTGCGCCGCGGCCGCGGCGTCGCCGCTCGCGGCGAGCGGCCCGATCGCCACGAGCCGATAAGCCCACCGCCCGACGGTCGCGCGGCTCGCCGCGTAGATGCCCACCGCGAGGATGATCCCCGCGAGGATCGCCCACGACCACCGCGTGTCGAGCCGCGTGAGCTCCTGAGCGCGTCCGGACACGAACAGGTTGAGCACCCCGGTGAGGATCGTGAACTCGGCGACTCGGAAGGTGTAGTTCAGCTGCCTCGGCACGAGGTTCGGCATGACGGCGCCTCGTGCGGCCGGCGGGCTGGCGAGCAGCGCCGGGAGCTGTACCAGGATCGTGTAGAAGCCGCCGCCGATCCATAGAACACCGGCCGTTACGTGCAGCCACTGCACACCGATGCGGAAAACGGCCTCCATGTCCCCCGATAATGACAGGAGATGGCCACGCAGACCGACTACTACGTCCTCCTCGGTGTCCCGCGCTCGGCGACGGACGAGCAGATCCGGAGCGCCTACCGGAAGCTGGCTCGCCAGTTCCACCCGGACGTGAACAGCGCGTCGGACGCCTCCGAGCGGTTCAAAGCGGTCACCGAGGCGTACGAGGTGCTCACCGACCCACAGCGCCGCCAGCGCTACGACATGTTCGGCTCGGCGACTTCGGGATCGGCGATCTCTTCGAGACCTTCTTCGGCGGAGACCTGCGCCGTCGCGAGGCCCGCGGCCCGATGCGCGGCGCCGATCTGCGCATGGAGATCGAGATCGACCTACTCGACGCCGTTCAAGGTCGCGAGCGCGTCATCACCGTCCCGCGCCTCGAGACGTGCGAGCGATGTCACGGGAACGGCGCTGAGCCGGGCACGTCGACCTCGACCTGCGCCACGTGCAACGGTCGCGGCGAGGTCCGCCAGGTCCAGCAGTCGGTGTTCGGTCGCTTCGTGAACGTCTCCACCTGCCCGCGCTGCGGCGGGGCGGGGAAGACCGTCGACAAGCAGTGCACCCATTGCCGCGGCGAAGGCCGCGAGCGCAAGGACCGCGAGATCGGGCTCACCATCCCAGCGGGGATCGATGACGGGCAGCAGCTGCGCGTCGCCGGTGAGGGCGAGGCAGGGATGCGCGGCGGACCTACCGGCGACCTCTACGTCCTCATTCGCCTCAAGGAGCACCAGCTCTTCCGCCGCGAGGGTGACGACCTCGTGCACCTCGCTCGTCTTTCGCCGTCGCAGGCGGCGCTCGGCGACGAGATCAGCGTGCCGACGATCGAGGGTGTGGAAACGAAGGTCCGCGTCCCTGCCGGTGCGCAGCACGGCCAGATGGTCCGTGTCCGCGGCAAGGGCGTGCCTCATCTTGGAAGCTCGGGTCGCGGCGATCAGATCGTGTATCTCGACGTCGTCGTACCGCGCACGCTCTCGAAGGACCAGCGCCGTCTTTACGGCCAGCTTCGGGACCTCGAAGGTCCGACGTCGCAGGACGGGGACACGCAGGACTTCTTCGGTCGCATCAAAGACGCGATGGGTGGCAGCGGTTGAGGGGGCTCTGCCCCCTCAGACCCGCAGCGTGAGCGCACATCCGCGCTGGCTCGAGATCGCCGTTCCCGCCCACGCGGAGGCGGTCGAAGCGGTGAGCGAGATCCTGAGCCGCTTCGGCGTCAACGGCATCGCCGTCGACATGCCTGTCGGGGGAGGGGGGGCAGTGCCCCCCGAGTTCTTGGTGAAGGCGTATCTCGTCGAGGACGTGGATGCCGTCGCGAAAGTCGCCGATGCCCGCGACGCGCTTGGCCACCTGCAGGCGTTCGGCCTCGGACCGATCGGTGAGCTCGCGGTCCGCTCGGTCGACGACGAGGACTGGCTCGAGGCATGGAAGGCGACGGTCACGCCGATCCACATCGGCAGGTTCCTCGTCCGGCCGACGTGGTCCGACGCGCAGGAGGCAGGCGCGATCACCATCGCGCTCGATCCGGGGATGGCGTTCGGCACCGGTCTCCACCCCACGACGCAGCAATGCCTCGAGGCGGTCTCGTACCTCGACTTAGAGGGGCTTCGCGTTCTCGACGTCGGCACCGGCTCCGGCATTCTCGCGATCGCCGCCGCCAAGCGTGGCGCGCGGGAGGTCGTCGGCGTCGACACAGATCCGCTCGCGGTGCGCGCGGCCAAAGAGAATGCCGAGACGAACGGTGTCGCGATCGACGCGCGAGCGGGATCGGCCGCAGATGTCGACGGCGCATTCGACGTCGTACTCGCGAACCTCGTCGGGCCGGTCCTCGTGCAGGTCGCGCCGCACCTTCGCGCGCGGCTACGGACGTCCGGCTCGCTCGTCGCCGCGGGCATCACGACGCAAGCAGAGCGCGACGTGCTCTCCGCCTTCGTCGCGGAGGGGCTCGGGATCGTCGACCGCGACGAGCGCTCCGATTGGGTCCGTCTCGTCATGACTGCTTGACGCACCGGTTCTTCGTCGAGGAGGACGTCGCAGACGCAGTCGTCCTTCGCGGTGAGCAGGCCCACCAGATCGCGAACGTCCTGCGCATCAAGGCCGGCGAACAGATCATGCTTGTACGCAACGATGTCGAGTCGTTGGTCGTGGTCGACAGTGTCGACCCGGATCGGGTGCGAGGTCGGTGCATCTCGAAGCGGTCTGTGGCCGCCGAGCCGAGGGTGCGTCTGACTCTCGCGCTGCCGATCCTGCGCGGGGACCGCACCGAGGAGGTGATCGAGGCGGTGACCCAGCTCGGCGTCTCGCGCATCGTCCCCTTCGTGTCGGCGCGCTCCGTCGTGCGGTCGCTCCCAGACGCGAAGCGCGAGCGCTGGATGCGAGTCGCCCGTGAGTCTGCCGAGACCGCTCGTCGCGGCCGCATTCCCATGATCGATGAGCCCCGCAAATGGGATCGGCTCTTCGATGCACTGGACGCCCCGGTGCTCGTCGCATGGGAGACCGAAGTCCTGGTGAAGCTGCGAGATGCCGTGCCAGACGCGGCGCAGCTCTCGCTCGTGATCGGCCCCGAGGGCGGGTTCGCGATGGAGGAAATCGTCCTCGCCCGGGCGCACGACGCGGTCACTGTGTCGCTCGGACCGCGCAACCTCCGAAGCGAGACGGCGGCGATCGCCGCAGTAGCGCTGCTGATGGACGCCGCGGAGCGCTAGGGGATCGCGGTTCGGTCCCGCACCGAGGTCACGAGGTAGCCGATTAGCACCGCGAAGTACACGGCGTAGCCGAGGGGCGGGCTGAAGAGCGCGAGGACGATCGCGAGAACCCAGGCAGCGGGACCGACGAGGATCCGCATGCTGACGGCGCGGGCTGTCGCCGCGTCGATCGGCCCCCGTGCCAGGTGCTGGTTGCGGAGTACATAGACCCAATGGGCGTACTGGGTGAGGCCTAGCGCTTCGAGGTGCACGCCGTACAGGATCACGGCGGCCGCCTCGTCGGGATAGCGCCCGACCACGGCCGTCGTGAATGGCAGGAGCGAGATAAAGAAGAGCTGGAGCACATTGAGAAAGAGCGCGGCACGATCGACACGCGCGAGGTGGCTCAGGTTGACGGCGTTCCCGACCCAATACGTGCCTAGCACGGCGAACGACAAAGCGAAGCCAAAGAGGCTCGGAGCCTGCGCCGCCAGTCCGGCGACGAGCTCGGAAGATGATCTCGCGTCGGGTACGTGAAGCTCGAGGACGAGGATCGTCATCGCGATGGCGTACACGCCATCGGTCAGCGCGTGAAGGCGGTTCACGTGATTGCGACGAGCCCGCGCTCCTGGAGCTCGCTCCGGTCGAACAGTGCGCGGTTGAGAATGACCCTGACCTTGGAAGCGTCCGTTGCCAGGTCGTCACTGATTCCCGCGGTGAGACGTCGGATAACGATGAGCAGCAGAGCGGCGATCCCAGCGAGCACGGTCGAGGTCACGCCCTCCTGCTCCCAGATGACCGCGGGAAAAACGGCGTACGAGAGAAGATTCGCGAGCGGCAGCAGTCGTTTCGGCCGCGGACGCACCGTGATCCGAAGGACCGCGGCGACGATCACAGGTATCCACGCGATGAAGAACGCGATGAAATCGGCGGCCAGTTGAAAACCCCAGGCAGTTGCGTTCGCGCGGCCGCCATCGAACTGGTGGAAGACCGGCCACATCTGTCCTCCGATCGCGGCGAGGCCGCACAGGAGCTGCGTCTCAAGGGGAAAGCCGAGCGCGCGCGCGAGCACCACCGCAGCGAAGCCCTTCGCGCCATCGAGCAGGCCGCCCGCAATGCCGTGGAGCGGCGTCACGGCCTTCGCGAGATTGGAGCCACCGAGCTTGCGCGAGCCGAACGCGCGGAGATCGACCCCCTTCGCGCGCGCGATCCAGTAGGGGAACGAGATCGAGGCCAGGATGTAGGACGCCACGACGGCGAACGCGTCGATCATCGATGGGTAGAGTACGGACGTGGATCGGCGGGTCATCATCGTCGAGCCCAAGGCGACCTGGCCCGCCGAGTTCGACGCGATCTCCACGACGGTCCGCGAGGCGCTCGGAGCGCTCGCGCTCCGCATCGACCACATCGGCTCGACCTCGGTGCCGGGTCTGCCGGCGAAGGATGTCATCGACGTTCAGGTGACGGTCGCCGCGCTCGACCGCGAGCGGGTTGCGCCCGCGCTCGCGCGCGCGGGGTTCGTAGTTCAGAACATCGAGAACGACCATCGCCCGCCAGGAGCGACCGGCCCGGATGAGGATTGGCGCAAGCTCTTCTTTCACGCAGGGTCGGGTCGGCCGGTGAACCTGCACGTCCGCGCCGCGGGCCGGCCCAACCAGCGTTACCCGCTCCTCTTCCGCGATTACCTCCGCGCTCACCCGGACTCGGCCGCCGCGTATGCCGCCTTGAAGCGGGCTCTCGCCGCGCTGGGGATCGATCGCGGGGTCTACGCCGACGTGAAGGACCCGGCCTGCGACCTGATCTTCATCGCGGCGGAGGACTGGGCCGCGCAGACCCGCTGGTCCGTTCGGTAAACATGCGCATCTTTACACAGTCGCCGCTCCCTCTATTATTCGATGGTCCGGCCTCTGCGGGGCCGGTTTCCTTTTGAAAAGAAGGCGGGGTGACCAGTAACCGTTGTCGGAAGTGATCATTGGTGAAGGCGAGTCTTTTGAGGCAGCGCTTCGCCGATTCAACAAGAAGATCCAGCAGGCCGGGATTCTCGCGGAGGCCCGCCGCCGCGAGTT
>DASWCR010000186.1:0-12269 GCA_036389995.1 Candidatus Limnocylindria bacterium | reverse complement strand
GACGCCGGTCTCGGCGCGCAGGTAGTCGGCCATCGTCGTCGCGGCCGCGCGCGCATCGTGCAGGAGGGAGCGCCCGGTCCGCTGCCTCAGCGCGGCGATCGAACGGAGGATGTTCTCCTCGGTCTTCGCCTGGATCTTCGGAAGCTGCTGGAGACGATGTTCCTTCGCGGCTTCCTCGAGCTCCTCGATCGTGGTGATCTTCAGGTGGTCGTAGATCGTCCTCGCGGTCGCAGGGCCGACTCCGGGCACGCGCAGGAGCGTCAGGAGCCCTGGCGGGACGGCGGCTTGAAGCTCATCGTGGCGCTTCGATCGGCCGGTCGCGACGATCTGTTCGATGGCTTCGCTGACCGACGAGCCGACCTTCGGGATCTCCTTGAGTCGGCGCTCCTCGACGAGCTTGGTGAGCGGCTCGCGGAGGTCGCGTATCGAGCGCGCGGCCGCGCGGTAGGTGACCGCGCGGAAAACGTTCTCACCCTTGAGCTCGATCAGGTCGCCGATCTCGTCGAGGACCTTCGCGATGGCGTCGTTACCGACGGCGAGGGCATCCAGGGGCACGCCCCGATGCTACGGCGCTTGTCCTGATCAGGACGCGGGGCGAGAGGCGGCGGGATCGCGCGCGAGCTCGAGGTACGCGAACGCGGACTCGAGATCGCCGCGCGCCCGAAGCTTCTGCGCGTACTCGGCGGCGAGCGTTGAGAGATCGGGGTGGTCCTCGATCGAAGCGAGGATCTCGATGGCCTTGCGGTAGGACTGGTCGGACGAGGCGTAGTCGCCACGCGCGTGAGCGGCGGCGGCGGCGACCCGCAGCGCGTCGGCCTGCTGGCGGTGGTCGCCGAGGTCGGCGAGCCGCTCCTCGGCACTTTCGGCAAGATGGAGAGCCTTCTCGGCATCGCCTTCCTCGAGAGTGATGCGTGCACGCAGGACATCGACGATCGCGCCCACCCGAAGGTCGCCGGCCAGGGCGGCGCGTTCGCTGCACCGGTCGACCGTCTCGCGAGCGGCGGTCATGTCGCCGTGTTCGAACTGGACCGTCGCGAGCGACTGCATGACGGAAAGCTCGACCGCGGTGTCCGACACGCGTTCGAAGAGTCCGAGCGCGCGCTGATAGTTCGCGATCGCGCCGTCGAGCTCGCCCGCGTCGTAGAGCGCGACGGCGACTCCCATGTAGCTTTGCCCCGCGAGCCGAAGCTCGCTGGAACGCGACGCGACGGCGAGCGCGAGCTCATAAGTGGCCAGCGCCTTCACGGTGCGATGGAGTCGGCGGTAGACCGTGCCCAGGTGGACGAGCGTCCTCGCGCGCAGTCGTGGATCGGTGATCTCCCGCTGCTCCATGACGTCGCGCGCCGCCTCGAGCGATTCGGCGCCCGCCGCGAGCTGGCCATGCTCCACGTACAGCACGCCGCGGGCGGCCAGGAGGTGGGCCAACTCGGTCGCGTCGCTGTTGGCGTCGACCAGTGCCATGGCTTCGGCGAGTCGTTCGAACGCTTGTTCTCGCTTACCCTCCCCGCTGTCCGCGGCGGCCAGGAACCGAAGCAGCGTGGCGCGCTCGGGCCCTTGCGCCTGCTGCGCCAAGGCAGCCATCGCCTCGTGTCGGACCGCGGGCCAGTCGCGGCGCTCGACGGCGGCCTGGGCAGCGAGACGGTGGAAAACGCGGCGCTTCGCGCCCGCCAGGGACTCGTCGCCGATGAAGTAGTCGAGGCTTCGCCCGAGCCGTGTGGCGATGATCTGAAGGGAGCGCAGGGACGGGCGAACGAGACCGGCTTCCACCTGACTGATGAAGCCCTTGGTCAGTTCGTCCCCCGCAAGCTGCGCTTGGCTCAAACCGAGCGCGTGGCGAGCGGCGCGAACCCGCTCCCCCAAGGTCACCGGCTTCTGAACTGCTGCTTCAGGCAGACTCGCCACCGACGCTCCCCTGTCTAGACCGAACTGACCGTGCACCGTGGCGTTCGGGTTGCCTAGACTGGGGGAGAATACTGGCCGCTGTCGGCGCGGACAATGTGGGGAGAGAGAGATGAGACCTTTCCGCTCGCGCGCGATGGCAGCGCTAGTCATGGCGATCCTGTTCCTCGGTCTCCTCGGAACTGTCGCCCGTGCCGATGAAATCCCGACTTCGAGCTTCCCCGAGGACCCCTGGGACCATCCGGTTGCTCCGACGACGCAGAGTTTCCCGGAGGACCCTTGGGATGGGGCAGCGGTTCCGCTGGCCTTCCCCGAGGACCCCTGGCCGGGTCTCGGCAACTAGAAGCCATACTGCGGGGCGTGCCCGGAACGACGACCGCCCATCGTCAGCGCATCGAGATCGACGGGACGGCCTTCCTGTTTCAGCACGGCTATCGCTTTGGGAAGGTCACCTACATCACGCGCCTTCCGCTCGGAAAGAGCATGACCGTGTTCACACCGGGCCACCTCTCGGGGCCGGAGGTCGAAGCCGTCGTCCGCGGCGACAACCCGTGGATGCTGGAGTGACATTGGGGGCGCTACGCGCCAGGGGCCCCTGCCCGTGCGCCCCCCAGCCCTCAAGGGTCCGCTAGCTGCGCGCGATCGTGCAGCGCGTTCGCTCGGCCACCGTCGACGTCGGCAACGAGCGTGTGACCGAAATCAATTCTGGTGTCGTGGTGCTCCTCGGGGTCGGCTCGAACGACCGCCCTGAGGACGGCGAGCGCCTCGCCGCGAAGATCGCAGGCCTCCGCATCTTCGAAGAGGCCGGCAAGATGCAGCGCGCTCTCGCGGACGTGGGCGGAATGGTCCTCGCCGTGCCCCAATTCACGCTCTACGGGGACGCCCGGCACGGTCGCCGGCCCGATTTCACGGCGGCGGCCCAGCCCGAGCTGGGAAGGCGCCTCTTCGACGCGTTCTGCGGCGCCCTCCGTGGCGCCGGCGTCGAGGTCCGTCAGGGCCGGTTCGGGGCCGCGATGCTCGTCAGTGTCGAGGCGGACGGACCGGTGACCCTGGCCTTCTCGACCGACGGCTGGCGCGAGAGCGAGCTCGGCTCGTGAACCACGCGGACCACGTCGCCCTTCTCGCGCGGGGAGTGACGCAGGGCGAAGGCGGCACATGGGCGGACCTCGGTGCCGGTACGGGTGCGTTCACGCTGGCGCTCGCGGATCTCATCGGTCCGCACGGAGTCATTCACGCGATCGATCGCGACCGCGCCGCGCTCGCGGAGCTGCGGAGCGCGTTCGTCTCCGCGGTGCCCCAGGCCGAGTTGCGCGCGCGCAACGCCGACTTCACGCGGCGCCTCGATCTATCCGATCTCGACGGGGTCGTTATGGCGAACTCGCTTCATTTCGTCGACGACAAGGTCGCGGTGGTCGCGCTCGTGCGCGGGTACCTCAAGCACGGCGGGCGGCTGCTGGTCGTCGAGTACGACAGCGATCGCGGCAACGACTGGGTACCGCACCCGCTGTCCTTCGAGACCTGGCGAGATGTCGCCGCCGAGGCCGGCTTCGTTGAGACGCGAAAGCTTGCGACCGTTCCGAGTCGATTCCTCCGACAGATCTATTCCGCTTTGAGCCTCGCGCCGTGAGATCGGTTCCTACGCTCCGCGGGCATGCGTTTTTCGTCGGTCCGGCTCTGGGCATCGATCGGTATCCTCGTGATCGCCGCGGGGATGCCGTACTGCGCGGCCGCTGTGGGCTGGGCCGCGACGCAGGACGAGACCACGATCACGGTGCGCGCTGACGTCGCCGTCGGCGTGCTCGCATCATGGATCGGCTGCACCATCCTCGCGATCACCGGGGCCTTCTGGACCTGGCGAACGTGGCGCTCTCGCCGCCAGACCGTGCGCGCTTAGCGCGCGAGCTCGAGCGCCGTCGCGAAGGTGAGCTTCGCGGCCTTCAGCCACAGGCGCTTGTTGGTGATCTTGTCAGGCGTGTCGTTCACCGTATGGAACGTGTAATTGCCGGGGAAGGTCGCGTCGTTCTCGCCGTAGCGCTGGACGATGGCGACGGCGGGGATACCGGCGAGGCCGAACGGGGCCGCGTCGAGGATCGTCGCGCCGCTCGTCGCGAACTGCGGCAAGAGCGGTGACACGCCGATCTGATAACGGTCGTTCGCGGCGATCATCCGGTCGCGCAGACCGGCGGATCCGTCCGTGTACCAGATGAGGTCGAGCCGATCGGCCAGCGGGTTGAACCCGACCATGTCGATGTTGATGACCGCCGCGTAGGGATTCGGCGTGCCGAGCGACCCGAGGTACGCGAGGCTTCCTTTGAAGAAAAGCTCCTCGCCATCGAAGAAGGCGAGGACGATCCGCTCCTTGAGCGATCCGCGCTCCTGGGCGAGCACGCGCGCGTACTCCAGGAGCGCTGCGGTCCCGGTGCCGTTGTCATCGGCGCCCGGTGCGGCGGTCGTGGCCGGATTCCAACCTGGGCTGCGGTTCGAGATCGAGTCGTAGTGGGCGCAGATCATCACCCACCCGTCCGACGGTGCCGGCGTCAAGGGATCGACGATCGCGAGGATGTTCTCGAGAGCGATGCCGTTGTACGCGGCCCGATGCGACTGCACCACGAGGCCCGGAATGGCAGCGAGCTGCTCCTTCAAGTAGGCGACGGCCTTCGCATGGTTCGGGTTGCGCACGTCGCGCGATCCGAACGAGGCGAGCGCGACCATGTGGTCGTTCAACTTCGCGGGGTCGATGCGCTCGAGTACCGCGCCGATCGCCCGCGGGGTCGGTGACGGGGTCGGGGTCGGCGCGACCGTCGGGGCCGGGCTGACACTCGCGGCCACGCTGGACGGCGACGGACTCGGCGCCCCGATCGCGCCCCCGCAGGACAAGACCGCGATCGCCAGCACGACAGCGAGACGGCGCATCACCTCTTCTGTATATCGCGATGGGGCGCCGTCCAGTGCACCGGCGCAGTGTCGGTCCAAACAATCTTCGGGCTTCGCCCGAAAGACACGCTCAAGGCTTGGGCTGGCTAGTTCGCCCTTCTCACGCGGCCGCCCGCGCCCGCGGGCTCGCGCCCACCGTTAGGAGAGTTCTCTTGGGCCTTCTCCTGCGCGTACTGCTCGCTCCAGAAGACGATCTTGCCGTCCTGTGCGTCCACGAAGACCGTGTCACCTTCCTTGAACTCTCCGGAGAGCACCTTCTGCGCGAGCGGATCGATGATGAGCCGCTGGATCGTGCGCTTGATCGGCCGCGCGCCATAGACGGGGTCGAAGCCCTCCTTCGCGATGAGCGACTTCCCGTTGTCGGAAAGGTCGAGCGTGATCTTGCGCTCGAGGAGCCGCTTCGCGAGGATCTTCGTCTCCTTCTCAACGATCTCCATGAGCTGCTGCGTCACGAGATTCTTGAAGATGACGATTTCGTCGACTCGATTGAGGAACTCCGGGCGGAACTGACCGCGGAGCGCATCCATGACGCGCTTGCGGAGAAGGTCCTGCTGATCCGCGAGCTCGGTGATGAACGTCGAGCCCACGTTGCTCGTCATGATGATCACCACGTTCTTGAAGTCGACCGTCCGGCCCTTGCCGTCGGTCAGCCGCCCGTCGTCGAGGATCTGGAGAAGGACGTTGAAGACGTCAGGGTGCGCCTTCTCGATCTCGTCGAGCAGAAGGACCGAGTACGGCCGGCGGCGGATCGCTTCCGTGAGCTGACCGCCTTCCTCGAAGCCGATGTAGCCCGGAGGCGCGCCGATGAGCCGCGCCACGGTGTGCTTCTCCATGTACTCGGACATGTCGAGACGCACGAGCGACTTCTCGTCGTCGAAGAGGAACTCCGCCAGCGCCTTCGCCAGCAACGTCTTGCCGACGCCGGTCGGACCGAGGAAAAGGAATGAGCCGAGTGGCCGTTGCGGATCCTGCATGCCGGCGCGCGCGCGACGCACCGCGTTCGCGACCGCCGTGACCGCCTCGTCCTGGCCGACGACGCGCTCGTGGAGGTTTTGCTCCATGCGCAGGAGCTTGGCGACCTCGCCCTCGAGCAGCTTCGTGACCGGGATGCCCGTCCACTTGGCGACGACGTCGGCAATGTCCTCGGGCGTCACCTCCTCGGTGAGCATCTTCTGGTTCTTCTGCAGGTCCGCGAGCCGCTTCTCGGCGCGCGCGACTTCTTTTTCGATGTTCGCGGCGGTGCTGTACTTGAGCTCGGCCGCTTTCGCGTAGTCGGCGGCCCGCTCGGCGCGCTCGACATCGGCGCGGATCGCCTCAAGCTGCTGCCGCTTCTCGCGAATCTCGGTGATCGCGGCCTTCTCCTGCTGCCAGTGCGCGCGCAGCGCGCTCGCCTCTTCCTTGGCGTGGGCGAGCTCGCGCTCGAGCTTCGCGAGGCGCTCCTTGCTGGCGGCGTCGGTCTCTTTCTTGAGCGCCTCGCGCTCGATCTCCAGGCGCGAGATCGCCCGCTCCACCTCGTCGAGCTCCGCCGGCATCGAGTCGATCTCCATGCGGAGCTTCGACGCGGCCTCATCGACGAGGTCGATGGCCTTGTCCGGCAGGAAGCGGTCGGTGATGTAGCGCGACGAGAGCGTCGCGGCCGCGACCAGCGCGGCGTCCTGGATGCGGACGCCGTGGTGGATCTCGTATCGCTCGCGCAGGCCGCGAAGTATTGAGATCGTGTCCTCGAGGGTCGGCTCGCCCACGTACACGGGCTGAAAGCGCCGCTCGAGGGCCGCGTCCTTCTCGATGTGCTTGCGGTACTCGTCGAGGGTGGTCGCGCCGATGGTGTGAAGCTCTCCGCGTGCGAGCATCGGCTTCAGCATGTTCGCGGCGTCGACGGCCCCCTCGGCCGCTCCGGCGCCGACCACCATGTGCAGCTCGTCGATGAAGAGGATGATCTGCCCCTCGCTCGACGCGATCTCTTTGAGGACCGCCTTGAGTCGCTCTTCGAATTCGCCGCGGTACTTCGCGCCCGCAAGCAGCGACCCGATGTCGAGCGCGAACACGCGCTTCTCCTTCAAGCCTTCGGGCACGTCGCCGCGCACGATGCGCTGCGCGAGCCCCTCGACGATCGCGGTCTTGCCGACGCCGGGCTCACCAATGAGCACCGGATTGTTCTTCGTGCGGCGCGACAGGACTTGAATGACGCGCCGTATTTCGTCGTCGCGGCCGATGACCGGATCGGTCTTGTTCTTGCGCGCCAGGTCGGTGAGGTCGCGGCCGTATTTGTCGAGAGCCTGGTATTTCCCTTCGGGGTTCTGATCGGTGACGCGCTGGTTACCGCGAACGTCCTTGAGTGCGCCCAGAACGCGCTCGTGTGTCACGCCCAGTCGCTTCAAGGCTTGACCCGTGTAGCCCTGGTCCTCGGTCATGGCGAGGAGGAGATGCTCGGTGGAGACATACTCGTCACCGAGGGATTCCGCTTCCTTCTGCGCCTGCTGCAGCACGCGCCCAAGCCGCGCCGTTGCGGAGAGCTGCACGTTGCCGCTGACCTTCGGTTGTCGCTGGAGCTCGGTCGCGAGCGCAGACGAGAGCTGCGGTGGCTGCACGCCCAGCGCCGTCAGGACGCTCGAGACGATGCCACCAGGCTGATCGACGAGCGCCGCGGCGAGATGCTCGACATCGAGCTGCGCGTGGCCCTCATCGCGCGCCTTCTGCTGCGCCGCGACGAGCGCCTCCTGCGACTTCTCAGTCAGTTTGTTTGGGTCAATCACTCAAACCTTCAATCTGGAACCGCTCGCCCGGCTAGAGCAAGTGGCTCCTGACGTTCTCCCCGCTGCGTGACGTCGCGACCTCGCGCGCGAGCTCGCGTTCCTTTTCGCTGAGCTTCGTCGGCATCACGACCTTGACGGTGCTGTAAAGATCTCCGTGGCCGCCGCCCGCCCGCGGCATCCCTTGTCCAGCGAGGCGAATGGTGCGCCCGTTCTGTGTTTCAGGCGGGATGCGCAGCGAGACCCGGCCTTTCAGCGTGGGCACGGTCACTTCCCCGCCGAGCAACGCCTCGTGCATCGCGACCGGCAGATCGACGCGGAGATCGTCGCCGTCGCGCGTGAAGAACGGATGCGGCTTCACGCGTACGCGGAGGTACGCGTCGCCGGGAGGTCCACCGTTCACGCCCGGATTTCCCTGCCCCGCAAGCCGAATGCGCTGGCCGTCCTTGACGCCGGGAGGGATCTTCACAGTGAGCCGTCTCGCGGGGCCGCCGTTCTCGCGAGATATCTGGATCACGTGCTCGGTGCCTTTGTAGGCCTCCGGGAGAGTGATCTCGACCTCGCCCTCGACATCTTCCCCCTGGCGTGCGCGCGTGCGGGTGCGCGTACGCGTGCGGCCGAAGAGGTCATCCGCATCGGCGAACCCACCGTTCCCGGCCTGGCCGAAGAGCGTCCGGAAGAAATCAGAGAACCCGCTGGCGTCGTCGCCGAACGGGTTTTCGCCGGGCTGCCCCGTGTAGACGTACTGGAAGCCGCCGGTCCCGGAGGGACGTCCCCGCCCTTGCGCGAACTGCTCCCACTCCGGGCCGACCGTGTCGTAGCGCTTGCGCTTCTCGGGATCACTGAGGACCTCGTTGGCCTCGTTGATCTCCTTGAACTTCTTTTCCGCGTCCGCTTTCTTGTTTACGTCCGGGTGGTACTGGCGTGCGAGCTTTCGGTAGGCCTTCTTGATGTCGTCGGTCGCGGCGTTCTTCGGAACGCCAAGCGTCTTGTAGTAGTCCTTGTACTCGACCGGCATCCGTTCCGCCCCCGGAAATTAGTGCGCTGGCGCGGCCGATGGCATGCTCGGACGTGCCGCCTCGATCTGCGCGGGCGTCACGTTCGGTCCGGGCAAGAGCGCCGCCTTGAGCACCTCGTCGATGGTCTCCATGAGCTTGATGTCGACCGTGTCGATGACCTCCTGTGGGACGTCCACCAGGTCCTTCTTGTTCTTCTTCGGCATGAGGAAGACCTTGATCCCGGCGCGGTGCGCCGCAAGGAGCTTCTCCTTCACGCCGCCGATGGGAAGGACGAGGCCCCGGAGGGTGATCTCGCCGGTCATCGCGACGTCCTTACGGACCTTCCGTCCGGTCAGCGCCGAGACGATGGCCGTCGCCATGGTCACGCCGGCCGAGGGGCCGTCCTTCGGGATGGCGCCCGCGGGGACGTGGATGTGCATGGCGTGATCCTTGAAGAATCCCTTCGGCACGCCGAGCTCCGCGTAGTGCGCACGCACGTAGCTGAGCGCCGCGATGGCCGACTCTTCCATGACCTTCTGGATCTGGCCGGTGAGGACGAACTCCTCCTGCTTCGATCCCTGGTCCATGATCGTCGCCTCTACGGTGAGGACATCACCGCCGTGCTCGGACACCGAAACGCCGGTGGCCGCGCCGACCTGGTCCTCCTTCTCGGCGAGCCCGTACTCGAACCGCTCGGGGCCGAGGTACTTGTCAAGGTCCTCGGGCTTGACCTCGATCGTCTCGGCCTTTCCCTCGGCGATCGTTCGCGCGACCTTGCGGTTGATCGTCCCGATCTCCCGCTCGAGGTTGCGGACGCCGGCCTCGCGCGTGTACTCGCGGACGAGCTTGCGAATGGTCTCGTTGCCGATCACGAGCTTGCCGTGCTCGAGGCCGTGCTGCTTCAGCTGCTTCGGCAGGAGGAAGCCCTCGGCGATGTGCATCTTCTCGTCCTCCGTGTAACCAGGGAGACGGATGATCTCCATGCGGTCGCGGAGCGGCGGGATGATGGTGTCTTCTACGTTCGCCGTGGTGATGAAGATTACTTTCGACAGGTCGTAGGGCACCTCGAGGTAGTGGTCGCTGAACGCGTTGTTCTGCTCGGGGTCGAGGACCTCGAGGAGCGCCGAGCTCGGGTCGCCGCGGAAGTCCGCGCCGACCTTGTCGATCTCGTCGAGCATGAACACGGGGTTCACCTCGCCGGCCGTCTTCATGTTCTGCAGGATGCGGCCGGGGAGCGCGCCCACGTAGGTGCGCCGGTGGCCGCGGAGCTCGGCCTCATCGCGAATGCCGCCGAGCGACATGCGGATGAACTTGCGTCCCATCGCTCGCGCGATGGACTTGCCGAGGCTCGTCTTGCCCACGCCGGGCGGGCCCACGAACGAGAGGATCGGCGCGCGCAGGCCCGGGGCGAGCTTGCGCACTGCCATGTACTCGAGGATGCGGTCCTTGATCTTAGGAAGGCCGTAGTGGTCCTCGTCGAGGATCTTCGCGGCTTGCGCGATGTCCCAGTCGTCGCTCGCGGCTTTGCTCCACGGAAGGGAGACGAGCCAGTCGACATACGTGCGGATGACACCCGTCTCAGGTGAGGCCTGCGGGATCTTCTCGAGACGGCCGACTTCCTTGAGGGCCTTCTCCTTCACCGCGTCCGGCATGCCGGCTTGTTCGATCTTTTCCTTGATCTCGCGAAGCTCCGCGCCGCCCTCGTCTTCGCCGAGCTCCTTCTGGATCGCCTTCATTTGCTCGCGGAGGATGTACTCGCGCTGCGTCTTGTCGAGGGTCTGCTGGACCTCGCTCTGGATCTTCGCCTTGAGCTCGAGGATCTCGTTCTGCTTGGCGAGGAAGACAGAGATGAACTTGAGCCGCTCGACCACCGCGGGCATTTCGAGAAGCTGCTGACGCTGCTCGAGCGTGAGGTCCGGGCTCGACGCGACGAGGTCCGCGAAGTGCGCGGGGTCCTCGGTGTTCTTCGCGGTCATGGCGAGCTCGGGAAGGATCGAGCCGCCGTTGTCGACGTACTTCTCGAACAGGCCGCGCACGCTGCGAAGAAGCGCCTCCCGCTCGACAGCGTTCCCGATCTCGTCGGGAATGACTTCGAAGTTCACGCGGAAGAAGCGCTGCTCCGGCAGGTAGTTGGTGATGCGGACACGGTTGATGCCCTGCACGATGATCTGCGCGCTTCCATCCGGGATTCGGAGGAGGCGAACGATCTCGGCGACGGTGCCCACCGAGTAGATCTGCTCGGGCGCGACGTCATCGACTTCCGCGTCCTTCTGGGCGGCGAGGATGATGTAGTGCTTTTCCTCGTTCATCGCCGCGTTGATCGCGGCAACGCTCTTCTCGCGACCCACTCCAAGCGGGACCACCAGCTTCGGGAAGACGACCGCCTCCCGGAGTGGTACGAGCGGCAGATCGCTCGGGAACTGGTTCGTCTGCGCGTTTGTGTTCGTGGTTGTGGTCTCGGAGTCGGTCACTTCTTCTTTCCTTCTAGCTAGTTAAGGGTTTGATCGTTGATGAGCATTTAGAGCTCAACGCCTTTTTGGCGTTGGCGAGTTCGTGGCTTGGGACGCGTGGGCTCGTGGGTCACTTCTACGGTCTGCGGGACCTCGGCGTCGTCACGCGCGAGCTCGTTCGCGATCTCGTCGAGGAAATCCGCCGCGTCGCGGAGCTGGAGTAGGAGTTTCACCCCTGCGAGGTTCACTCCGCGTGTTTGGGTGAGGTACCGGATCGCGCGAACTCGGTCGAGGTCGTCGTCCGAGTACAGGCGGATGTTCGTGTCCGTGCGGACCGGGTCCAGCAGGCCTTCCTCCTCGTAGATGCGGAGCGTCCGGGGATGGCAGCCCGCCAGACTCGCTGCGATGCTGATGACGTACACGGGTCGCCGTGCGCTGGCCATGGAAATATCTAAAAGCCTATCAATACCGTTGTCAAGGTTCTTCCGTATCGTCGGGCCGCTGCCCAGCGGGCGGCCAGGCGCCGAAACCCTCTCTTCGCGGCGGATCCCCAGCCCCCGTGGGCCGGGGGCCCCTCCGCCGCGCGGGGGCCCTCGGCGCCTGGCCGTCCCGCTAGTCTTTGGCCCCCGTGCGGTTTGGCCTTGATTTCGGCACCTCGAATACCTCCCTGGCTGTGTCCGACGGCGACGCCGTGCGCGTCCTGCCCATCGATCTCGTGGCGGGAGAGACGATGCCGACTGTCCTCTACATACGTCGGGATGGGACCCCCATCGTCGGGCGCGCAGCGATCGATGCGTACCTCGAGGACAACCGCACTCGCGGTCCGATCCGGCGCGAGTTCAAGATGCTCGGGATCCGAATGGCCTCTTCGGATAAAGAGCAACCGACAGTCGAAGCGCACATCTTCACCGATGTCCAGGCGCCGGGCCGGCTCTTTCAGGCGCTGAAGACCTTTCTCGGGGACCCTCTCGAGACGCGCACGAACGTGTTCGGCGATGCGAAAGGCCTCGAGGACCTCATCGCGCTCATCCTCGTCCACGTCCGAAATCGCGCGAAGGAGCTCACGGGGACCGCGCCGGAGGTGATCACGCTCGGCCGACCGGTCCGTTTCATCGGCGACGAGGGCGCGGAGGGCCGCGCGACAGGGCGCCTGCGGGCCGCGGCGGAGCTCGCGGGCTTTCGCGAGATCCGTTTCGTGCCCGAGCCGATCGCCGCCGCGCACGCCGCCGACATCGGAG
>DASWCR010000185.1:0-17351 GCA_036389995.1 Candidatus Limnocylindria bacterium | reverse complement strand
CGAAAGCTAAGCCGGAGCTGGATCGCGGATCACATACACGCTCAAATGCGCCGCGCCATTGCCACCAGAGCACTGCGAGCCACGATGAACTTTCACTTTGGCAAACAAGGACGTCCGCGCTTCAAAGGTCTCAACCAAATGGCAAGCATCGCCGGGGAAGAGCCCAAGAACACGCTCCGACTTCGCGACACGCGAATCCACTGGCTCGGACTGTCGCTAGCTCTTGAGGACGGAGGCGATCAGGCGCGTCTCCGGCACGCAGTTGTTTCAGATGTTCGTGTAATTCGGATCGTTCGTCGTCGCGTGCGCAGTCGGCATCGTTATTACGTCCAACTGGTATGCGCCGGAACGCCGTACCGCAAGCCCGGGCTTGACTTCGGAACGCGACGTGTTGGCATCGATCCAGGCCTTCGTTATCTAGCGGTAGCTACGACCACGAGCGGCGCTCTCATCAACATTGCGCCTTTGTCAATTGAACGGACTATCTCGCGACTCAGTCGTGCGGTCTCCAGAAAAACAGCCTCAAGGGTGGCGCTATCAACTGGCGATTCAAACTTGAAATCTCGTCGCTTGCGACATCTCCAGTCGCGACTTGCTGATGAACATCGCCGGTCGATGGAGACCCGCCGCAATCTCCACGGACGAATTGCCAATGCAATCGTCAGGCTCGGCACGAATCTCTACATCGAGAAGAATTCCTTCCGCGCGTTCCAGCGTCGCTACGGCAGGACGATCCAGAGCGCCGCTCCTGCTGCGATGATTCAGCACCTAATCCGCAAAGCCGCAAATGCTGGCGGCGAAGTTGTGCTGGTGTCTCCGACGTTGCGAATGTCGCAGTTGTGCCACGGCTGCGGTGCCATCGTTCCTAAGGACCTCGATCTCCGAATGCACGTGTGTGTTTGCGGCGTCGGTCCGGTGCAACGTGACATCTATTCAGCCTGGCTAGCGATCATGACCCGATCAGACCCCACCGGGTCTGTCCGGTGGTTCGATGCGGATCAAGCGCGTAGCGCGTGGTCGGGTGCGGAGCAGCGCCTGCCGGCGGCATCGAAACCTGTCTCGATCGATCTTTTCGAGGATTGGATTGAGGCACAAGTCGCGAGTGGTGACGGATCCGTCGCCAGCCCCGACGCGGGGACAGAGCGACTCGCCAGCGAAGCGTGTGTGAAGCTCGGTGAGGCTCGGGACGTCGTAGGCAACATGCCGAGGGCCCGAGAAAGCCGTGCGGACCAGCGCCCCGTGCGAAAGAGGTCCGCCGCATACGCGGTCGCTCTTCCATGAGCTCACGAACGGCCGTTCGATTCCCCGCACGAGTCAGCCTCGAGCAGATCCTCGACACCCTCGCGCGAGACCCCGAGTTCAAGCAGACGGTCACGCGCTGGGAGCGCATCCCGCCGCGGCGCGCGATGTACGCGGAGTTTCCCGCCTGGCTCGACGGCCGCATCTCGGCCACGCTGCGACGCCGCGGCATCCTCTCGCTCTACTCGCACCAGGCCGACGCGCTCGAGACCACGCACGCGGGAAAGCACACCGTCGTGGTCACTCCGACCGCAAGCGGCAAGACCCTTTGCTACGACCTGCCGGTCATCGACGCGATCGCGAAGGATCCCACTGCGCGCGCCCTCTACATCTTCCCGACGAAGGCGCTCGCCCAGGATCAGCTCGCCGAGCTCGAACGTCTCGCGAAAGACGTGGACATCGACCTCAAGACCTATACCTACGACGGCGACACGCCGCCGGCAGTGCGGGCCGCGATCCGCAGCGCCGGCCACGTCGTCATCACGAACCCGGACATGCTCCACACCGGGATCCTCCCCCACCACACGAAGTGGGTGAAGCTCTTCGAAAATCTCAAGTACGTGGTGCTCGACGAGCTCCATACGTACCGCGGTGTGTTCGGATCGAACGTCGCGAACGTCCTCCGCCGCCTCCGGCGCATCTGCGCGTTCTATGGATCACACCCGATCTTCATCTGCACGTCTGCGACGATTGCGAACCCCGAAGAGCTTGCGCGCCGACACGTCGAGGACGACGTGGTGGTCATCGACCGGAACGGTGCGCCCAGAGGCGAGAAGGTGCTGGTCTTCGTGAACCCGCCCGTCGTGAACCAGTCGCTTGGCATCCGCAAGAGCGCGCTGTTCACCGGTCGTGACATCGCGGCCACGCTGCTCGCCTCGGGCGTGCAGACCATCGCGTTCGCTCGCTCACGAGTGGAGACCGAGCTCCTACTCACCTACCTTCGCTCGCGATTCACGCAACCGCAATGGCCCCACGACCTTATCCGCGGCTATCGCGGCGGATATCTCCCATCCGAGCGGCGCGCGATCGAGCAGGGGCTGCGCGACGGTTCGGTCCGCGGCGTCGTGTCGACGAACGCACTCGAGCTCGGCATCGACATCGGGGCGCTCCAGGCCGCCGTGCTTCTCGGCTATCCGGGGACGGTGGCGTCGACCTGGCAGCAGATGGGTCGGGCCGGGCGGCGCGAGGATCTGTCCGCCGCCTTCCTCGTCGCCACCTCGTCGCCGATCGATCAATACGTCATCCAGCATCCGGAGTACGTGCTCGAGCGTTCGCCGGAGGCCGGCCTCGTTAATCCCGACAACCTGCATCTGCTGGTGCATCACCTGAAGTGCGCCGCATTCGAGATCCCGTTCGAGACGCGCGAGCGATTCGGGACTGAAGACACGCCCGGGGTCCTCGCGTACCTCGACGAGCAGGGCGTGCTCCACGAGTCAGGAGGGAAGTACCACTGGTCCGATCAGGCGTTCCCCGCCGAGACGACGTCGCTCCGCACCGCGACGAACGACAACGTCGTCATCGTCGACACGACCGGTCCGGCCCCGCGGACGGTCGGATCCGAACATCACGACGGCAAGGTGCGGGTGATCGGCGAGATCGACCGTTTCGCCGCGCAAGTGCTGCTGCACGAGCAGGCCATCTACCTCCACGAGTCGAAGCAATTCCAGGTCGAGCGCCTCGACTGGGAAAACGCGAAAGCGTACGTGCGCGAGGTGAAGGTCGACTACTACACGCAGGCCGAGCTCGCCGTGCGCATCCGCGTCATCGACGAGTTCGACCGGCGCCCCGCCGAGCGGGGCTTCGACCTCGCGCATGGCGAGGTGCTCGTGTCCACGCTCACCACGATCTACAAGAAGCTCACGATGTACACGCACGAGAACGTCGGCTGGGGCAAGATCCATCTACCCGAGCAAGAGCTGCAGACGACCTCGTTCTGGTGCTCGCTTCCCGAAAGAGCGGTCGCGGGATGGCCGAAGGAGCGCGTCGAAATGGCGCTCGCCGGTCTCGGGAACCTGCTGCACGGCCTCGCCCCGCTCCTCCTCATGTGCGCACCCCACGATCTCGGGCTTGCCGTAGAGGTCCGCTCGCCGCACACGGAGCGGCCGACGATCTACCTCTTCGACATGACTCCCGGGGGGATCGGCTTCTCTGAGCGACTCTTCAAATCGACCGACCCATTGTTCGAGCGCGCCCGAGAGCACCTCGCGTCCTGTGGATGCGGAACCGGCTGCCCATCCTGCGTCGGCCCGGCCTACGCCCTTGGCGACGAGGTGCGCGAGGCCGTCGCGGATCTCCTCTCCCTCCGACGATGAACGACCTCCGAGCTCGGATCGCCCAGATCGTCGAGCGCGATCGCGCACATCGGACCGCTGGGGAGCGTGGTGCCGACGTCGGCACGGACCGAAACCCTCTCTACGCGGCGGAGGCTGCGCTCGGGGTGCCGACCGAAAGCCTCTCTACGCGACAGGGACCCCCCGGCCTTACGGCCGGCGCCCCATCGGTCGCTCCGCGCCCAGGGGCCCCTACCCCTGGGGGCCCTCGGTCGGCACGCCTCGCTGAATTAGGTCCGCGCTTCGAAGTGCGCGAGCGGCGGATCGCAATCGACGATCTCGGGCTCGAGATCGTCGCGAGGGGAGCATGCGATCCGCTGCTCATCGCACACCTCGGTCTCAAAGGCGCGTCGCCGGACCGATGGCAGGACGTGCTGTTCCTAGATACGGAGACGACGGGGCTCTCGAGCGGCACCGGGACGTACATCTTTCTGATTGGCGTCGCTCACTTCAACGAGAAGGAATTGATCCTGAGGCAGCACATGCTCCTTGACCTCGGTGCGGAGCGCGAGTTCATCGAGGGCCTCAAGAAAGAGATCGAGCCGTTTCGCGCGTGCGCGTCATACAACGGCAAGGCGTTCGACATTCCGATCATCCGCACCCGGTTCGTTATGGCTATACGCAGCGAACTCACCGTCGACGACTCGCACCTCGACCTCCTTCATCCCGCTCGACGGCTCTGGCGCGACCGCTTCGGCTCGACCACTCTGAAGCAGCTCGAGGAGAGCGTCCTCGATGACGGCCGCACGGCCGACATCCCCGGGTGGCTCATACCCGATGCGTACTTCCATTACCTGCGCAAACGCGATCCGGCGATCATCGCGCCCGTCCTCGAGCACAATGCGCGCGACGTGATCTCGCTCGTGCGCATAACGGACCGCGTGGCTCGCGCGGTGATGGCTGCGCGCACTGGCCGTGCTCCCGATCACGCCCCCGCAGCATTCGCGCTCGCGCGCATCTTCGAGCGCACCGGCGAGATCGACGCGGCGTTCGCCTGCTACGAGAGCGCGTACTACGACGGCGACAACGCGCTCCGTGCGAAGC
The DNA here is from genome assembly GCA_036389995.1 of Candidatus Limnocylindria bacterium. Lineage (GTDB taxonomy): Bacteria > Chloroflexota > Limnocylindria > P2-11E > P2-11E > 3-1-20CM-2-70-9. The sequence goes on along the minus strand of DASWCR010000185.1, from coordinate 12,678 downwards.
TCGCGCTCGCGTACGCGCGCCACCTCGAGCGGCGTGGAGACCTCGACCGAGCCCTGCGGATGATGGAAACGCTCGTCGAGCTCGGCCTCGGCACCGAGCGTTGGCGCGAGCAGGCCGAGAGCCGGATACGCAGACTGTCAAAAAAGAAATGGCGAAAGACACTACCGACGGCAAGCTGACGATCCGGCCCCTCACGGCGGCGCGCGTCGACGATGTGAAGACCGTAACGCGCGGGACGTGGGGCTCGGCCTGCTGGGACCTCTTCCCGCGCTACACCGCCGCGGAGCAGCGCAAGCTCGGCATCACCGTCGGCGGCCCTGGGACGGCCGAGGCGAAGCGCCGAGCGGTGCTCGCAAAGCTGGCCCGGCGCCGCAAGAACTCAGCCGGACTCGTGGCCTACCGGGGCGGCGAGCCGATCGGGTTCGTCTCGCTCGGGCCGCGGTACGACTTCGCGCGCATTCGAAACTCGAAGGCCACGCCACCCGTCGACGAGGTGGCGGCATGGGTGATCCCGTGCATCACTGTCAGGCGCGGCCACCGCGGTCAAGGAGTCGCGGTCGCGATGATCCGCGCGGCGGTGGAATATGCGGGAAGCCGCGGCGCGCCGGCCGTCGAAGCCTACCCTCGCGCGGACGCGAAGCGGGTGCACGACGACTTCGCGTTCTTCGGCACCGACGCGATGTTCCGCAAGGCCGGCTTTCGCCGGATCAGAGGCGTGATTCGGGACCTGCCGAAAGGATGGGCACCGCGCGTGACGATGCGCCGGACGATCAGGACGCGCGCCGCTCCCGCCGGTCGGCCGGGCTCGAGGGCCGCATACCCACGCGCGCAAGCGCTACGTGACGGAAACGTGCGGCCACGACGATCGCAAGAAAGAGGGCGGTCAGGACCAACCCCACGTAAGGCATCGAGTGCAGCACCGCGAGCGAAGGCTCGTTCACGATGAGATCGGCGGCGGTCCAGAGGATGGCGAGCGCGCCCAACCAGGTCGCCTGAGGGAACCGGTCGAGCAGTCCGATCACGACCCCGCTTCCGAAGAGGACGATCGGGATCGACAGACCCAGGCCGAAGAGCAGTAGAAGGATGTTCCCGTGCGCGGCCGCCCCTACCCCGAGGATATTCTCGAGGCTCATGGCGAAATCGGCGGCGAGGATGGTGACGATCGCCGCGTGGAGGGTCGTGACCTCGCGGACCTTCGGGCCCTCGCCGCCCTCGGGTCGGACGAGCCGGTACGCGATCACGACCAGCGCGAGGCCGCCGATAAGCTGCAGGTACTGAATGGTCAGGAGCAGGGTGACCACCGCAGCCGCCGCGACGCGGATCACCACCGCGGCGCCGGCACCGAACACGATCGCCCTGCGGCGCTGCGACCTGGGCAGGCCTCGCGCCACCATGCCGATGACGAGCGCGTTGTCGCCGGACATGGCGAGGTCGATCAATGTGATCGCGAGGATGGCCTGGAGGGTCTCGGCCATCGTCAGCGAGAATGGAACTTGAATGCGACGAAAACGATGACCCCGATGATCCAGATCACCGGGATCGCAAGAAACAGGATCGCGTCGGCGCCGGCTGCCGCCGCGACGTGGTCCGCGCCGATCATGAGCATCGTGTCAGTATACTGACGCGCTGTCAGAGTCCTGGCGTGCCCTGACATAATGCTAGCGTCCTGTCATTCCGAAGTCCGTGTCACGGCCGCCGCTGGCGCTCGCGGTCCGATCCGCGCGCGAGGGGCTGCACCTCACTCAGGCCGAGCTCGCCCACCGGGTGGGTATCTCGCGCGCGGCGATCGCCGAGCTGGAGGCGGGTCGCATCCAGCAGCCACGCGCCGCCGTATTCGCGCGTCTCTCGGCGGTCCTTGGCATTCCCGCGGCGCTCCTCCTCGCAGCGACGGGCGTAGGCGAGGCCGAGGCCGCGTCGCTCGTGGACGTGGAGGCCGACGAGCTCGTCGCGATGGCCGCGACGATGGTCCGCTTGGCGGAGCGCGACCGGCGCTGGCTCCGCGACCGGTTTGCCGAGCTTCGGCAGCTTCTCGTCCTGCGCCGAGCGGGCCGCGCAAAGGGCAGCACCAGGAGAGGCTGACCGCGTCGGAGCATCATCCCGCCGTGAGCTCGGCGGTCGAGGCCAGCGTCCGGCGATTCGGTGAGACCGAGCCGCGTCTTCACGCGTTCGTCTATTTCGATGCGGAGAACTCGCTGCTCATGGACGCGGCGCTCATCGCGACGCGTGCGGCGGGCGCGCTCGTGCACGTCCCGGTCGGGGTGAAGGACATCTTCGACACAGCGGGCGCTCCCGCCGAGCGCGGCAGCGCGCTCTATGCGGGACGGATCGCGGAGAGCGACGCGGAGGTGGTGCGGAACCTTCGCGCTGCCGGGGCGATCGTCGTCGGGAAAACGGTCACGGCCGAGCTCGCGATGGCGCATCCCGGGCCGACGCGTAATCCATGGGACCTGTCGCGCACGTCCGGCGGGTCATCGATGGGATCGGCCGCGGCGGTTGCCGCGGGCGTGGTCCCGCTCGCGGTCGGCAGCCAGACCAACGGATCGGTGATCCGCCCGGCCGCGTTCTGCGGCGTGGTCGGGTTCAAGCCCAGCTTCGGGCGGCTCTCACGCGAAGGGATGTTCGTGACATCGGACACCCTCGACCAGGTCGGCGGGTTCGCGCGATCGGTCCACGACGCCGCGAGCCTCGCAGCGGCGATGGCCGGCGAGCCCGTGGGGCGCTGGTGGTCGGATGACAGGACACCGCCGAAGCTCGCCGCGCTCCGCACCGGCGAGTGGGAGCACGCCGACGACGCCGTCCAGAAGCGATTTCAGGCGGACGTCGATCGGCTCGCGGCCGCCGGCTATCCGATCGAATGGCCGGCTCCGCCGGCCGGACTCGACGACGCCCAGCGCGTGCTCCGCACGATCATGCTGTACGAGGAAGCACGCGCGATGGACCGGGATATGAGTGGGCGCGAGGCGCTCGTGAGCGAGATCGTGCGCAGCCATCTTGCCGACGGCGCGGCGATCTCTGATGTTGCTTACCGCGACGCGCTCCGCGCGCGCGAGCGGTTGATCGAAGCGTTCGCATCGTGGGCCACTCCGTACGACGCGATCCTGACCCCCGCCACGGTCGGCGAGGCGCCGACCCCCGAGACGACCGGCGACCCGCGCTTCTGCACGAGGTGGTCGCTCGTGGGCGCCCCGGCGATCGTGATCCCGAGCGGCCTCGGCCCAAGCCGGTTGCCGTTGGGACTGCAGCTCGTCGCGACGCCCGGCGATGACCGGCGCCTCCTCGCGGCCGCGGCGTGGTGCGAAGCGACGCTGCCGCGGATCGGCGCTCCGCCTCTCTAGCGCCCGCCGCGAGGATCGGCGTTATTCGCGATTTCACGACCATATCCGGCTCCTGGGGCATAGAACCAGGCGTCCAGGTCGGGGGTCTCGATGCCGATCAGCGCGAGCGTGACCTTGATTTCGGTCCGGTGCTCCACCCCGTGCTCGATCGCGTGGAGCAGAAAGAAGCTCTTCGGATACTCGTACGTCTTGCCCTGGTACGGCAGGGCGACGAGCTCGTCCTCATCGAGCCCCGCAGCAATCGCGATGAGGTCCTCGCCGCTCGAGGCGGCTACCTCGCGAAGCACCTCGAACCCGGGCCACGTGTCCACCTGCCGTGACTCGCCTTCGTTCTGTCGACCCTTCGTGCGCAGTACGAACGTCAGCTCCGAACCGACGATGTGCGAGAGCAGATCCCGCGCCGAACGCGACGAGTGCTTGGCGCGCGTGTCCAGCTGCTCCGCCGTCAGCCCACGACAGGCATCGATCAAGATGAGGTTCGCCCACCGGTTGTAGCGAAGGCAGTCGGCGAGAGCCTTGGTCATGGTTGGTCAGCTCCTGAATTCGCGCTCGGCCACTCGGGAGTCGCCATGACCATGGGCCGCGAGCGAGAACGCGAGCTCGACCGCCTCCTCGGGCGTCTGCGCGAAGTGGAGCTCGGCGATCTTCGCTTCCTCGAGGTGCTTGCCACCGTACGCGACTTCCCGAATGCGCGACGACCAGCCGCCGGTCCCCTCGAGGATCACTGTCGGCTTGAGCTCGTACGCGACGGTCAGCTCGTTCAGCGTGCCGATCCCGCCCGAGATCATGATCACGGCGTCCGCCGCGCGGACCGTCAGCGTATTGCGCATCCAGCCCATGCCGGTGGTGATCGCGATGTCGACGAACTGGTTGGCGTCGCCTTTGTCGAATCCCGGCAGGATCCCGATGACGACACCGCCGGCGCTCTTGGCACCGCGGCTTACGGCCTCCATGACACCGGAGAGCCCGCCGGTGACGACGATGCCCTTGCGCTCGGCGATGAGACGCCCCACCTCCTCGGCCATCCGCAGCGCCTTCTCGGGAACCGGATCGCGCGGATCCTTCGCGCTCTTGCCGATGATCGTGATGAGGGTGGGGCGGGTCACGGCGCGGTGAGCATAGGGTCGCGTTCGAGGAGCGCGCGCAACGCCGCAGGCCAGGCGAACCAGTGCCGCGACGCGACGGCACCGCTCGTCTCGTCGTACGCCTCGGGAAGCATTCCGTCCCAGGTCTGCACCTGCGTGAGGCGCACTCTCGCGCGCTGTTCCAGCGCCGCGTCCTTCGTCACGCGCGCGAGGACGATCTCCTGCAGATCGCCGAGCGGCCACGGATGCGGCGTGTGCACCGAGCCGAGCCCGGCGAGCGTTCCCGCGAAGTAACCCTCGTTCGCGATGCTCCACGCGAAATCGATCGTGGCGCGCCACCGCGGATCGTCCACGGAGCAGAACCCCCATCCCGGTGCGAACACCGTCGGAAAATCGTTTGCGTCGTGGTAGTGGCGTGCATTTGCGGCGTCGGGTCCCGCGATCGCATACGCGAACCTGCCATCGCTTGCGAAATGGCGAAGGGTCGCGTCACGAACCTCGGATGCGGCCGGGCGATCGAACGCCGCGAGCACGCGCCACAGCAGAACGTGGCTCGAGAAATGGAACGGCTGGACCAGGGGATCGTCGGCCGGCGTCTCAGCCGTGGCGATGAGCCCGAATGAAGAGCGGGCCGCGAGGAGACGGTCGATCACGTTGCCGCACGACGCCGCGTAGTGCTCGCGCAGGGACGCATCGCCGGTAAGGCGGGCGTGGTCGGAGATCAGCAGGAGCGGCCAGAGCTGCTGGTCGAGCTGGAACACGGGATCTTTGATGGCCCCCGACGCGAGCGAAGCGCGCGGCCACCACCCATCGACGGTTTCCGCGACCTCGAAGCTCCAGCGGATGAACCCATCGACAAATGCGGCGATCCGCGGCTCGCGAGGGCCGATCGCGAGAAGCGCCCGGCACACGTAGTACGCATCCCGCGTCCATACGAGCGGCAGGATCTCGTGGTCCGCGAGGATGGCGATAGCGTCGCCGGTTCGTGATGCGGCGCAGTCCATCGCGTATGAGACGCCACGACGCGCCGGTTGCGCGGTCGGGCCGGCGAGATCCAAACCTGTCCAGAGCTTGCGCCGCTCGTTCAGGTGCTGTTCGACCAGCGTCTCGGCGTCGCGGGCGAGCTCGTGCGCCTCAGTCATCGTCGCCATCGGCTCGAGCCCGATCGAGACCACGAGGATCGCGGCGGCTTCGCTTCCCGCGCCGATCTCCGCATACGTCGCCGCGATCGTTGCGGCGGCCCCCAGCGCGCGGTCTTCGATGAGGAACAAACTGTCCGGCCAGTCATCGCGCTGATGCATCGAGATCCGGTTGTGGGCGTGCGCGTCCGGAAGGGCGCCGCCAGCTGTGAGCTGGGTGTACTCGGCGCGCCCGAGTCGCATCGTGCTCGTCCACGTGGGGCCGCGGATCTCCATCTTCGCTTTGATCCGGACGATCTGGACCGCGCCGCTGCGTCCGGCGGGCGCGACGACGATCGACTCGAGGCGGCCCTCGGCGCGATCGACGACCGCGGAGGGAAAGGAGTCTTCCGCGAGCCAGACCGAGCTCGGCTCCGCGTCCAGCAGGTCGAAGCCGAAGCTTGGACGCTTCGGATCGGCAAGCGATTCGCGGTACGCGCGCACTTCCGATTGATCGAAGCGGCCGCCGGTGAATGGCTCCATCGTCGTAAGTTCCACCCGGCCATGAAGGGGATGCGCGATCCCGAGCGAGAGCCAACGTCCACCCGGCGTGAGCGATCCGGAGACGATCCCGTTGCCGACATCGAGCGGCTTGTACGGCCCGCGGCGGTCGAGCGGCGCTGCGTTCAGCGCGGGATCGCTGAGCCCGTGCCGGCGTCCATCCACCGGAGCGTCGCCTCGTTGAAGCGAAGGTTGATCGCCTGGTCGGGTTGGACCGCAACGTCGATCGGGGCCTGCACCTTCACCGGGGTCTTGCCGACGAGGACGGTCACGAGAGCATGCGAGCCGAGCGGCTCGATCACCATCACGCGGGCGGGGATGCCGTCGCCGGCGATCGTGATGTGCTCCGCCCGAACGCCCAAGACCATCTCGCGGCCTTGTAGGTCGGCTCGCGATCGCGACATCGGCACGGCGAACCCATCGCCCGCGAAGGAGCCGTCGCGAACCGCGCCGCGGAGGAAGTTCATCGGTGGCGAACCGATAAAACCGCCCACGAACTGAGTCGCGGGGTTGTCGTAGATTTCCATCGGCGCGCCGAGCTGCTCGATCGAGCCCTCGCGCATGACCGCGATGCGGTCGCCCATGCTCATCGCCTCGACCTGATCGTGCGTCACGTAGATCGTCGTGCGCTTCACCTCTTTGTGCAGGCGCTTGAGATCGGCACGCGCCTGGAGTCGGAGAAGCGCGTCGAGATTCGAGAGCGGCTCGTCCATGAGGAGCACCGGCGCGTCCATGACGAGCGCCCGCGCGACGGCGACCCGCTGACGTTGGCCGCCCGAGAGCTGCGCGGGATAGCGGTCGAGGAAGGGCACGAGCCCAAGGAGCTCAGCTCCCTCGCGCACGCGCCTCTCGATCTCGGGCTTGGGACGACGCTTCATGCGGAGGCCGAACCCGATGTTGCTGCCAACGGTCATGTGCGGAAACACCGCATAGCTCTGGAAGACCATCGCGATGTTCCGGTCGCGCGGCGCGAGGTCGGTCACATCGCGGTCGCCGATGCGGATGCGCCCACCATTGACCTGCTCAAGTCCGGCCACGCACCGCAGCAGCGTCGTCTTGCCGCAACCGGATGGTCCGAGAAGGACCATGAATTCGCCGTCCCGGACGTCGAGCGAGATGTCTTTGAGCGCGGGCGTCTTCCCAAAGATCTTGCCGACGCCGTCGATGGTGATGCCCGCCATCAGCGCGACCCCCAGAGGTTCATCAGGTATTTGCGGATGAGGAATATGAAAGCGATCGCGGGAAGGACCATGAAAAGGCCACCGGCGAACTTGAAGGCGAGCGGCGAGGTCGACAGAGAGGCCAGTACCTGTGCCGGCAGCGTCCGTGTGCGGAGCGTGAGGATCGTCGCGGCGAAGACCTCGTTCCACGAGATCACGAACGTGAAGATCGCCGCAGCGGCGAGCCCCGGAAGCGCCAGCGGAAGGGCGACGCGAAGGAAGGCGCCCCAGCGGCTGCACCCGAGCGTCTGGGCGGCCTCCTCGAGCTCGTGCGAAACCGCCACGAACACGCCGCTGGTCACGAGGACAATGAACGGCAAGGCCATCGCGGTGTGAACGAGGGCGACGCTGATGAGATTGTCGTAGAGACCGAGCTGCAGGAAGGTCACCGCAAGCGGAATCGAGAGGATGGCGATCGGAAACATCTTCGTCGCGAGCACAATGACCTGGAAGGCCTCGCGCCCGCGGAACCGGAAGCGGGCCAACGCATATCCCGCGGGTGTGCCGAGCGTCAGCCCGAAGACGATCGTGAACGCGGCGACCAGGAGGCTGTTGAGGACGGACGGGAGCACCCCGCGCGCCTCCAGAAAGAACTGCATCGTCTCGGTCGAGAAGCTCGTGGGGACAAGCGGCTTGGGGTAGTCGAAGATCTTCGCCTGCGGAGTGAAGGCGGATATCGCGATCAGATAGAACGGAACGAGCACCCAGATCGCGAGGAAGATCGCGGAACCGTAGAGAAGGCTGCGGTCGAGAACCCGTGCGTTCACCGCTGCACCTCCGCTTCGCGAAGGCCGAGAACACGCAGGTACACGACCGTCGCGACGATCGTCAGGCCGAGCAGGAGCACCGCGTATGCGGCGGCAACGTGCTCATTCCGGTTGGTCGCGTACCACGTGTACGCCTCGCCCGCGAGGACCGGCATATTGCGGCCAGCGAGGGCGAAGACGACTGCGAACGTCTGGAACGCGAAGATCGTGCGGATGATCAGTGCGGACTGGAGGCTTGGCCGGAGGAGCGGCAGCACGACGTGCACCGTGCGTCGCAGCCGGTTTGCCCCGAAGAGGTCCGCCGCTTCGAAGTAGTCACGCGGGATCAGCTGGAGCCCGGCGATAAGGATGACGAGAACGATGGCGGTGGCGCGCCAGGCCTCGGCGATCACGATCGCCGTGAGAATGCCCGCAAGATTGTCGAACGAGAGAAACAGGATCGGCTGGTCGATCACGCCGGCGCTCTGAAGAGTGCTGTTGAGGTAGCCACGCTCGGTGAAGACCGCGAGCCAGAGAATGCCCGCGGCCAGATCCGAGATCGCAAGCGGGATCGCGTAGATGTAGAGAAAGAGACCATGCCCGCGGAAGCGCGAGTTTATGAGAAGGGCCATCGCCAGCGCCAGCACGATCTGCAGGGGCACGATCAGGACGAGGAGCAGAAGCGTGTTGCGCCACGCGTCGCTGAAGTTCACGTCGGCGACCATCCGCTGGAAGTTCTCGAGGGTGAATCCCCCACCCTCCGCCATCACAGCGAGCAGCAGCGCCTGGACCATGGGGATGACGATCAGAAGACCGAGGAATCCGATCGAGGGAAGGAGGAGCGCGAACGGCAGGAACTGTTCCGTGCGCGTCCGCATCTCCTCTCCCTCTTCTCTCTTGTTAGGTCACTTCACCTGGCATGGGCCGCTTGACGATCCGTCCGGACCCCAGCACTTGACGCTTCCGTCGGTCATGATTTTTTGAATGATCGCGCCCTGCTCGTCGAGCACCGTCGGCACGGCTTCGTTCTTCAGGACGATGCGCACGAACGTGTCGGTGATCGCCTTGTTGAACTCCCCGCCCTTCGCGCCGAGGCCGACCGGCAGCGGGACGACCTTCGCGTCCTTTGCGCTGGCCTGCTTGGCCACCGCATCTGCTTCGAGCTGCAGGCCCTTGTTGAGGTCCGAAGGCATCGTGACGCTGACAACAGGGAAGAAGCTGTTTTCGCGGAGTGTGAGGATCTGGGTCTCGGGCTTGAGCAAGTGATCGATGAGCGCCTCCGCGCCGGCCTTGTTCGGCGAGGACTTCGGGACGCCGAGTCCGATCACGACACTCATGTAATACCGGCCCTTCGGGCCGGCCGGTGCCGGAACGGCGACGAAGTCGTCCGGCTTCGCCTTCAGAACATCGATGAGCCGGGCGACGTGGTCGATGCCGAGCCAGATCTCACCCGATTGCAGCGGCTCCGACAGCTTCGAGTAGGTCGTCGACTGCGGGTTCGAGTATTTCCAAAGCTCCTTCATGTCGTTCCACATCGTGACCGCGTCCGCGCTCTTGTATGTCGTGACGAGCCCGCCTGTGTACGACGGATAGAAATAGCCCTGGATCAGGCGATGGATGAGTCCATCCGTCGCCAGCGGGAAGCCGAACTTCTTCTGTCCGGTCTTGTCGGTGATGTTCTTTGCCCAAGCGACGAGCTGCGTGTAGGTGAGGGCGTTGACGTCCGCGCCGGTCGGCAGGTACTGCAGTGCCTGCTTGCTCGCGACCATGAAATAGGTCGCCTGCATCCACGGGATGTAAACCTGCGCGCTGCCGCCGACCTTACCGAGGGTGAGCATGTCCTGAGGGATCTTCTGATCCTTGTGCTTGTCCGCGATCTTCGTGATGTCGTCGAACGCACCCGCGGCGACGAGGGCGGCGAACTCGCCGTTCTCGATGCCGACCAGGCCGATCTGCTGCTCACCGCCGGCCTTCGCTTCCGCGGAAATTCGGTTGAGGATCACCGCGCTCTGATCGGTAATGAAATCCACCGACGCGCCCTGATACGCAGCCAGGATCTTCTTGCGCATGTTCTCTTGTTCGGTGACAGGACTGAACTGCGTTGAGGCGAAGACGAAGGGCTTGCCCTGATCGACCGCCCCTCCACCCGCGGGTGTGCCCGTTGTGGAGCAAGCGGTCACGAGAATCGCTGCGGCCGCCACCAGCGCAGATGCGCGTGAGCTCATCCCTCGCATGTGCGTACCTCCCCGCGTGGATCGCTTCTGCGTGACTTTAGACGTATCTGAACACGACCTGCAGGATGTCGCCCGGCCGCCGAAGCGCCGCGAAGGCGGCGCTCGCCTCCTCCACCGGAAGCTCGTGCCGCGGCAGGCCGCCGAGTACGACCTGGCCGCTCCGGGCGAGATCGAGCGAGCGGGCGCGCACGGTCTCGCTATCGAAGCTCGGATGCGGATTGCCGATCTGGCCCGAGCGAATCTCCACTCCGTTGTGGTGGAACTCTTCGCCGAGCCGAAGCCCGGCCGCATCGCCCTGGTAGAAGCCGACCGCGACGACGGTGCCTCGGCGTCTGACCACGCGCACGGCCTCACCGAGTGCCGCCGGGCTGCCGGTGCACTCGAAGGCGACCGCGATGGCCTCCGCTCCGAGATCCTGTTTGAGCCGCGCCGCGACGTCCCCGTCAGCGCTGATCGGTTCGAGTCCCAGAGATCGCGCGATCTGGAGACGCTGGGCGAGGCGATCGACGGCGTAGACGGCCCTCGCGCCCGTGGCCTTCGCGACCTGCGCGACCAGAAGACCGATCGGGCCACACCCAAAGACGACCACGGGGCCGTCGACGTGCCGGCCTTCGGCGAAGGCGACGGCGTTCAGCGCGATCGGCAGCATCTGCGCGAGATCGACGCCGTCAGCGAAAGAGAGCTCGTTCGGTAGGAGCTGCGCTTCGGCGTCTGCCGCGGCGAGCGTGGTGAATTCGGTGTGTCGCCACTTGCCAAAGAGACGCGCACCCTCGCGAACGCGGTCGGTGCGCGATTCCACGACGACCCCGGCGGCACGGTATCCAAACACGATCGGATACGCGACCGAAGGCGCTCCCTCGGTGAAGAGCCGCAGGGCCGGATCCCACCGGCGATGGAGGTATGGGTTCGTCGCATCGCGACCGATGTAGGTCAGCTCAGTACCGGGACTGATCGCGGTGCACGCGCTTCTCACGCGGACTGCACCCTCGCTCAGCGGTGCCACCGGGTACGTGTAGCAGTCCACCTCCCCGGTCTCGAGGATCCGTACGGTGCGGCCGCCGATCTCGCCGCGGGCGATCAACTCGTCGATGTGACTCGTCACACGGCAAGCTCGCTCTCTCGGATGAGATCGCGTATGAGCCCAGCCGTCCGTGGCAGCACGATCGCGGGGTCGCCCGACAGCGACGAGCACTCGATGCCGATATCGCCCTCGTAGCCGATCCCTGCGAGCGCCGAGAAAATCGACGAGAAATCGATGTGACCCGCGCCGGGCTCGAAGCGCTGCGAGTCCGCCATCTGCACGTAGCCGAGCTTCTCGCCGGCGTCGGCAAGCGACGCGGCCAAGTCGGCCTCTTCGATGTTCATATGGAACGTGTCGCCCACAACGAACACCGCCGCGCTGTCGATGGCGTCGCGGAAACGCATCGCGTCGGCGATGGTCACGCACACGTCGTTCTGATAGCGGTTCAGCGGCTCGATGAAGATTCGCGCGCCCGCTCGCTCGGCATGCACCGCGAGCGGCCGCAAACCTTCGAGGAAAAGCCGCTCGTCCTCCTCGCGCGTACGCCCGGTCGCGATGCCCGGAAGATGGCGTGTGCGTCCCCAGATCGGCACGACGACGATGCCCGTGCCAAGCTCGCCCGCGAGATCGAGAAGGCTGGCGATGTCGTTCCGCGCGGCGGCGACCTTGTCGGGGTCCGGATCGATCAACCACCCGCGGTAGCCGCCGGCGATCGCGGTGACCGGGATCTTCTCGCGGATGGCGGTGCGTGCTTCGTCGAACGCCGGACGTTCCGAAAGCTCGAGCGCGTCGAAGCCAAAGCGCCGTGCGGCGTCGTACTTTTCGCCCAGAGTCGCGCCGGGCACGAGGCGGTCCTGAATGCCGACCCGGGTCACGATGGGGCCTGAGCGACCGTCGTCTTCATGTCTGCGATCTCGACCCAGGCGCGGCGCCGCGCGCTGACGATCGCGGCTTCCGCGAACCGGACATGTCGCAAACCGTCGGCGAACGTCGGCAACGGCACGGGTGACGGCTTTCCGTCGAGGGCCGCGTAAAAGGCGGCAAGCAGATTCCGACGGCCTTCGTCCGCGCCTGGCGGCCGCTTCGTAAGCTCGCGAGCGGGTGCCGAGCGCACGCCCGAACGCGTCACGACCGCAGGCGCGCGACCCCGGGCGCCCATCCAGAGCTCGTCTCTTCGTTCGCTGTGCCACGTCGCTGACCCCGCCGTGCCATCGAGAGAGAGCTCCACCTCGTTGCGGCGACCGGCCGAAGCCTGCGACAACGTACAGACGCCCTGCATCCCGCCCGCGAAACGAATGAGAAGGCCGGCGTGGTCCTCCGTCTTGCGGCCGTGCAGGTACCCGAGCTGCGCGACGACC
>DASWCR010000184.1:0-3054 GCA_036389995.1 Candidatus Limnocylindria bacterium | reverse complement strand
GACCACAATCACCCCGACGCGCACGGCTGCGGGCCCGTGCCGTTCAACATCCGAGCCGGCGAGCGCATGAGCGCCGCGGTCGCGTACCTCGCGCCGGCGAGGGGCCGCCCCAACCTTGCCATCCGGGCTCGCACGAGCGCCCGCCGCATCATCGTCGTGGACGGCCGCGCGACGAGAGTGGACGTCGAGACCGACGGCAAACGCACCGTGCTCCAGGCGGACGAGATCATCGTCTCGGCGGGCGCGATCGGCTCGCCGCACTTGCTGCTGCTCTCCGGCATCGGACCGAAGGACGAGCTCGCGCCGCTGGGCATAAGGCCGGTCGCCGATCTCTCCGGTGTCGGCAAGAACTTGCGCAACCATCCGCTCGCGGCCGTCAGCTGGCGCGTCACCGACCGCTACCGTTCGGCCGAGGAGCTGCCCATCCCCTGGCAGGTGCAGCTCCGGTGCACGGCGCCGGGCTCGAGCGATACGAACGACGCCTGCCTTGGCGTCGCGGTGCTGACGAAGCGAACACGCGGAGACCCGCGCATCGGCATCTCCACGCTGCTCATGCACGAGGCGAGCGCCGGATCGCTCCACCTTGTGAGCACCGATCCCGACGTGCAGCCGGCGGTCGATCTCGGGTTCCTGAACGAGCCGGAGGACCGCGCACGCATGCGCGCGATGATCGGCCTCGCCCTCGAGATCGGCGCGAGCCGTGCGCTCGACGCTCTACGTGGATCCCTCGCGCAGCCGGAAGAGCCCGATCTCGCTAGCCCGCGTGCGCTCGACGAGTGGCTGGGGCGGAACGTGATGACCTCGCACCATCCTTGCGGCACGTGCCGCATGGGAGCCGCGTCGGATCCGCTCGCCGTCGTCGACGCGAACGGAAGGGTCCACGGTGTGGACGGCCTACGCGTCGTCGACGCGTCGATCATGCCCGACTGCCCGCGCGTCAACATCAACGCGACGACGATGATGGTCGCCGAGAAGATCGCGGAAGCGATCGTGCGCCCAGCGTCACCGATGCGGGCGGTCGGAGCGACCGGCTAGGGCGTGCGCATCGAGCGCGCCCTGGAACGGACCCTGGAGCTTCGCGCGATCAACGCGTTCGTGTTCGTCGACCCGACCGCTTCCGGCAAGGCCGGCCTCGTTGTGGCGGTGAAGGACAACATCGACGTGCGCGGCATGCCGACCACCGCCGGCGGGCGCCACCTTTCGACGGAAGCGCGGCTGCGCGACGCGGAGTGCGTGCGCCGTCTGCGTGCAGCGGGGTGCGCGATCGTGGGCAAGACCGGCCTCTACGAGTACGCGATGGGCGGCACGTCAGAGAACCCGCACCAGGGGGACGTGGTGAACCCGCGACATCCCGATCGCGACGCCGGCGGATCGTCGAGCGGCAGCGCGGCCGCGGTCGCCACGGGGATGTGCGACGCCGCGCTCGGCACGGACACGCTCGGCTCGGTGCGTTTGCCGGCCGCGTTCTGCGGCGTCGTCGGCTACAAGCCTCCGCGCAACGCGATCGATCGTCGGGGTGTCTTCGTGAATTCGTCGTCGCTCGACGCGGTCGGCGTCCTCGCGCCGGACGTGAGGACCGCCGCCCGGGTCGCGCAACTTATGGCGCGTGCGCCGGCTCCGATCCGCGCTCCCGTCCGACGACGCCACCGTCTCGCGGTGCCATGGAGCTGGATGACCGGTGTGAGCGACGAGGTCCGGGTCGCGTTCCGTAAGGTCGCGGGCGATCTTCACGACATCGAGCTGCCGCCTCGCCAGCTGCTCAACGACGTCGCGCTCACCGTCGCTCGGGTCGAAGGCACGCGCATTCACCTCGGGTGGCTGCGGTCGGCGCCCGACCTGTACGGCGACGAGGTCCGCGCGCTCCTTCTGGGCAACCTGAAGGTCCCGCTCTCGGGCTACGTGGCGGCGCGCCGGGAGCTCGCTCGGCTCCGGACATCAATGAGACGACGGCTTGCGACCGTCGACGCGGTTCTTGTGCCGACGGTGCCGTTCGTCCCTCCGCTGAAAGCGAGGTATCCGCTCGAGGCACGGCGTCGGCTCACCGATCTCACGCGGCCGTTCAACGTGTCAGACAGCGCGGTCTTCTCGATCCCCATACCCGGAACACGGCTGCCGATCGGTCTTCAGATCGCGGCGAACGACGAGGCCACGGCGATCAGGGTCGCGCTACGACTGGAGCGCAGGCTCCGGGCGTAGCTTGGCGATGACCTGCCCCATCCCGCGGATCGCGTCCTCGTAATCGGCGTATGTGGCCGCGCGGACCGGCCGGGGGAGCTTGATGCGGAATCCCGTGACCTCGGGTAACGCCTCCGCGAGAGCTCGCATCCGGCGCGCGCATTCCTCGGGCTCACCCGCGATCGTGAAACGGTCAAGCGTCTCGTCGTCGATCATCGCCTCGAGCTCCGCGGGGAGCTCGGGATCGCGCCACATGTCCCACCGCGTCGTCAGCGCTCGGATGAGGTCCTCGTCGACGTCGAACTGAGGCGGCCGCTGCCAGTCACGTCGACGCGCGTTGTGCGAATCGGTCCCGGCGATCCAAAGGATGGTCTGGGCGGCATTCCGTCGCGCGTCGCGACGCGCGCGCTCGCGATCCGAAGAGACGCTGACCGTGACCGACATGTCGATCTCCAGGTCGCGCGCGCTGCGACCTGAGGCGCGCGCGCCGTCCAGCACCGCGTGAACGTTGTCGCGCTGGTGCTCGACGTCCATGAAGAGCGACGCCAGGTGCGCGATGTCGGCGATCTCGCCGGCCAGCCGCAGCATCAGGCGTCCGCGCGCGGCGACCAGGATGGGGATGGGGGGAGGCAACGGGCAATCCAGGGTCGCGTCATGCACGTGCACGACCGCGCCATCGAACGTGACCTCCTCGCCGCGCCACATTGCGCGATAGACCGAGACCGCCTCGCGCACCGCGGTGGCCGGATGCGGACGCTCGTGCGCCCACGGCGCGACGTACACGCGCGTCGCGGTCTCGACGCCACCGCCGATCCCAAGGATCGCTCGGCCGCCCGACAGGTCCGCAAGGGTCGCGAACGTCGCGGCGGTCAGCCCAGG
>DASWCR010000183.1:0-11910 GCA_036389995.1 Candidatus Limnocylindria bacterium | reverse complement strand
GGCGTCCCGATCGATCCGCTCTCGCTGTTGTCGGCTCCGACCAAGACCTAAGGAAAGGGCCGCCGCCCAGTTCGGCGACGGCCCCGCGTAGGCGTGAGAACCGCCGAGCGGTTTCGGACGATCCTGCTCAGCCAGCTCCCGAAGCTCGCGAGCGCAGCGTCTGTTCGGCGATCGCGAGCGCGGCCACAGACGAAAGCTGCACGACCTCGCCTCGCCGCACGTACTCGCTGATCTCGGCGAGCGGCACGGTCACGATCTCCATCTCCTCGAGGTCGCCGGACGCGGGCTCGCTCACCTTGCGAGCGGCGCGCGCAAGGAAGATGTACTCCGTCCCCACGCCATAGTTCCCGTCCACGACGTAGCTCCCGAGAGAAGCCCATTCGTCTGACGCATAGCCGGTCTCCTCTCGGAGCTCGCGCTTCGCGGCGGCGAGCGGCTCCTCAGCGGGCTCGATGTACCCCGCGGGAACGGCGAGCGACACCGTTCGTGGACCGTGCTTGTATGAGCGCACGAGGATCACGTCGTTGCCCTCGGTGATCGCGACCATCGCGACGAAATTCCGCGTCTGTATCCAGAGAAAGCCGTCGACCTCGCGCCCATCGGGTAATGCGACCCGTTCGTCGCCGACCTCGAGCCACGGCGGCCGCGAAAAGAGCCTGCGGCGTGCGAGGGTGCGCCAGGGACGCATCAATACGGCTTGAACTCCTCTAGCTTCTTGCGGTCCGGTGCCAAGCCCAGCCGGGGCCGTTTCGGTGTTTGGACCTCCCCGTTATCGGGCTGTGGCACTTCAGGCTCGGTTGTCTCCTCAGGGGGCGACAGGCTAACCGACTTGCCGCACCATGGGCGCGAATTGGTGGTTGGTGACCCGCGGTCGCGGGCCTCCTACGAGCGTCGCATACGCATCGCGTCCGAGGCCGCAAGCTGGGGCATCGGCGCCGCCTTGCTCGGTACGGCGGCGCTCCCGACGACGGACCAGGCATCGCGGATCGGGCTCGTGGCGAGCTCCCTTCTGCTCTTCCTCTTCGCGACCCTCTGGTTCCACGTGTTTCCCGACAACTGGCTCGGCAAGAGCCGCTTCGCGGTCGGCGCCGCGATCACCCAGGTCATCGCCGCGATCCTCCTCGTACTCACCGGCGGGATCGACTCGCGGTACTTCCCGTATTACGTGCTCCCGATCCTTGCGACGGTCTTCGGGATGCGCATCTCGGGGACGCTCTTCACCGGCACGATCGCCGTCGTCGCGTACGTCGCGACCCTCGTCGCGGAAGTCTTCTTCGGTGGCGAGCGCGGGCAGATCGATGTCGGTGTGATCCGCCTGTTCGCGCTCGTCTCGGTGATCGCGATGACCGCGCTCATCTCGCGAACGATCCAGGAGACGCGCTTCACGCTTCGCCAACGGACCGAGGAGCTCGCGACGCAGAACGCCGAGCTCTCGGTGGCGCGCAACACGGCGCTCGGCCTCGCGCGCGTGAGCGAGCTGCACGAGCTCGTGCGCGTCGTGTACGAATCGGCGAAGAACGCGCTCGCGATCGACCGCCTGTACCTCTTCGCGTCGAAGCCCGACTTCGCCGACGGATACACCGTGGGACCGGACGGCGTGATCAAGGAGTTCCACGCGGATCCGACGCTTCCCGAGGACACACCGCGGCGACGCGCGGTCCGAGAGAAGCGGACCGTCGCCGTCAACGATGCGCGCGACGACAAGGCCGCCCCGGACCGGACGCGCGAGCACCAGCACTTCGCGGCCGGGCTCTTTGTGCCCCTCGTGCATCGCAGCGATGTGATCGGCCTCATTGCCGTTTCCAGCCACGAAAAGCGCGAGTGGACCGCTCACGAGATCCGTGTCGCCGAGGTCATCGCCGACGCGTCGGCGGCGGCCGTCGCTTCGTTCCTCGCCTTCGAGGAGGTCCGCGGACAGAGCGACCGGCTCGAAGCGCGCATGAAAGTCCTCGAGAGCATGGACAACCTGGTCGACGCACTCGCACTGACGACGGACGAGGCGAGCCTGGCGCAGACCGCCGCGCGAAGCCTCCAGCAGGGCTTCCATCTTCCCGCGGCGACGGTTCTGTTCACGGATCCCTCGGTCGCGATCCTCGAGCCCGTCGGCACCGCCGGGCGCGCGAGCCCGCACCCCGTGGTCAACGGACCGACGAGCTGCCCCGCGATCCGGAGCGGCCGTTTCTTCGAGGTCAAGTCCGCAGAGGATGCGGTGGTCTGCCCCTACATGCCCTTCCGTTCGCACTACTCCTGCGTTCCGCTCGTGGCCGGCGGCGACACCGTCGGCGCCCTCTTCCTCGAACCCGACCAGGACTCGATCCTCGACGTCGCGGTCCTGCGCGCCGCGGCCGACCGCGTCGCCCTCAGCCTCGCCACCCGACGTGTGCTCGAGACCGCGCAGCGGCAGGCCACGACGGACGGACTCACCGGCCTTCACAACCGCCACTTCCTGGCCGAGCAGCTCCGGCTCATGCACTCCCTCGCGGTCCGCCACGGTCAGCCGTACAGCGTCGTCGCGATGGACGTCGACGGCCTGAAGAACGTCAACGACACATACGGGCACGAGCAGGGCGATCTCGCGCTCCGCGGCCTGGCCAATACGATGCGCAAGACGCTCCGCGGGTCCGACGTCGGGGTGCGCACCGGCGGTGACGAGTTCCTTGTGCTCATGCCGCAGTCGGGACTCGAGGAGTCGCGCATCGCGGCCGAGCGCGTTCGCGAGGCGGTCGAGCTCCAGGGACGCGCCGACCCCAAGATCGCGATCACCGTGAGCGCCGGGGTCGCCGCCTGGCGGCCCGGCCGCAGCTCCGAGCAGGTGCTCGAGGCCGCGGACGCCATGCTTTACGCGGCCAAGCGAGCCGGCAAAGATCGCGTTGTGGCCGAAACCGGCCTGGTGACGGCCGGCGACGGCGAGGGCGCCGCTTGACAGTCTTTCTCCTAGTCTTCTAGAGTCATTAGCAGTCAAGCCCGGCGAGTGCTAATCCGAATCCGTGGGTCTGCGGCCATTCGCCGCGCCCGAAACAACCCAAAAGGAGGGGAGAGACATGGCAGTCGCAACCGCGCCCAAGCCCAATCCCAAGGCGAAGACGAAGCTCAAGCCGCTCGGCTCACGCGTAGTCATCAAGGCCCTCGAGCGTGAGGAAATCACGAAGAGCGGGATCGTCCTGCCGGACACCGCCAAGGAGAAGCCCCAGGAGGGCCGTGTCCTTGCTGTCGGACCCGGCGACCGCCACCCCGACACCGGCCAGCGCATTCCGGTGGATCTCAAAGAGGGTGACCGCGTTTTGTTCCAGAAGTACGCCGGAACCGAATTCAAGCTCGACGACGAGGAGCTTCTCATCCTGAGTGAGAAAGACGTCCTCGGTCTCGTCGCCGATTAAGGGGAGGTACGCATGGCAAAGCAGCTGGCCTTTACTGAGGAAGCACGCAAGAAGCTCAAGAACGGCATCGACACGATGGCGAATGCCGTGAAGACGACGCTCGGGCCGAAGGGCCGGAACGTCGCGCTCGACAAGAAGTTCGGCTCACCGACCGTCACGCACGACGGCGTCACAGTCGCTCGTGAGGTCGAGCTCGAGGATCCCTTCGAGAACATGGGCGCCCAGCTTCTCAAGGAAGCGGCGACCAAGACCAACGACATCGCGGGCGACGGCACCACGACCTCCGTCGTCCTCGCGCAGGCCATCGTCCACGAGGGCATGAAGAACATCGCCGCGGGCGCGAACCCCATGCTCCTGAAGCGAGGTCTCGAGCGCGGCGTCACCGCCGTCGTCGAAGAGATGAAGGCCCAGTCCACGAAGGTGGAAGGGGAGCACCAGAAGGAGCAGATCGCCCAGATCGCGACCATCTCCGCCGCGGACAAGCAGATCGGCGACCTCATCGCGGACGTTATGGAGAAGGTCGGCAAGGAAGGCGTGATCACGGTCGAAGAGTCCAAGGGCCTGCAGTTCGAGACCGAGTTCGTCGAGGGCATGCAGATCGACCGCGGTTACATCTCCGCCTACTTCGTCACCAACGCCGACCGCATGGAAGCGGTCATCGAGGACCCCTACATCCTCATCACCGACAAGAAGATCTCGGCGATCACCGACATCCTGCCCGTGCTGGAGAAGCTCGTTCAGGTCTCGAAGAATCTCGTGATCGTCGCCGAGGACGTCGATGGCGAGGCGCTCGCGACCCTCGTCGTGAACAAGCTTCGCGGCACACTGAACATCCTCGGCGTCAAGGCCCCAGGCTTCGGCGACCGCCGCAAGGCCATGCTCGAGGACATCGCGACCCTCACCGGCGGCCAGGTCATCACCGAAGAGGCCGGACGCAAGCTCGACGCGACGACCATCCAGGATCTCGGCCGGGCACGCCGTGTCACGGCGAATAAGGACGACACCACGTTCGTCGAGGGTCACGGCAAGCAGGACCAGATCATGGCCCGAGTCAAGCAGATCAAGGCTCAGATCGAAGAGACCACCAGCGACTTCGACAAGGAGAAGCTCCAGGAGCGTCTCGCGAAGCTCGCCGGGGGCGTCGCCGTCATCAAGGTCGGCGCGGCCACCGAGGTGGAGCTCAAGGAGAAGAAGCACCGCGTCGAGGACGCACTCTCAGCTGCCCGCGCGGGCATCGAGGAGGGCATGGTCCCCGGCGGTGAGATCACGCTCATAAACGCGATCAAGGCGCTCGACAGTGTCAAGGCCGAGGGCGACGAGAAGACCGGCGTGAACATCCTCCGCCGCGCGCTCGAGGAACCCTTCCGTCAGCTCGTCGCGAACGCCGGCGAGGACGGAGCGGTCATCCTGGCCCAGGTCCGGCGCAAGCAGCAGGAGGCGAAGTCCCCGAACTGGGGCTACGAGGTCATGACCGGCCAGATCGTCGACCTGCCGAAAGCCGGGATCATCGACCCGGTGAAAGTCGTTCGATCCGCCGTCGAGAACGGCGCGTCGATAGCGGCGATGATCCTCACGACCGAGGCGCTCATCACCGATCTCCCCGAGAAGGACAAGGCTCCCGCAATGCCTGGTGGCGGCGGGATGGACTACTGAGCTAGGAGCTGAGCCGCGGGAGCTTGCTCACGCGAGCGAGGCGACGACGGTCAGACGAGCGAAGCGAGTACTAGGCGCAACGAGGAGGCCCGCTGTGAACCAGCGGGCCTCTTTCTTTCGTACCTCCCGCCGACAACCATCCGGGAGGATCGATCTTGAATCCCAAGCAGTTCTTGCTCATCGGCGGCATCGTGCTTCTTGCGCTTGGCCTAATCGGTTTCGCGGGCGTTTTCAGCCAGATGAATTCGTTCTTCTATCTGGACAACGCGGAGAATGTTGCTCACACGGGACTCGGGATCATCGCCATCGCGGCGGCCTACGTCCTCAAGGACGCAAGCCTCCAGAAGTGGCTGGTCGTAGCTGTCGGCGTTCTTGCGCTGTTCTTCACCGTGTACGGTTTCGCCGTCGCGGCGAACGCGTCACCGAACACATTCGGTATCGCGAACCTCGAGAGCCCGGCGGACGACATCCTGCACTTTGTCGTAGGCGTGTGGGCGCTGGCCGCAGCTTTCTTGGGTGGCCGCATGGCGATGCCCGCGAAAGCGATGTAACGAGAGAGGTCACAGAAGTCCGTTTGGTCGGCCGCTCGACGAGAGCGGTCGATCTCTTTCCAGTTTCTAGGGTGCGGTGGATGGGGGCGCGATCCGCGACTCCATGACGATGGTGCCGTGCTTGCCCGACGGGGAATCGTCAAGCGTGACCGCGCAGCGGTCGAAGCCCGCGACCTCCGTGTTGATCTGCACCACCTGAATGTCTTGGCCATTCGGTCGGAACGTCGCGGCACGGGCCCACGCGCTGTCCGGACTCACCAACCAGATCGTCAGGACCTGCCCTTCGTTGATCGGAGGCAGGTCGTGAAAGAGGACGAACGGCTGTTTGCCGTCGGCGCGCGGCTCGTACAGCGTCCCCCCTGAGCCCGCGAACGAGTCTTTCCCCGCCATGTACCAGAGGCGAGCGCCCTCGCGGAGGCTCTCGAGCGTTCTGTTGTACGCATCGCGCTCGGCGGCGACCGTCACCATGCGCCGGTAGGCGTCCACATCGGCAGCGCCGAGCACGATCACCGCGGCCGCGAGACCAGCGAACGCGATCCGGGAAAGACGGACCGCGCCGAATGACCAGCGGAGGGAGCGCCTGGGCGTCGCTTGCCGCGCCTCGGCTGTCGCGGCCCCGAGAAGCCGGTCCCGCAGCGCCGGTCTCGGCTCGCGCAAAGGGACCGTGTCAGGGAGAGTGCCGACGATCTCAGCGAGTGAGGCCGCGTCATTCGAGCAAGACGCACACAACGCCAGGTGCTGCGCGAGCCGCTCCGCATCGGCCGGGTCGAGAGCGCCGAGCGCGTACGCCTCGAGGTCGTCCTGGACGTGTTCGTTCATCTGGTTCGCTCCAGCGCCCGACGCATCTTCTGCAAGCCGATCCGCATCCGGCCCTTCACCGTCCCGAGCGGGACGCCCATAAGCTCGGACAGCTCCACGTGGGTGTAGCCGCCGAAATAGGCCAGCTCGATCGTCCGGCGCTGCGCCTGCGGCAAGGCCTCGAGCGCGTCGCGGACCGTGCGGTGCTCGACGTTCTTCTCGGCCGCCAGCGCGGTGTCCTCGTCGCTCGGCTGGGATTCAGCCATCTCGAGCGGCGCCGGCCGGAACGTGGTCTTGCGACGGAGGATGTCTACGGCGCGGTGGTGAACGATCGAGAGGAGCCAGGCACGAGGGTTGCCCCGCTCGCGCCGGTAGCTTCCCGCGCCTCTCCAGGCCGACAGGAACGCGTCCTGGACGACGTCTTCCGCCGCCTCGCTCTCTCCGAGGATCCGGTAAGCGAGGGAGTACGCGAGGCGCCCGTAGCGGTCGTACAGCGTGGCGAGGGCGCTCAAATCCCGCGCGGCGAGTGAGGCCAGGAGGGCGTCGTCGGGCGGATGCTGCTCAGGCACTACGAAAAATGTACGGTCGACGGACAGGGGTGGATGTAACTGGGTGGGGGAAAAGAAAACGCCCCGAGCGACCTGCCTCCGTGCCCGACCGCAGCTTCAAAGCTCTGCGGCCTGGCCGTGGAGCCGATCCTCGATATCCTCTCGGACCGCCTTTGATGCTATCTCCGGTTGCGCTCCCGGGGAACGTTGACCTTGATGGAATCTCGGACCCGTTCCCTTTAGCAGACCCCTCGGGACGAGACGAAATTTACGTTGTGCTCTGGTGCCAGGCAATCAACTTATCCACCAAATCGAGACCTTCGCCTTCGATCTTGTCCACGAATTCGGCCGCTTATCCACGACGAATCAACAGTCCGATTCCCTTCCTAGTACGTAGCGCAGCGAAGTAGCAGGAAGCTGGGCGCCGCAAGGCGCACGGCTTCCTACGATGGACGTGATGTCCGACCCCATCCTCGACCCGTTGAATCCCGAGCAGCGCGCCGCGGTGACCCACGGCGACGGGCCTCTGCTGATCCTCGCCGGGGCCGGGTCGGGAAAGACCCGTGTCCTGACGCACCGCGTCGCGTACCTCATCCGCGATCTCGCGGTGCCCGCGAGCGCGATCCTGGCCGTGACGTTCACGAACAAGGCAGCCAAGGAGATGCGCGAGAGGCTCGACCGTCTGGTGGGCAAGGAGCGCCTGGCGGAGCTCACCGTCGGGACGTTCCACGGGTTTTGCGCGCGCCTCCTCCGTCGCGAAGGGCCGCTGGTCGGGATCGACCGCTCGTTCGCCATCTACGACGAAGCCGACCAGCGGGCGGTGCTCCGCCAGGCCATGGGCGACACCAATGCCAGCGAGCGCGTCTTCGCCCCGGGGGCCATCGCCGCGGTCATCTCGAGCGCCAAGAACGAGCTCAAGGGCCCGGCCGACCTCGCATCGAACCCCAAGGGCCAGCTGGATCGGATCGCCGCCATCGTGTGGAAGCGGTACGACGAGCTCCTCCGCGAGAACAACGCGGTCGACTTCGACGACCTGTTGCTTCTTGCCTGCCGAGTGTTCGAGACGAGTGACCGGGCGCTCGAGAAATGGCAGGACCGCTACCAGCACATCCTCGTCGATGAGTATCAGGACACGAACCGCGCCCAGTACGTGCTGCTTCGCTACCTCGCGGGCTTCAAGCAAAACCTGGCGGTCGTGGGCGACGACGATCAGTCCGTCTTCAGCTGGCGTGGCGCCGATGTCCGCAACATCCTCGACTTCGAGCGCGACTACCCCAACGCGAAGGTCGTCAAGCTCGAACAGAACTACCGGTCCACGCAGCGGATCCTCGACGCGGCGCACTCGGTCGTCCGCAACAACGGGGCCCGCAAGGAGAAGAAGCTCTGGACCGACCGGCAGGGCGGGACCGATGTCGTGGTGATGCAGGCGTACGACGAGTCGCATGAGGCCGAGCTCGTCGCGCGCGAGATCGAGCGCTTGCAGCGCGAAGGGGAAGCCCACGGAACGCGCGACGTCGCTGTGCTGTACCGGACCAACGCCCAGTCGCGCGCGATCGAAGACACGTTCCGTGCGTTCGGCCTCGCGTACCAGATCGTGGGCGGCGTCTCCTTCTACCAGCGCCGCGAGGTGAAGGACACGCTCGCGTACCTCCGGCTCATCCGGAATCCACAGGATGCATTCGCGCTCGCGCGCGTGCTTAACACCCCGCCGCGCGGTCTGGGCGACAAGACGCGCGCCGCCCTCCTCGCGACCGCGCGAGAGCACGAGATCAGCGTGGGGGAGGCGCTCGAGAAGGCCGACCTCATCACGACTATTCAGCGGCGGCAGCAGGACGCGCTCATCGCGTTCGGCAAGATAATCCGGCGGCTCCGCAGCGTGAGCGAGCAGCTCGCGCTTCCGCGCCTGATCGACGAGCTCGTCTCACTGACCGGCTACGAGACGTACCTCAAGGACGGTACCGAGGAGGGCGAGGAGCGCTGGGCCAATGTGCAGGAGCTCCGCACATTGGCCGAGGATTACGTCGCCCTGCCCCAGGAGGAGCAGCTTCCGAGCTTCCTCGAGGAGATCGCGCTCGTGTCCGACGTCGACGAGTATCAGGAGGCCAAGCCCGCCGCGACGCTCATCACCATGCACGCGGTCAAAGGCCTCGAGTTTCCAATCGTGTTCATGACGGGAATGGAGGAGGGAGTCTTCCCGCATATCCGCGCGATCGACAGCGGCAAGGAGTCGGAGCTCGAGGAAGAGCGGCGCCTCTGCTATGTCGGCATCACCCGCGCGAAGGACCGCGCGTATCTGACGTACGCGCGCCGTCGATCGCTCTTCGGTCACACCAACATGAATCCGCCGTCGCGCTTTCTCACGGAGCTGCCGAGCGAAGGCGTCGAGCTTCGCGGCGACATCGAGACCGAGGAGCGCGACTCGTGGGCCGACCTCGATTGGGAGCGGGACCGAACTCGCTACGAGGAGCGCAAGCAAGCGCGTCGCGATGCGATGCTCGCCGGCCTGCCCGGCTCGTGGACCGGCCGCGCAACGAAGGAACGCGCTGCAGTCGCATCCGAAACGCGCTTTCGCGCGGGCGATCGCGTGCTGCACCCTTCACTCGGCGAAGGAATGGTCGTGTCGAGTGTCGCGCGCGATGACGATGAAGAGGTCACCGTCGCGTTCCCCGACAAGGGCGTGAAGAAGCTGATGGCGAGCTTCGCGAAGTTGAGTCGCGCGTAGCGTCGCGAGCGCGCCAAGGTGACCGTGACGCCAAAAACGTCGCGCGTCGCGGCACACAACACCGGCCGAATGGGTCATTGACTGCTACGCGGCTGACATGATCCGGACCCCTGTTTGGGGGATATTCGGGCAGCTTTCTCGTTAAGCAGTCAATCGGGTGGTTACGAAGGTACTGGGGGGTGGGCGCGATGCTGGTGTGGTCGTCTATGCGCGCGATCGCTTTCGGGCTCACGACGGTGTTGCTTGCCGTCGTCTTGGTGGCGCTTTCGGCTGAGCCGGCTGCCGCCGGTGCCAAGTGGTGCGAAGACGACCCGCTGATCAGCGTGAACGGTCGGCTCGCGCACGTCACGGTCGGCTTTTCGTCGGACGACCTTCCGAAGGTGAACGGCAGGCTTTCCTACTACGTGGTCGTCTCGCAGTCCTATCTCGCCACGACGACGGTCGATGCCTCGATGGCGGCGCTCCCGACCGACGTGTTCCTTTATCCGATGGCCGACGACACGATGAAGCAGTGGTGGGGCGAGAAGATCCAGGTCGTCGTCTATGCGCACGTACCCGCGAAGAAGAACTTCGTGACCGTCACGACGGTGACTGATTTCTCTCAGACGGTCATCCGGAGTGAGCGCGGCAAGTCGAACACGTGGGTCGAGGTGGACTTTTCTCTGAAGTGAGCTGACGGTTCGCTCGATAGCTTGGGGGGTTGTGGGGACAGAGTGGGAAAGCTGCGCGCTCCGCTTCGCGTGTATGTGCTGGCGGTGATCGCCTCGGGAATGGCCGCCGTCTCGGCAGCGGTTGCGTTTGGATCGCTTCCGACGGTCGAACGTTGGTGGCTTGCCGGACTCTTCTTTGCGGCGACCGCGGTTGCTCAGATCCGGCCCGTCCACATCGGTCCGAAGCTCAAGGTCACGGTGGAGGATGCGGCGACATATGCGGCCGCCCTGACACTGCATCCTCTCGCGGCGCTTCTTGTCGCGGCAGGGGGCACGTTCCTCGGTCTTCGCTTCACGCGCCGTGCGACTTGGTATAACCGCGCCTTCAACGCGTCTGTCGTGACACTGGGCACCGGCGCAGCCGCTCTTACTTATGCGTTACTTCGTCAGGATCCGGACATCGATTTCCTTGCGGCGACCGCGGCCGCGTTCGCGAAGCTCGGTGTCGAGAGCGCATTGGTCGAGATCGCGATCGCGCTGCAGTTGCGGCGGTCTCCTTTCCTCAACTGGTGGCAGACGAATCGCTCGGACATGCCGCACCACGTGGTCTTATATCTATTGGGTCTTCTCGCCGCTACCGCGCTCGACGGGCACCCTTGGGCGCTCGTGCTCTTTCTCGCGCCCGTGGCCGTCGTGTACGTAGCGCTGCGCGACGTCTCACGGCTACGCGAGCAGACCCGCACTGCGATCCTCGAGCTGGCCGACATGATCGACCTGCGTGACCACTACACGCACGGTCACTCGCAGCGCGTCGCCGAATACGCGGAGCGAATCGCGCGCGAGCTCGGCTTCAGCGCGGCGCAACGCGAGCTGGTACGCGAAGCGGCACGTGTTCACGACATCGGCAAGATCGGGACGGCAGACCAGTTCTTATTGAAGGCCGGGCCGCTCAGCCCCGAAGAGCGCGGTGAGATGCGGCGTCATGCCGAGCTGGGCTACAAGCTCTTACGACGGATTCCCGAGTTTTGGGCCGGTGCGGAGCTCGTGTACGCGCACCATGAGCGCCCTGACGGGCGGGGCTATCCCCGCGGACTCCACGGCGACGAGGTGCCGTTCGAGTCGGCCGTGATCTCCGTTGCCGACGCGTACGACGCGATGACGACTGACCGACCGTACCGAAAAGCAATGGGATGGGACTCCGCGCGGCGCGAATTCGAAGCGGGCCGGGGAACGCAGTGGGATGCGCGCGTCGTCGACGTCTTCATCGGGATGGTCGAACGAGAGCGCGCGCCCGAAACGGCACTTGTGCCGGCAACGGCCTGATGACCGTGGGGAAATGGGTGGGTGACGACATGCGAACAGGGACTCTGCTACCGCTCGCGCGAACGATCGCGCTCTTGCTCACCGTGCTTCTCATCGCGGCGTCGCTCGGCACGCCAGCGGAAGCGCGCTCGTTCGATGAGTCCAAGATCGACGTGGCGCTGGCGCAGCGCGCCGCGTCGAACCCAGAAGGACAGTTCGCCGTGATCGTCCGCGGTTCCGCGAAACACGTCGGCCGCGGCGGGGAGGCTTCAGCCTCTGCGGCGGACCGCGCACGGGACACCATTCGGA
>DASWCR010000182.1:0-5624 GCA_036389995.1 Candidatus Limnocylindria bacterium | reverse complement strand
AGCTCGACCGCCCACACGGGCGCCCCCTGGCGCGCGAGCTCGCTCACCGCGTCGGTCAGCCAGATCTCGCCGTTCCGGCCCGGTTTGGTGCGTTCGAGCACGTCGAAGACCTCGGGCTCGAGGACGTAGCCGTGCACGGCGGCGAACTCGCTCGGGGCCTCGTCCGGTTTTGGCTTTTCCACGATCGCGAGAACTCGCTGCGTTCGCTCGTCCACCGGCGTCCCGGCGACCACGCCGTACGACGCCGCCTTCTCTTTGCTCACGCGGAGCGTCCCGACGACGCTCCCGCCGCCGAGACGCTGTCGCGCTTCCATGAGCTGGCCGACAGCCGGCGTGTCGCCGACGACCAGGTCGTCGCCCCAGAGCATGGCGAAGGGCTCCGCGCCGACGAGCGGGCGCGCCTGGAGCACGGCGTGCCCGTTTCCCTTGGCTTCCTGCTGCACCACCACTCGCACCGTCGCGAGGCGCTCGGGCCGCTTGAGGAGGTCGATGTCCTCCTTCCGGAACTCGACGGCGAGGCGGCGTTCGAGCCGCTCGTTGGGTCGGAAGTACGCGTCGAGCGACTCCTTCCCGGGCGCGTTCACGATGACGACGCGGGATATTCCGGCTGCGGCCATCTCGGCGACGACAAGCTCGATGACGGGCGTGTCGATGATGGGGAGGAGCTCCTTCGGCACTGTCCGGCTGATCGGAAGGAAGCGCGTGCCGAGGCCGCCGGCCGGGATCACGCCATATCGCACCGGCTTCAGGCGCGGCGCGCCGTCGGTCACGGGCGGTTCTCGGCGCTGACGCTGAATGCGACCGGCTCGGTCGTGCGGACCGCGAATCCGGTCACGGCGAGCAGGGCCCGGCGATCCGCCGACGTGTCGACATCGAAGCTGCCTTCGCCGTTGTCGACGATCCGCCGCTCCACCGTGGCGCGGTCACCGGCAAAGTGGAGCACCTGAACGGCAAAGCGCTGCGAGACGAGGTTCGTCGAGCGGATGAAGCCCGACGTGACCCAGCCGTTATCGGCCTCGGCCTCGTCGAGGGGAAGACCGGGTATTTCGATGTCGTCGACGGCGAAGCCGCCGAAGTTCAGGTTGCCGTCGGTCACGTATTCGAACCGGAGCTGGACCTGCTTGCCGGCGTACGGGGAAAGATCCGCCGTAAGGTGCTTCCACCCGGTCGCGCTCTCGCCGCTCGACGACCCGCTGATCCCGTTCCCGAGATTCTGTCCGTTCGGGTCGGTCGCGCTCGAGGCCTCGGTCTTGAGCGGCGTCCAGTGCGCGCCGCCGTCGGTCGAGACCGTCACATAGGCGTAGTCGTAATCGACCTCGATCCCGTACCACGTCCAGAACGCGAGCTTGGGATCGGTGACCGAGCGGAGGTCGATCGCCTTCGTCAGCGTGGCGTCCATGCCATCGCCGCGGTCCGACCACCAAAAGGTGCGGCCGGAATGCGGGTCGGTCGGGATGAGCCGGTTGCTCGTGGGTCCACTGAACTTGAGGGTGAGCTTCGCGCGCGGAAGCTCGACGTATTTCACCGAGTACTCGTGCACCGTCGACTGGAACGTCCCGCCGGCATCGACCTTGTCGCCGACGACGACGGCCGCCGGCTGACGCGCGGGGGCGCCCTGCGGATAGGTGTACGGCGCATCGGCGTTGACCCCGATGAACTCATTTGCGGTCACGAAGTTCAGCCACTGCTCCTCGACGCCGAGCTGTCCGCGTTGCTTGAGTACCGCGTCGAAATCGGCGGGTGTGTCGATGCCCTTCTGCATGAACGCGCGTATGAGGTCGTCGCCACCGGCATTCTGGCGGAGGTAATCGAGAAACATGTACGCGAGCCCGTAGTGAGGTCGTGCCGTATCGAGGTCGGCCCAGTCGTTCAGCTGAGTGTCCGGGACGCGCAGGTAGGCCTCACCGTCCGTAGGGAAGAACCCGTTGGCCCGTTGGCAAAGGACGGCGTGACCCTCGTTGAACCACACCGCAGAACGTCGTCGCGTGTTGAACTGGATCATGTGGCAGAACTCGTGGGCAATGGTGCTTTCCATGTCCGACGACCCCAGACGGTACGCGAGCGTGTTGAGATAGATCAGCTCGCGCTCGGCCGAGAACTCGTTCACCCAGACCGGCTCCTCGTCCGAGCCGCTGAAGTAGCCGGCCGCCGACCCGGGCAATCGCGCGAACACGAGGTTGATGCGAGGATCGGCGTCGATCCCAGGGGACCACTCTTCGCCGTAAAGGCGCCGATCGGTCGGGTACGTCTTGCCCTCAAATGTGGTCGCGGTCGCGCGCAGGCCGTTGATGTCGACGTTCGCGTCGTTGGCGGTCCACCACTTGACGTGATCGGTGATGAGACGAAGCGTCGCGGTCGTCTTGACGTTCTTCTTCGCGGCGAAGTTGTACGTCCAGAAATCCTGAATGCTGCCGATGTCCTCGGCCGGCGGCGTCGTGCGAACGGGCTCGAAGCCGTTCGCCGGCAGGCCTGACCGTCCCCGCACCGTTCGCGTCAGTTCGAACCCGTTCGCGTACGGCAACGTTTTCGCGAGCAGCGCCGCGGTCATGTCCAACGTGCTCAGCGTTGACGACGCGAGAGGCGTCGGAGTGCTCGGGACCGGGGTCGTGAACGAGCTCGTGGGCGAAGCGCTTGGGGCGGCCTCTGGCGGGATGCAACCAGCGAGGAGGACCACCAGCGCGAGAAGCGCGACCGACCGACGACGCATCACCGGCCGTGATACCCCTCAGCGAGCGTTCGTGTCGCGACGATCTTGCCGCCGCGGAAATATCGACGGGGCACACGTCGACGGATGCCGGTGATGATCTCGTAGCTGATCGTGCCGCACGCCTCGGCGAGATCCTCGGCCGTCTGCTTCGCGCCAGCCTGCGCACCGATGAGGACGACTTCGTCGCCCTCGCGCGCGTCGGGGATTTCGGTCACGTCGAGCATGACCAGGTCCATGCAGATCCGGCCCGCGAACCCGACGGGCCGACCGCGCACGAGAACGGCGCCGCGTTTCCCGGCGATGCGCGGGAGCCCGTCGCCGTACCCGACCGGCACGGTGGCGATCGTGCCGTCGCGCGGAAGCCGGTACCCGTGGCCGTAGGACACCCCAGTGCCCGCGGGAACGCTCGCGACGCGGTGCACGCGCGACCGCCACGTGAGTGCCGGGCGAAGCGCGAGCGCGCTCGCGAGGTGCGGCGCGGCGTGCAGGCCGTAGACCGCAAGGCCGGTGCGCACCGCGTTCATGCCCTCGAGCGGTCCGAACGCCGCGACACCGGCGCTCGCGGCGGCGTGCACCAAGCGTGGACGGTCGGGGAGGCTGCTCAGGACCCCTCGAAATTTCTCGAATTGCGCACGGTCGTTCGACGTGTCGGGCTCATCCGCGGTCGCAAAATGCGTGAAGATCCCGTCGATCTCGATGTGGGGCAGCGACGCGATCGCGCGATATCGCGCCACAGCCTCCTTCACCGGAGCACCGAGCCGCGTGAGGCCGGTGTCCACCTTGAAATGCACGCGGACGGTCCGGCGAAGCACGGTCGCCGCCTCGCTGATGGCGCGCGCCCGCTCGACGTCCCAGACGACGAGGAAGAGGTCCTGAGCGACGGCGTGGGCGACCTCGGAGGAGTCGGTCGGTCCGAGGAGGACGAGGATCGGCCCGTTGACGCCGCCCTCGCGAAGGGCGAGCCCCTCCTCGACCGCCGCGACGGCCACCATCACCGCGCCGGCTTCGAAGCAGGTCTCGGTGACCGCCTCGGCGCCGTGGCCGTAGGCGTCGGCCTTCACCACGGCGATGACGTCGGCCTTCGCCCGCGCGCGGATCGCCTCCACGTTCGAGGCGATCGCGTCCAGGTCGATGTCGGCCACGGTCGAGCGGATGGCCTCGGAGGTGGTCATCGTCCCTCGACTATTTCACGGAGTGCCCGCGGAAGCGCGTCGGCGATCTCGGTCGCGAGCGCCCCGGACTCGCCGGTCTCGCTTGCGAGGAGGGCGCCCACGCGGCCGTGCGCCCATACGCCCGACGCCGCGGCGGCGAGTGGCGCGAGTCCGCGGGCGAGCAGCGCGGCGATCGCGCCGCCCAGCACGTCGCCCGAGCCGCCGACGCCGAGCGTGGGGTTCGGCTGGTCGTGCACGTAGGTCTTCTTCCCGTCAGTCACGACCGTGACCGGCCCCTTGAGCACGACGACCGTTCCCCACTCGCGTGCGTGCCGCTGCGCGAAGGCCACCCGGGCGGCTCCGGACGGCACGACCCCGCCGGCGAGGCGGGCGGCCTCGCCGTCGTGCGGCGTGAGGATCGTCTTCGCGGGAAGCGCCTCGCGCCACGCCTCGGTGCGAGCAAGCGCATTCAGACCGTCCGCGTCGATCACCGTCGCGACCGAGCGCGCGTTTCGGAGCGTCGCGATCACGAAGTCGTCGGTTCCGGGGGCGTGGGCGAGGCCCGGTCCGATGAGAAGGACGCGCGTGCGCTCACTCGTGACCGTCGAGACCTGAGCCGCCGCGGCCGCTGAGACAACGCCGGCCTGCGCTTCGGCGAGTGGAAACAACGTCACGTTCGGATCCTCACCGGCGATCGCCTCGACCACCGAGCGCGCCGCGGCGATGGTCACGACGCCCGCGCCGCAGCGCAGCGCCGCGCGAGCCGCGAGAAGAATGGCGCCGGGGTAGCGCAGAGAGCCGCCGACGATGAGCACACGGCCCCGCGCCTCTTTGCCGGCGTCCTTGGGCAGTGGTTTGAGCGCGGCGCGCACGACGCGAGCGTCGAGCGCTTTCGACGCCGAGGGCTCGGTCAGCGCAGCCCTACGGCCACCGCGACCGCGAGATCGCGGATATGCGAAATAGAGACGGACAGAGGGCTCTTTAGACCGATCGCTTCTCGTCGCAGCTCTGCTCGGCCGTGGAGAGTGACGGTCGGCTGACCGGCGCGCGTGCGGCGGATTTCGATCTCTCGCCATCCGACGCCGCGAACGCCGAGACCGAGGACCTTCGACACGGCTTCCTTCGCAGCCCATCGCCCGGAGAGATGCAGGATGTTCGTGCGGCAGTACATCTGCTCCCACTCCGTATACACGCGATCCAAGAATCGGCGAGGGTGCTTCTCCAGAACGTTGCGGATCCGCGCGGTCTCGATGATGTCGATCCCGACTTCGGAGCTCACGCTCGCTCCGGCAGAGTGCGGCGGGTCCTGTCCCCGGTTCGGGGGCGCGCTCTCGCCGCACCCTCCCCGCCATCCGCGTCATTCGCTTCGCTCATTCCGCGCGGCGGGTCCCCGGGGCACCCGCGGCTCGCGCACACCCCGCTCACCGGTGCCACCCGCCGCACCAACCGGTCTCGCTCTCGCTCACTCGACCGTCACGGCTTTTGCGAGGTTTCGCGGTTGATCGACATCGTTCCCACGGCGATCGGCGATGTGATAAGCGAGCAGCTGCAGCGGCACAACGGCGAGCACCGGCGAGAGCAGCTCTTCGACAGCTGGGATGCGGATGATCTCGTCTGCTTTCCCGGTGATCTCGTCATCTCCGTCCGTCGCTATTGCTATGACTACACCCGCCCGCGCTCGGACTTCCTCCATATTTGACCGGATCTTCTTGTAGACCGAGTCCTTGAGCGCGATCGCGACGACGGGTAGGTCCTCGTCGATCAGC
>DASWCR010000181.1:0-19329 GCA_036389995.1 Candidatus Limnocylindria bacterium | reverse complement strand
GTGGCTATGGCGCGGCGCATTTGAGCGTGTATGTGATCCGCGATCCAACTCCGGCTCAGCTTTCTGGTGCACCAACGATCCATCTCAAACTTGGTGAGGCCAAATCGGCGATGTAACTCACGGAAAACCCGAGTACGCGGGGCGCCTCGTGGCAACAACCGCGCGGCGCTGTAGGCGCGGGACTGAAGCATGAGATCTCGTCTGCGGAGGCATTCGTGAAGCCCCGCGTTGTATGCCTGCCGACCTGCCTCGAACCGGCTCTGTAGGACTGCGGTGTCCCCGGATGTCATGCGTAGCTCGAACTCCGACGTGAACAGGCCAGATGAACGTATGTTCGACACTGAACGTGCACGATATGGAACATCCGTTCGTAATGTCAAGACACAAACGCTCGCGAAGGGGGGATGCGGTTGCTAACCTCGTATATGCCTTGACAGACATATGTCTATAGAGGTATACACGATCCGTGCGGACCACCTTCAGCGCCCTGGCCGAACCCAACCGCCTCGCGATCGTGGGTCTCCTTCGCCGCAAGCCACTATCGGTGGGAGAGATCGTCGAGCGGCTTGGCCTGCGGCAGCCGCAGGTTTCCAAGCACCTGCGGGTGTTGACCGAGGCAGGACTGGTGGAGGCGCGTCCGCTCGCGCAGCAGCGTATCTACAGCCTCCGCGCGCAGCCACTAAAAGAGCTCGACGACTGGCTCGAGCCGTACCGCCACACATGGGAAGAGCGATTCGATCAGCTCGACGACGTTCTTCGCGACCTGAAGCAAAAAGACAAGGGGAAGAAAGATGTCCATAACAAGTAGCGCCACGACGAAGGTCACGTTGCCCTCCGACAAAGAGATCCTCATCACGCGCGAGTTCGACGCTCCCCGCGATGTCGTCTACAAGGCGATGACCGATCGCAACCTCATCCCGCGGTGGTGGGGTCCGCGCCGGATGACCACGATCGTCGACAAGATGGACGTCAAGCCGGGCGGGTCGTGGCGCTTCGTCACGCGCGAGGCCGACGGCAAGGAAAGCGGCTTCCGGGGCCAGTACCGCGAGATCATCCCCGGGGAGAAGATCGTGCAGACCTTCGAGTGGGAGCCGATGGCAGGCCACATCTCGGTAGAGACCGCGACGTTCAGCGACCTCCCCGACGGCCGGACATTGCTGACCACCCGATCCGTCTTCAGCTCAAAGGAAGACCGGGACGGCATGGTCGCAAGCGGCATGGAGGGCGGCCTGCGGGAGACCTACGACCGGTTCGACGAGCTGCTCGCGAGCCTGAACCGTTAGACGCTGGAGGCGCGCTCCTCTGCTACTCGCGACGGCGCTCGTCGACGGGACGCAGCAGGAGCGCGCCGAGCGCGTAATACAGAAGCGCGAACAGGAAGGCGACCCGCGGGCCGAGCGAGAAGTCGAACGCGCCGACGCGGTCCATGGCGATCCCACCGATCGCGATCGCCAGCGGGCCCGCGGCGCCGGTGACGACGTTAGAGATGCCCATGTACCGGCCGCTCGTGGCCTTCGGGACGATGTCCGTCATCAGAGCCCAGTCGACCGCCAGGAACGCGCCGGCCGCGATGCCGACCGGCACCACGAACAGGACCGCGACGAGGATGTTCGGAGCGAGCGCGACCCCGAGCATCCCGACAGAGCCCAACGCACACGTGAAGTAGACCAGCGTCTTCCGGCCGAGACGGTCCGACAGGCGAGCTGCGGGGAACGTGGTCAGGGCGGTGGTCACTGCTATCAACGCCGTCGCGACGTTGATCCATATCCCGATCTCGGCGTCGCCCAGGCCGATCGATCGGCTCATGTAGAAGAAGATCAGATCGGTGAGCGTGACGGTCGCCATGAGGACGAAGAGCCGGGATCCGAGAAGCCACACGAAGCTCCGCTCCTTGAGGATGTCGAAACCCCACGCGCTGGTCGCGACCTGAAGCCACGAACGTCCCTCCCGCGACGGTGCGGACCGGCCCTCGTCGACGGTGACGACCGTGACGATCGCCGTCGCAAGCTCGAGAAGTCCGAGGCCGATGGTCGCGGCAACGAAATCGCCGGTGAAGAGCCCGATGGATGCGATCGCGACGCCCCCGATGCGACCGAGCACGATCATCACGCCCATAAGGCCGCTCGCGAGACCGACCTGCGGAGCGGGCACGAGGTCCGGGACGTACCCCTGAAATGGGCCCTGAGCGAAGTTGGATGAGATCTGGAGCAGGACGATGAACGCGACGACGGAAACGTACATGTTCGAGCTCGCGACGCCGGCGAGGAACACGACGTCGAGCACGGCGCCGATGACGATGTATGGCTTGCGGCGGCCCCAGCGCGTGATCGTGTAGTCCGAGATCGTTCCGATCGTCGGCTGTACCAGGATCGCGACGATCGCGCCGAGCAACGTGAGAAGCGCGAGCCCCGTTCCCGCGTTCGCTTTTCCGACCAGATCGTCCATCCGCCGCTGGAGGATCACGTTGTTGAGGCCGCCCCAGATCGCGTTGATGCCGAACCAATAGATGGAGAGTTGGAAGATCTGGAAGATCGGCAGCGTACCGACCGGCCTGCCTGTCGCCTGGGCCTGCGCTGTTGCAACGCCCACGGCGGAAGTATCCGCACCAGGCAATCTGCTTGCACGGTGGAGGGCACCGTGCGTCTGCTCGGCGGCCGTTACGAGCTCGCGGACCGCATCGGCGGGGGCGGCATGGCCGATGTGTTTCGCGCGCACGACCGCACGCTTGACCGCGACGTCGCGGTGAAGGTCATGCGGCCGCAGTTCGCGACGGACCCTGAGTTCGTCGAGCGGTTCCACCGTGAGGCCGAGGCCCTCGGTGCCATCGACCATCCGAACATCGTTCGCGTGGTCGACTACGGTGCCGGCGCGGATGGCCGGTTCATCGTCATGGAGCTCGTCGGCGGTGGGACCCTGCGCGATCTAATGCGGGCCCGCGGCCGCGTCGATCAGTACGCCGCCGCCAAGATCGCCGCCGCGATCGCCGACGGTCTGGAGGCCGCCCATCTCCGCGGCGTCCTGCATCGAGACCTGAAGCCCGACAACGTGTTGCTGGACGGCGAGGGCCGGCCGAAGATCGCCGACTTCGGGATCGCGCGTCTCGCCGCCGCGACCGCGATCACACGCACCGGTGAGCTCCTCGGCACGCCGCAGTACCTGGCGCCCGAGCAGATGAGCGGGGATGTCGTCGACGAGCGCGCGGACGTCTATGCGCTCGGCGTCATCCTCTACGAGATGCTCACCGGTACGCAGCCCACAGGTGGGACGACGCCGTCGGAGATCGTTTCGCGCCGCCTCCGCGTGGACCCGCGGCCGCCGTCGCGGCTGGTACCACTCGCGCCTGCTCTCAGCGCGCTGGTGATGCGAACGCTCGCCCGCGATCCCGCTCGTCGACCGAGCCGCGCCGCCGATCTCCGCATCGCTCTGCTCGCGATTGCGCCGCCAGCGCCGCGCGTGCCCGCGCCTGCGCGCGTCATTCGGTTGCGATGGCCATCGCCCGCACCCCTCCTCGCATTTCTCGCGCTCGTCGCCGCGTTCGTCCGTGGCATCGCGGTTCGCGCCCACCGATTAGGAAACGTCCGAGTCGCATTGCCGGTGGCCTGGTTGCCCGCAATGGCGCGGGTGCCGGTAGTGAGAATCCGGTTGCCATCGTCGGCCCCCCTCGTGACCGCCCTCGCGCTGATCGCGACGTCGGTCCGCGACCACCTGCGCGAGGTCGGGCGACGCGTGGCTATGGTTGCGAACAAGCCGCTGCCCCCGCCCGCGACCGCCCGCATACGCGTCGTCCGGTCGCGGCAGCGATCGCCGGCGCCGCTCTTGGCCTCTTTCGCCTTGCTCGTGGCGTTTGTCGGCGGAAGCCTCGCGTTCGCCGTGGCGCGGCCGGCGTCCGTCGCTCCGATCGCGCTGCCGACGGCGACGCCCTTGGCGACGGCTGCGGTCCTCGCCAACAGCAGTAGTCCCGAGGCGACGCCCGCGCCAAGCGTCGCGCCGGAGCCGACCGCGGAACCCACGCCAGAGCCCACGACTGTGCCTACGGTCGCGCCGACCCTCGATCCGGTCGCGAACGCGAGCGGAGATCCCGCGGGCACGATCATGGCGTTCTATCAGCTGATCTCCGGCCACGACTACGCCTCCGCCTCCGGCCTCTGGAGCGATCGGATGCGCGCCAGCTATCCGCCGCAGACGAACATCTGGGGACGGTTCGATCGGACCAGCTCGATCGTCGCGCGCTCCGCGTCTCTGACCAGCGCGCGGCCAGGTTCCGCGGCGGTCGCGGTCGACCTGATCGAGACGCTGAGCGACGGGACCGTGCGCCACTGGGTCGGAACCTGGTACCTGGTGCGGTCCGGATCTGGTTGGCTCCTCGACCAGCCCGGCCTCCGCGCCGCCTAATTGGTCTGACCTCTCGCCGCGACCCTTCGAAGCCTTGACAGCCGCGCTCCCGACCTGAAAAACTCCGCTGTGAAACCTTTTATGAAAGGTTTTACGCGAGCGATGGGGGAAGGCGTGCGCAGGGTCACCATCCACGACGTCGCGGGGAAAGCGGGCGTCTCCCCGGCCGCCGTCTCGCACGCGTTCAACGATCCGGAGCGCCTGCGGGCGACCACGGTGACTCGGATCCTCGATGCGGCGCGGGAGTTAGGGTACGCGCCGAATCCGCACGCGCGGGCGCTGCACTCGCAGCGGGTGGGGGTCCTCGGCGTGCTCTTTCCGCAGCCGATCGCGACGGTCTTCGCCAATCCGTTCTTCTCTTCGTTCCTCGAGGGCATCGGAAGTGTCACCGACGAGCGAGGCATCGGGCTCCTTACAGTGACGCCGCTGGGCGGGTCGCTCGAGCGCGCGATCGCCGCCGCTCCCGTGGACGGGTTCGTGATCATCGGCCTCGACGAGCGCCATGCCGAGGTCGCACCGCTTCGCAAGCGCGGCGTCCCTTTCGTCGTCGTGGACGGCGACGCCGAGACCGCGTCGTCGGTGAACGTCGACGACGAGGGCGGGGCCTACGCGGCGGCGAACCTTCTTCTCGAGCACGGCCATCGCGAGATCCTCGTGTTGACGTTCCATGCGCCGCCCGAGGAGCTCGCCAAGGATCTCGGGGTGCGCGGGCGCCGGCTTCGCGGCTATCGCCGCGCGTTCGTGGACCACGCTGTCGCCCTCGACGATGACGCCGTGGTCCGGACGTTCGTGACCCTCGAGGGCGGCGACACGGCCTTCGCGAAAGCGTGGGCCGAAGGAGCGCGTCCCACCGCGGTGCTCGCGGCGAGCGACATCATGGCGATCGGGGCGATGCGAGCGGCGAAGTGTCTCGGTCTCCGGATCCCCGAAGACCTGGAGGTCATCGGCTTCGACGACATCCCGCTCGCCGCGGCGAGCGACCCCGCGCTCACGACTATCCACCAACCGATCGCCGACAAGGGCCGTGTCGCCACTCGACTCCTCATTCGTGAGCTCGACGAGGGCGGGCCTCGCGAGCGGATCGTTCTACCCACCGAGCTACTCCTGCGCGAGTCGACGCGAGCCGAGCCAAAGAAATCCCGGACCCAACATGTTGCGAAGGGAGGTACCCAGCGGGAGGGGAAGCGAATCTTGAAAGCCGCGGCCCACTAAAACGAATTCGAGCAACTGACGCGCATTGGAAGGAAATACAAAATGAAGCTAAGGGCGATCACGCTGCTCACCCTCGCCTTGGTGCTCGCCGCCGCGTGCGGCGGTACCGGCGGCACCGCTAGTCCGAGCGCAAGCGGCGGCACCGCCGCGGGCGCGATCACCGGAAACATCACGCTCTGGCACGCGTATGGGACGGGCGGCTCGGAGGAGCAGGCCCTCAACCAGCTCATCGACAAGATCCGCACCGCGAACCCGACCGCGAAGATCACGGTCCTCCAGGTCCCGTTCGATCAGGTCTTCAACAAGTTCCAGACCGAAGCCGCGGCAGGAGGCGGCCCCGACCTCTTCACGGCGCCGAACGACGAACTCGGCAACGAGGTACGGGCGAACCTGCTGATGTCGCTTGATGGGAAGCTCGCGGGCAAGCTCACAAACGTCGCGCCGCTCGGCATCGATGGACTCAAGGTCGACGGCAAGCTCTACGGCGTGCCGATGCTGTTCAAGGCCGTCGCCCTCTACTACAACAAGGACAAAGTGCCGACCCCGCCGAAGACGACGGACGAGCTGATGACGATGCTCAAGGCGGGCAAGACCCTCGTCCAGAACGAGAACGCGTACCACATGTTCGGATGGTCCACCGCGTTCGGGGGCAACCTCATGGACGCGAGCGGCAAGTGCGTCGCGGACCAGGGCGGCTGGGCCGATGCGTTCACCTATAACCTCGCGCTCAAGCAGGCAGGCGCAAAGTTTGAGACCGACGGAGGCCGTGCGGACACGTCGTTCCGCGCAGGCCAGGTCGACATGATCATCAACGGGCCGTGGGTCCTCGGCGACTACAAGAAGGACCTCGGCGCGAAGCTCGGCGTGGCCCCGATCCCGGCTGGCCCCAAGGGCAAGGCCGGCCCGCTAACGGGCGTCGATGGTTGGTACATCAACCAGAGCGCCAAGAACGTCGACGGCGCGATCGCCCTCGCGCTGGCCCTCACCAACGCGGATGGCCAGAAGGTCTACGCCGACGTTGCCGGCGACGTGCCGGTCCGCACCGACGTCACGGTCAGCGACCCACTGGTGAAGGCGTTCTCGGACGCCTCCGCTACGGGCTTCGCCCGGCCGCAGACCGTCGAGTTCGGTAACTACTGGACTCCGTTCGGCGACGCGGTCACGAAGATCATCGAAGGCAAGTCGACACCGCAGGCTGGCATCGCCGAGGCCTGCGCCGCGATGAACAAAGCGAACAAGAAATAACCTCTAGCGATCGTGGGGGAGCGCCGCGAGGCGCTCCCCCGAACACTTACGAGGAGTGAGATGGCCAGTTTCGCGATAACGGAAGCCGCGACCGCCGCACCCGCGGGCTCCCGCCGCGGCGCGCCGCGCTGGCTCATCGCGTACATGTACATCCTGCCGGCCACTCTCATCATGGCGGCGATCACGTACTGGCCGATCCTCTTCCAGGTCTACATGTCGTTCACCGACTACGGGCTCCGCAACCTGCGGTTCGATGCTCCGGCTCCCAACTTCGTCGGACTCCAGAACTTCATCGATCTCATCACCAATGGCATCACGGTCATCCCCAACTTCAGCTTCTGGGGAATGCTCGCCTTCAACCTCTTCTGGACGTTCTCGAACGTGATCTTCCACGTGACGATCGGAATCCTCATCGCCGTAGTCCTGAACACGCCGGGCCTGCGCTTCCGCGGGTTCTACCGAGCGATCTTCATCCTTCCGATCGTCGTCCCGACGCTCGTCGTCGCCACGGTCTGGCGGAACATGTTCGACACCGACTACGGCGCCATCAACCAGGGTCTCGCGGCGCTCGGCGGGCTCTTCGGCGTCACGCCGGACCATTTCCACATTCGGTGGATCGACCAGATCGACCCGCCGATCCCGGGCATCCCGCTGCCGCTTTCGTACTTCGCCCTTCTCATCACGAATATCTGGCTCGGTTGGCCGTTCATGACGATCGTCGCGACCGGCGCGCTCCAGAGCATCAGCAAGGAGTACTACGAAGCGGCGTCGATCGATGGCGCCTCAGGCCCGCAGCAGTTCTTCCGCATCACCCTCCCTCTGCTGCGCCCCGCGATGATCCCCGCCGCGATGTACGGGTTGATCGTCACGTTCAACCTCTTCAACCTGATCTACATGGTCTCCGGGGGTGGCCCCTTGCGGCAGACCGAAATACTCGTGACCACGGCGTTCCGCCTCGTGAACGAGCAACGCCTCTACGGCCTGGCCGCGGCCTTCGGGATCTACACCATGATCATCCTGCTCGTCCTCACGCTGCTGACGAATCGGATAACGAAGGCGACCGAGTCGTATGTCTAGTCAGGCCATGACGCTCGCCGTCCCGCGGCGCCGGCGCGCCTTCTTCCGCGCTGGCTGGGGCAAGCAGCTCATGCTGCAGGCAATCCTCGTCTTCATCAGCTTCACGGTCCTGTTCCCGCTCGTCTGGGTGGTCAGCATGTCGCTCGATCCGCGGAACATCTCCCGTCCGACGGAGCTCACGCTCATCCCACCGGGCGCGTCCCTCCAGGCGTACCAGGAGGTGATCGAGCGGCCGACGTCGAACCCAGTGACGCTCTTCCAGCTCGCCTTCAACAGCTTCGGCCTCGCGATGGGGGTCTCGCTCGGATCGCTCGGCCTTGGAGTCCTCGCGGCCTATGCGTTCTCGCGGTTCCACTTCCCGGCCCGGCGCGCGCTGATGATCGCCATCGTGGCGGTCCTCATGGTGCCGTCGGTCGCAGCGCTGGCGCCGCTGTTCGTCTTCCTGAACAAGATCCAGATCAGCTCCGGCGACTTCTCGTTCAACTTGCGCAATTCGCTGCTCGGAGTCGGGCTCGCGCTCACGTCGGGCGCGCTGCCCTTCGCGATCTGGAACCTCAAGGGTTACATCGACACGATCCCGAAGGAGCTCGAGGAAGCTGCGAGCCTCGATGGTGCGTCGCCGACGCAAACGTTCCTCCGGATCATGCTGCCGCTCGCGACGCCGGCGCTCGCGGTGACGGCGTTCCTCGGCTTCCTCACGGGCTGGACCGAGTTCGTCATGAGCTGGCAGTTCCTCACGAATCCCGAGAACTTCACGCTCGCGATGGCGCTCTGGAACATCACCGGGCAATACGCGGGCAACACGCCGTGGTCCAAGTTCTCGGCGATGGCGATCATCGTGGCGCTGCCGGTGTCCGTCGTGTACCTCTCGCTGCAGAAATACATCGTGGGCGGGCTCACCGTCGGCGGGGTGAAGGGCTAGCTCTGAGACTTTCGGCAATACAACACCGGGCGCGTGCGCCGTTCGTGCAGCCGCTGGCCGGTGACCGGTTCTACGTTCGCCTCCTTTGCGAGGCCGGAGATCTCGCTGCGGTGCGCTGCCACTTCGCGGATAAGTACGCCGCGGGCGTCGAGGGAACGCTGTCGCTGTCGCGCGAGACCACGGACGGCGTGAGCGACTACTGGTCCGCGGTGCTTCCGGTCCCGACGTCTCGTCTTCGCTACTTCTTCGAGCTCACCGACAACTCGGGCGAGAGGCGCTTCTTCAACGAGCACGGCTTCCACGACAAGCGCCCGGCCCGCAAGCACCACGCCGGTCATTTCTTTTACCCGTATGACCTACCCATCGATCGCTTCGCCGTGCCGCCCTGGATCGCCGGGCGCACGTTCTACCTGATCTTTCCCGATCGATTCGCGAACGGCGACCAGATGAACGATCCGGCCTGGAAGCGGCCGTGGGGCGAGGCTCCGACGGTAAAGTCGTTCTTCGGCGGGGACCTGCCCGGCATCCGCCAGAACCTCGGCTGGCTCACCGATCTCGGCGTCGGCGGCCTTTACCTCACGCCGGTCTTCGCGGCGCCTTCGAACCACAAGTACGATCCGGCCGACTACGAGCGCGTCGATCCCGGCTTCGGCACGAACGAGGACCTCGCGGCGCTGGTGCGCGACGCGCATGGCCGGGACATCCGCGTGCTCCTCGACGGCGTCTTCAACCACTCGGGTGACCGGTGGTTCGCGTTCAAGGACGTCCGCGAGAAGGGCGAGGCGAGCAAGTACCGCGACTGGTTCTTCCGTATCGAGAGCTTTCCGGTCGACTTCGACGCGGTGAACTACGAGACCTTCGCGAACCGCGCCCGCAGCCACCCGAAGCTGAACACCGCGAACCCCGAGCTGCGCGAGTACCTGGTCGGCATCGGCGAGAAATGGATCCGCGAGGCCGATATCGATGGGTGGCGTCTCGACGTCGCGAACGAAGTCGACCACCGTTTCTGGCGCGCGTTCCGCGACCGCGTGAAGGCTGCGAAGCCGGACGCGTTCATCGTCGGCGAGGCCTGGCACGACGCGATCCGCTGGCTCGACGGCGCGCAGTTCGACTCGGTCATGCATTACCCATGGCGCGACGCGGTCCTCGATTACGTGCGCCGCGACATCACGCCGAGCCGTTTCGCCGGCCGCACCGCCGGCATACGGAACATGTACGACCTCTCGGCGACGCCTGGACTCATGCACCTTCTCGGCAGCCACGACACCGCGCGCGTCCGCACCGAGCTCGGGGGGAGCGCCGACCGCGCGCGTCTCGCTGCTGTGCTGCTCCTGACCGCGACCGGCGCGCCGCTGGTCTACTACGGCGACGAGGTCGGTATGGAAGGTGGCGACGATCCGGACTCGCGCCGCTGCATGGAATGGGATCCGAACAAGCACGACCAGCGGATCCTCGCGACCTACCGCGCCTTGATCCGTGCTCGCCGCGAACGGCCGTGGCTCTCGTGGGGCGCGTTCGAGGATGTGGTCGTCGACGACGACCGGCAGGTCTACGCGTACCGCCGCTCGTCGACCGGTCCGCTCGCGCCCGCGAACGCGTCGCGCGACGAAATGTACGTCGCAGTCAACACCGGCGACTTTCCGAGCGAGGTGTGTCTACCCGACGGCAACCGTGTTGACCTCCTGAGCGGAAAACGGGCGAGCGGCGGCATCACGGTCGGCACCCGCGACGCCGCGGTCCTCGTGCCCTCGACCTAGTCGTGCGCGTACTCTTCTTAGGCGGCACAGGCCCAATCGGTCTCGCGGCTTGCCGCCAAGCGATCTCGCGCGGCTACAAGGTCACTGTCGCGCACACGGGCCAGCACGAACCACCAAATGACGTGGCCGTGGAGCACATCCACGCGGACCGCGAGTTGCTGCTGGCCGCAGATGGTCCGATCGCACGCGTGCGCCCCGACGCGATCGTGGACACTCGCACGACGGCATCGAGCGCCAAGGCGCTGCTGGACTGCGCGCGTCGCGCAGGGACTGGGCGTCTGGTGGTGGTGAGCTCAACAGATGTGTATGACTACTTCGTGGTCGGGTCCGGCCACGAGAAAGCAGGCGGTCGCGCCGTTCTTCCCGCGCAGACGTTACCGATCACCGAGGATGCTCCATTACGAGAGGCGCCGTATCCATGGGCGACGCCGGGACACGACAACGCGGCGATGGAGCGCGCTCTCGCCGGTTCGCGGCTGGATGAATCGATCGCAGTGCTTCGGCCGGGGATGATCTACGGTCCTGGGGCCGCCGGACGTGAGTGGACACTTGTGTCTCGGATCCGCGCAGGAATTCGAAGGTTGGAACTGCCCGACGGCGGAGCCCAATTCTT
Source organism: Candidatus Limnocylindria bacterium (assembly GCA_036389995.1). Classification (GTDB taxonomy): domain Bacteria; phylum Chloroflexota; class Limnocylindria; order P2-11E; family P2-11E; genus 3-1-20CM-2-70-9. Next base: position 8,111 of record DASWCR010000181.1, on the reverse strand, counting down.
CGCCCGCGCCGCTGTCGAACGGGTTGGGCGGGCGGTGATCGCTGCCATTGAGAAAGCTCCGGTCGGATGGTGGCCAGTGAACGTCGTCGACCCTTATGGCTGGACGTACGCGGGACTCGCCGGCGAGATCGCGCGAGTCTTGGACTGGAAATGGGAGCCTGTCGTCGTCCCCTGGGAGGCGGCCGCGCATCCGTTCAAGATCCAGTCGCCGTACTTCTGTTCAGATCGGCGTCTACGAGAGGTGCTCGGCGTCACCGAGCCTGATCCCGCCGCAGCACTGGTTGACACGGTCGCATGGCTCTGGAAGCACGGCGCCGAACACTATCCGGATCAATTCGAAAAGTCGGAAGCTACTCATCGAGGTCCCGAGAGCACTCGACAACCCAAGAAATGAAGACGCTAGGCCGGCTCTTCTTGTCGACGCTCGTTGTCGTCGCGAGCCTGATGCCGGCAACGCCGGCGTCGGCGTCCCCGATCGATTGGCGCGACGAAGCGATCTACATGGTGATGACGGACCGGTTCCGCAACGGTGACCCGTCCAACGATCTGGACAGCGTTCGCGGCAAGGCCGACTGGTGGCAGGGCGGTGACCTGCAGGGCGTGATCGACGAGCTCGATTACATCAAGGACCTCGGTATGACCGCCATCTGGATCACCCCAGTCGCCCTGCAAATGAGGGGCGGGTATCACGGCTACTGGACCCTTGACCCGTACGCGATCGATCCGCATCTGGGGACCCTGTCCACGCTTCAGGAGCTCGTCCGTAGGGCCCACGAGAAGGGCCTCAAGATCGTGCTCGACGTCGTCCCCAATCACCTCGGCATCGGCCACCCGTGGCTGACCGACGGCGCGCACGCGGGCTGGTTTCACCCGGACTGCCCCATCAACTTCGCTGACCAGTCGAGCGTCGAGAATTGCTGGCTCGCCGGCCTGCCCGACCTGAATACGGAGAACCCCGTCGTCCGCGCGTACCTCATCGACTGGGCGAACTGGCTCGTGGACCAGACCGGCGTCGACGGCTTCCGCGTCGATGCGGCGCGCCACCTCTCGAAGGACTTCCTGCGCGCGTTCACGAGCGGGGTCCGGGCGAAACACCCGAACTTCTGGATGCTCGGCGAGGTCTATAGCTCCGGATATCGCTACCAGTCGGGCTTCCTGGAGACGGGCCTCGACGCGGTCACGGACTTCCAGACCTACGACAGCGTCCGCATCGGATTGGATCCGCGCGGCAACCTCGGGCAGCTCACGACATCGCCATCGCTCGCTGCCGACCTCGGCGCCGGCAACGAGGATCGGCGCGCGATCTTCATCGACAACCACGACGTCCCACGCTTCGTCGGCGGCGAGGTGCCGGACGCCGCGACGAAGACGCGCCTCGCTCAAGCGCTCGTGTACCTCTTCACGATGCCCGGCACACCGGTCCTCTATTACGGCACCGAGGTCGCCCTTCCGGGCGGCCCCGACCCCGACGATCGTCGTCCTATGCCCTGGACGGGTGGCGACGAGACGGTTCGTCAGCTCGTGCGCGATCTCGCGACGATGCGGCAGGCAATTCCATCGCTGCGCCGCGGTTCGTTCGACGAGCTTCAGACCGAGCGCGGGCTGGTCGTATACGACAGGCGCGGGGGGCCAGATGTCGCAGTGATCGCTATCAACGGCGACGAGCAGCGTTCGGTTGATGTGCCGCTTGCGAAGCTCGGACTCGACGGTGGTGATGTCCACCGCACGATGGGCTCTGGAATAGGTGGAACGATCGACGGCGGCACTCTCCACATGACTCTCGCACCGCGCGCGGCCGGGATTTTCGTCGTCGGCGCGGCGTCGCGAGGATTCGCGCTGCCCCTCTGGTCGATGCTCTTGATCGCGATCGCCCTCCTCGTGATCGCCGCGGCGATCACCGTGACGCGGGCGCGACGACGATCCCTTCATCGGGTCTGAGCTCGACGCGCGCGAGCGCGAGCGGTTCGCCCTCGCGTGTGTGATCGGTCGACAGCGCGACCTTCGCGTCGCCGCTTCCGAGCGCCACGAGCTGGGACGACTTCGTGAAATTGAGCGCGACGAGCGCGCGCTCGCCGTCCGCCTCGCGCGCGAAGGCGAACACGCCGGCCGGCGCGGAAATGGTGCGGTACGAGCCGCGACGCAGCGCCGGCGACGACTTGCGTAGCCGATTGAGGCGGCGATAGAGGGAGAAGAGCGACGCTGGATCGTCGCGCTGCGCCGCCACATTCCGTTTCGCGTGGTCCGCTGCGAGGGGCAGCCAGGGATCGCCGGTCGTGAAGCCCGCGTTCGGCGATGCGTCCCACTGCATCGGGGTGCGCTCGGGATCGCGGCCGTCGATGTCGACGACTCGCGCAGTCGGGATCGGCACGTTGGTCATCCCGATCTCCTCGCCGTAGTAGATGAAGGGCGTCCCTCGAAGAGTGAGGAGCATGACCGCGGCGACGCCGGCTCGCTCCGGACCATAGCGCGACGTTGCACGTGAACGATCGTGGTTCGAGAGCGTGTAGTCGGGCCACGCGTGCGCCGGGAGGAGCCTTTCCCATTCCTCGACCACCGCGCGGAAGCGCTCCGCGACCCACGGCTGCTCGAGGAAATGGAAGTTGAACGAGAGCTGCAGCTCGTCGTCCTCGCCGTAGTAGCGCACGTGGCGACGCAGATTCCGCACGCCGATCTCGCCGACAGCCATCCGGTCACCGTCGTACGAGTCGAGGACCTTACGCCAGCGGCGGTGGATCTCGTGAACCTCGTCGAGGTCCCAGTTGCGCCGCCGCGGCCAGCCTCGAAGCTGGAAGCGCGGGTTGTCGCGCAGGCGCACGTCCCTGATCAGGCCGGAGGCCACGTCGACACGGAACCCATCGACGCCACGATCGAGCCAGAAGCGCATGACGTCGTCGATCTCCTTGCGCACCGCGTCATTGCGCCAATTGAGGTCGGGCTGCTGAGGGAGGAAGTGATGCAGGTAGTACTGGCCCGACTGCTCGTCCCGCGTCCACGCCGGGCCGACGCGACGGAATACCGCGCGCCAGTTGTTCGGAGGACCCCCGCTGCGAGCATCGGCCCACATGTAGTAGTCACGCTTCGGATCGGTCCGCGACGATCGGGCGGCTTTGAACCACGGATGCTGGTCCGAGGTGTGACCTGGCACGATGTCAACGATGACCCTGATGTTCCGGCGGTGGGCTTCCGACAAGAGGCGATCAAAGTCGCCGAGAGTCCCGAAGGTGGGATCGACGTCGCGGTAATCCGATACGTCGTAACCGAAGTCGGCCATGGGCGAGCGATAGAAAGGAGAGAGCCAGATCGCGTCGATGCCGAGCGATCTCGGCGTGCCGTCGTTCAGGTGATCGAGGCGCGCGGTGATGCCGGGAAGATCCCCGACGCCGTCCCCGTTCGAGTCCTGGAACGAGCGGGGATAGATCTGGTAGAAGACGCCTTCGCGCCACCACGTTCCGCGCACGCGCCGATTGTGCCGATTAGCCTCGTGCCGTGATGACGGAGGCCCTGCAGGACCGGTACGCGCCGAATGGCACGTGCTTTGGATGCGGTCCCAAGAACGACAGGGGCTTGCGGATCAAGAGTCGGGTCAGCGGCAACGAGGTTGTGGCGACCTGGCACGCCGAGAAGTTCCATGAAGCGTTCGAGGGAGCGCTTTCCGGCGGCATCGCGGGCACGCTGCTCGATTGCCATTCCAACTGGACCGCCGCGTACCACCTCATGCGCCGCGGGAACGCCGACACGCCGCCGTGCACGGTGACGGCGGAGTACGCCGTGAAGCTGCTCCGGCCCACCCCGACGAGTGACGCGATCGAGCTCGTCGCGCGTCCGGTGGAGATCGCCGACGGTCGCGCGATCGTCGAGGCTGAGCTTCGCGCAGGCGGCAACGTCTGCGCCACGGCTCGCGGGACGTTCGTCGCCGTGAAGCCGGGACATCCGGCGTACCACCGGTGGTAGTCGTGGCTTTTTCACAGACCGGCGGTGCACGCATCGGAAAGTCGATCGCGTTATCGGTCAACGCAACCTGGCCCCTGGCCAAGCTGACCGTCACAGAAACAGGACTGCGCCTGTCCGTACTTGGGTTGACGTGGAGCCTTCCGCGGGGCTCGATACGGAGCCTCAGAAAGTACCGTGGCTATTTCTCAACGGGCCTGCGGATCGAGCATTCGATTCCCCGGCGGCCACCCTTTGTCGTCTTCTGGACATTTCGCTTCCCCGAACTGAGACGCGAGCTTGACCGGTGCGGTTACGCGGTATCGGACGATTGACTGTGCGTCTGGCGTTTGGAGATTCCCGCTGACGCACGCGCGCATCTTCCGTAATACCCCGCGACGTTAGGCAAACCTCCCCGTCGCGTTTGCGAGTCGCGTCTCGATGCATATGGTCGACGTCATCACCGAAGCACTCGTCTCCTGGTCGCTCCACCAGCGGGATGCGCCGATCGTAGCGCGCGAACGGTTCGCGGCGTCGGTGCCGCTGGCGGTCGAACAGGGCGCCCTCGCGCTCGTCACATGTCATCGCGTCGAGATCTTCGCGTGCCTCGCGAGAGATCTGGACGCTCGCGCGTGGCTGAGCGATTCCGGCGATGCATCGGATGCGGTCGTCGTTCGCACGGAGGCCGCCGCGGTGACGCACCTCTTCCGAGTCGCGGCCGGCCTCGATTCCGCGATCGCCGGCGAACGGCAGATACTCGGGCAGCTCCGTCGCGCGTACGCCGGTCGCGAAACGCCACTGCCCTCGCTTCTGTACGCCGCGGTGGAGCGCGCACTGCATCACGGCCGGCTCCTTCGAGCGCAGACCGCTTTGGGCTCCGTCACGCGATCGATCGGTTCGCTCGCGGTCGACGAGCTCGTCCGAGAGCTCGACGAGCCGAACCGCGCGACGATCTTGGTCGTGGGCGCAGGCGAGGTCGGCAAGCTTGCGGTTCGGGCACTCCGGCGCCGTGTCGGCCGGATCCTTGTCGTCAGCCGTTCCGGCCAGAGCGCACAGGAGGCGGCCGCGGTCGCGGGTGGTGAGGCGGTCGCGCTCGCGGACATAGCCTCGGCGATCGATGCGGCCGATGGCGTCATTTCGGCCGCCGACACCAGAGGAACGATCCTCACCGCTGAGCTCCTCGGCCCGCGCGTCGCACGACGATCGCTGGTCGTCGTCGATATCGCGATGCCGCGAAGCCTCGCCGCAGATGCACGCCAGATCGGCGGGCTCCTGTATCGGAGCGTCGACGATCTCGGGTTCGAAGCGACAGTATCGCCCGAGGTCATCGTCGAATGCGAAGAGGCGTGCCGAGTCGCCGCCGCGCGCTTCATCGACGAATGCGCGGCCCGCGAAGCTGGCCCGGTCATCGCCGCGCTGCACGCGCGAGCCGACGTTCTGCGCCGGCGACAGCTCGACCGAGCGCTTGCGAAGCTCGGACACCTGAACCAGCGCGATCGCGAAGTCGTGGCTGGTCTGGCGCAGGCGCTTGCGCGCGGGCTGCTGCACGAGCCGACTGTGGCGCTCCGGACGAAGCCGTCGTGGGCCGGCGCCGCGCGCGACCTCTTCGGGATCGAGCCGTGACCGTCGTCATCGGCACGCGCGGCAGCGCGCTCGCGCTCGCGCAGACGAAGCTCGTGGCATCGCGCCTCGGCGACGACGTCGAGATCCGCGTCCTCCGTACAGACGGCGATCGGAGCGAGAAACCGATCCGCACGCTCGGCGACGGCGCCTTCGTCGCGACGATCGAGGAGGCGCTACTCCGGCGCGAAATCGACGTCGCCGTCCATTCGCTGAAAGATCTGCCCACCGGCGAGCGCGAGGGCCTCGCCATCGCCGCGGTCCCTGAGCGGGAGGACCCGCGGGACGTGCTCGTGACGACCTCGCGTGGCGGCCTCGCCTCGCTCCCCGAGGGCGCCGTCGTCGGCACGTCGAGCCCGCGACGAGCCGCGTTCCTGCGCGCTCTGCGGCGCGACGCGATGACCCGGGAGATCCGCGGGAACGTCGATACCCGACTTCGCAAAGTGCGCGAGGGCGAGTACGACGCCGCGGTCCTGGCGCTTGCGGGTCTGCGCAGACTTGGTGTCGCAGTCGACGAGGGCGAAATCCTTGATGCGCACGTAATGCCGCCTGCGCCCGGCCAGGGCGCGCTCGCGGTGCAGTGCCGGGCCAACGATCGAGCGCTTCAGGCGCGGCTCGCGCATCTCGACGATCCCGACACGCACGTCGCGGTCCGAGCGGAGCGCGCTGTGCTGGCCGCTCTCGGTGCGTCCTGCGCGCTGCGACTGGGGACGCTCGCTCGCGCGGAGGGCAGTGGGGTCCGGCTCGCCGCGGCGTTCGCCGTGGGTGAGGAGATCGTCCGATTCGAGGGCACCGGTCCCGATCCCGATTCCGTCGCGGCGGCTGCGGCGCGCTTTCTCTCGGCTTCGTTCCTCGACGGGCTCACCGTCGTGCTCACGCGCGACGACGAAGACGATCGCGAGCTCGCCGAGGATCTGCGTACGTTGCGCGCTCGCGTACTCGTCGCGCCGTGCATCCGCACCGAGCCGGTCGCTGATGACACCACACTCAAGAGCGCGCTCATGGAGGTCGGCGCGGAGGACCTGATCATCGTTACGAGTCGCGCCGGCGCCACGGCGATCGGCTCGTATCACGCCGAGCTTCGGGCGCCCGTCGCGGCCGTCGGATGGGCGACGGCGGAGCAGCTCCGCGCGCGTGGCATCTCGCCTCGGTTCGTTTCTCGTGTGCCGTCGGGGGTCGCGCTAGGGCGGGAGGTTCAGCTTCCGCGCGGCGCGATCCTGCTTGCCCGCTCGGACCGCGCGACCGGCGATCTGCCGGCGATCCTCCGAGGCCGCGGCGCTCGGGTACGTGAGCAGATCGCGTATCGAACAGTCGTTGGGATGAACGGCGAGATCGATCCCGTGCGCGGCGCGATCGCCAGTGGCGCGCGGCCGGTCGTCGTGTTCGCGTCGCCGTCGGCTGTCGAGGGATTCGTGCGCGAGATCGGCGGTCGCTCCCTCGAACACGCGCGCCCGGTCGCGATCGGACCGACGACGGCGCGCAGGATCGCGGAGCTCACGGATATCGCGGCGACGACCGCGCGGACCCCTGACGTCCTCGGCCTCGTGTCGGCGGTCGTCGCGGCGTCGCGCGCAAGTGAGGAGAAGCTGTATGTCGACGCTCGTTAGCTCGCCGGCGCGATTCAGGCGGTCACGGCTCCGCCGCCAGGAGCGGGTGCGAGATCTTGTCTCCGAGACGAGGCTCGATCCGTCGATGCTGGTCCTTCCGGTCTTCGTGGACGCGAACGTCAGCGCATCATCCGAGATCGCCTCGCTTCCCGGGCACGCGCGTCTCCCGGTTCGCGACGTCCCGCGGATCGCCGAAAAAGCGATCGCCGCGGGCATCGGCGGCCTTCTTCTCTTCGGGCTGCCTCCGGAGAAAGACGACCGCGGCGAGAGTGCCGCGGATCCACTCGGACCTGTCCCCATGGCTCTCCGCGCGCTTCGCGATTCGGCGCCGAACCTCGTCCGGATCGCCGACGTCTGCCTCTGCGAGTACACCACACACGGTCATTGCGGCGTGGTCACGCGCGAGGGTGCGATCGACAACGACGCCACTCTGCCGCTCCTCGCCGCCGCCGCGCGAACGTACGCGGAGGCCGGGGCCGACATGGTTGCGCCGTCCGACATGATGGACGGACGCGTCGCCGCGATCCGGCAGGAGCTCGACGGCGCCGATCTCGCCGAGACCGCGATCCTCGCGTACTCGGCGAAGTTCGCGTCATCTTTCTACGGTCCGTTCCGCGACGCAGCCGATTGCGCGCCGCGCTTCGGAGACCGCGCGGCGTATCAGATGGACCCGCGCAACGGACGCGAGGCGCTGGCCGAGATCGCCGCCGACATCGACGAGGGCGCGGACATGATCATGGTGAAACCGGCGGGACCATATCTCGACGTGATCGCGGCTGCCCGCGGCCGCTTCGACACGCCTCTCGTCGCTTACCAGGTGAGCGGCGAGTACGCCGCGCTCCATGCCGCTGCGGCGCGCGGCTGGATCGACCTGCGTCGCGGGGCGCTCGAGTCGCTCACGGGGATCGCTCGCGCGGGCGCCGACATGATCGTGACGTCCTTCGCGCTCGATGCCGC
>DASWCR010000180.1:0-17182 GCA_036389995.1 Candidatus Limnocylindria bacterium | reverse complement strand
CACCTGCGCCTCGGGATCACTGGCGGGGCTGCGATCGGGGTCCAGGGCGAACTGGACGTTGCAGCCGCCCTCGATCCCGAGCGCACGGATGATCCGCAGCGCGGCAGAGCGGAGCATCTGGTACTCCTTGTCGGTAAGCGTCTGCGACGGCGCGACGACGATCGAGTCGCCGGTATGCACGCCCATCGGGTCGACGTTCTCCATGTTGCAGACGGTGATGCAGGTGTCACCGCCGTCGCGCATCACCTCGTACTCGATCTCTTTCCAACCGAGGAGGGAGCGCTCGACAAGCACCTGGCCGATCGGCGACGCTGCCACACCGCTCGTCACACGTGCGATGAGCTCTGCGGCGTCGTTGGCCACCCCGCCGCCCGTGCCGCCGAGCGTGAAGGCCGGCCGGATGACGAGCGGGTAGCCCACGCGCGCCGTGAACGCGAGCGCGTCCTCGACCGAATGCGCCGTGATCGATTCGGGAACGGGCTCGCCGATCGAGAGGAGAAGCTGCTTGAACGCCTCGCGGTCCTCGGCCTGCTGGATCGCCGAAAGCGGCGTGCCCAAAAGGCGAACTCCAAAGCGTTCGAGCGCCCCGGACTCCGCGAGCTGCACCGCGAGGTTCAGGCCGGTCTGCCCGCCGAGCGTCGCGAGGAGTCCGCTCGGCCGCTCCTTCTCGATGATCCGCTCGAGTACGCCGACGGTGAGCGGTTCGATATACGTGATGTCGGCGACACCGGGGTCGGTCATGATCGTCGCGGGATTCGAGTTCACGAGAACGGTCTCGATGCCTTCCTCGCGTAGCGCGCGGCACGCCTGCGTCCCCGCGTAGTCGAACTCGGCCGCCTGGCCGATCAGGATCGGCCCGCTCCCGATGATCAGGACTTTCACAGGTCGAGCCACCCGCCACCCATCGAAACGCAGCGCCCGCCGACGCGGACCGCGGTGATCCCCGCGGCGGTCCGATCGACCTCGATGTCGAGGATGCTCGGGCGTCCGATCTCGAAGCCCTGCTCGACGCGGATGCGCGTCGTGGGCTCCACTCGAACCAGCTCGTGGGCGACGATGTAGGCGCCGAGCGGCCCCTGAGCCGCTCCCGTGGCGGGATCCTCGCCGATGCCAAGGCCCTGATCGAACATACGACCGTGCACGTGTGAGCCGGATCGCTCGCCGCTCATCGCGAAGGCGTAGACGCTCGCGTCGAGTCCGCCAGGGCGGCGCGCGCGGCGGACCGCCTTGAGGTTGGCGAGCGGCACGAACAGGAATGGGACACCAGACGATCCCATCTGGATCGGGATGTCGCTGCGCACCTCTTCGATCGCTAGGCCGAGCGCCTCGGCCGCCGCCTTTCGCGTGATAGTTGTCCCGGTGAAGGCTGGGAGGGGCTGCTCCATCTGAATGAAGCCCTCGCGGAGGGTCACGCTTATGACGCCGACGCCCTCCTCGAGCCGCAGAGCACCGTCTTTTCCGTCGGCCAGTACGAACGCGGTGCCGATGGTCGGATGCCCGGCGAACGGAAGCTCGGCGTCCGGGGTGAACATCCGCACACGATGGTCGGCCGCGGCTGACGTCGGTGGCAGCACAAAGGTCGTCTCCGACAGGTGAAGCTCCTTCGCGATCGCTTGCATCGTCGTCGCGTCGAGCTTCCCGGGGTCGCGGAACACCGCGAGTGGATTGCCGCCGAACGCCTTGTCGGTGAAGACGTCGACGAGCCGGTACTCGCACCGCGTCATTTGCGCGACACCGCTTCCCGCACGTCGTCGAGGAAGCCGTCGAAGACCCGCTCGTTGTCCTTCGGTCCGGGCGCGCCCTCGGGGTGGTACTGATAGGTGCGGATCGGGAGACGCTCGTGCGCGAGGCCTTCGACCGAGCCGTCGTTCAGGTTCCGCGAGGACACGACGAATCCCGAGTCCGACGGGATCGACGCTTCGTCGACCTGGAACTCGTGGTTCTGGCTCGTGATCGCGACGCGGCCAGTGTGGAGGTCCTGCACCGGATGGTTCGCGCCGTGATGGCCGAACGGCAGGCGTGACGTCGTCGCGCCGATCGCGCGGCCGACGAGCTGATGGCCGAGGCAGATCCCAAGGATCGGAAGCGCGCGGTTCATCCCTCGCGACGACGCCGCTTCGAGGAGCGTGCGGGTCACGGCCGCGATCAGCGGGATCGCCGCGGGGTCGCCCGGCCCGTTCGAGATGACGACCCCGTCGGGGGACCAGGAGAGGATCTCGCGCGCCATCGCCGTCGCCGGGAACACCCTGACCGTCGCGCCCTTTTGGACAAGGCAGCGGATCTGGTTCTCCTTCACGCCCGTGTCGAGGAGCGCGACCTTGGGGCCGCTCCCGACCTGCCGCCCGAGCCCGGTCGACTCGACCACCAGCGGCTTCGCTGCGAGCGCCGGGATCGAGCGCGCCGTCGCGACGGCCTCACGCGCGATCTCCTCGCTCTGCGAGCGGTGCGTTGGCACCTGGAGGATCGCGCCGCGCAGCGTGCCCTTCGCGCGAAGGCGACGGACGAGCGCGCGCGTGTCGATCCCGACGAGCCCAGGAACGCCATACGCCTTCAAAAAAGCGTCGAGATCGACCGTTCCCTCGCGGCAGGTGCCGACGAGCTCGCGGACGATGAGCCCCTCCACCCACGGACGCCGGCTCTCGGCGGCGCGCTCGAAGGTTCCGTAGTTGCCGATGAGCGGGTACGTGAGGATGACGATCTGTCCGTTGTACGAAGCGTCGGACGCGATCTCCTGGTAGCCGGTCATCGCCGTGTTGAACACGACCTCGCCCGACGCCGGCGATCCGTCGCCGAACGCCTCGCCCCACCACGTCGAGCCGTCTTCCAGCCCGAGGACCGCCGCCCTGGTCATCGGTGCATAACTATACGTTTCAGATGAATAAAGATGCAATTGGCCTTCGAGCTCAGCGACGGCTGATCGTTTCGGCGACACGTTGCCCTCCTCGCCGTTTCGTCACACCGATACCAGCGACGTCCACCCTTCCGATCAGAGACCGCGCCATTAGCGGGGTGTTCTTCCCGAGCGAAAAGAACGATTCGGGCGTGACGACCCACTCCGCTTCTGTGTCGATCGTGAGCTGGTCTCCCTCCGGCAACTCGACCCCGAGGACCCGCGCTGGTCCGGTGGTCAACGCGGCGATGACCGTCGCGAGTGAAGCCCAGCCGGCGCGTACACCACCGAGGACGAGCGGGACAGCCGTTTCGAGGCCGGAGATGCCGAACGCCGCTTGATCGAACTCAACGTCTTTCTTTGTCGAGGCGTGCGGGGCGTGGTCGGTAGCGATCGCGTCGACCGTCCCGTCCGCGAGTCCCGCCCAGAGCGCGCGAACATCGGCTCGTGCGCGGAGCGGCGGATTGACCTTGGTCGATGAGTCGTATGGGACGGCGCGCAGCGCTTCATCCTCGACTTCCCATGCGAACGCGCGAGAACCCGCGACCCACTCATCGGTCATCGCGAGGTGATGCGGGGTGACGTCGCAGGTTACGGGGACGCCATCGGCTTTGGCGCGTCGCACGAGATCGATCGAGCCGGCGGTTGAGAGATGCGTCAGGTGGAGGCGCGCTCCGATCATCCGCGCGAGCGCGATGTCACGCGCAACGGCGCTCTCCTCCGCGGCGGCGGGCATGCCCGGAAGTCCGAGGCGCGCGGAAACCGAGCCCTCGTGCATCACGCCCTTCGCCGAGAGCGACAAGTCTTGAGCGTGCTCGATGACCACCCGTCCGGCCGACCGTGAGTACTCGAGCGCGCTACGGAAGAGACGAGCGTCCTCCACGGGATTGCCGTCGTCGGAAAAAGCGACCGCGCCGGCGTCGGCGAGCTCGACGAGATCGGCGAGCTCCTTGCCTTTGCGACCTCGCGTGATCGAGGCGATCGGCCAAACGCGTGCGCCTTCCGCCCAGCCGGGCGCTCGGGAGTAGATCTCTTTCACGAGCGCTGGCGTATCGATGGCGGGATCCGTGTTCGGCATCGCGCAGACAGTCGTGAACCCGCCATGGAGCGCGGCGTGCGTGCCGGTCGCAAGCGTTTCCGATTCCTCAGACCCCGGCTCGCGAAGGTGCGCATGGAGGTCCATGAACCCAGGTACCTCGATGTATCGACCCTCGAGTTTCATGCGCGCTCGTCAACCTGCGTTGCGGTGCCTGCTCCGGCAAGCAAGTACAAGAGCGCCATCCGGACGGCGACGCCGTTCGTCACTTGCTTCTCGATCAGCGAGCGGCTCCCGTGCGCGACCGCCGCGTCGATCTCGACCCCTTCGTTCATCGGACCGGGGTGCATGACCGGCGCTCCAGGCCGCATCCGCGCGACCCGATCGGCGGTCAGGCCCCAGACCCGCGAGTATTCACGAAGGGACGGCAGAAGTCCCAACTCTTGACGCTCGCGCTGAAGCCGCAGCGCAATCACGGCGTCGGTGCTCTCGAGCGCCTTGTCGAGGTCTGACTCGTACGTCACGCCCGGCGGAAGCTGGCCGCATCGCCACGCCGTCGGAATTAGTGTCGGCGGGCCGGAGAGCGTGACCCGAGCGCCGAGCGGTACAAGGGTGTTGATGTCCGAACGCGCGACGCGGCTGTGCAGTACATCGCCCACGACGACGATGCGCTTGCCATCGAGATCGCCCAGCGCATCGCGGAGGGTGTAGGCATCGAGAAGACCCTGCGTGGGGTGCGCATGCCATCCATCGCCAGCGTTGATCACGGCGGCGTCGGTCCGCTCGGCGACGAAGTACGGGGCGCCGGATGAGGCGTGCCGCATCACCACGACATCGCCGCCAAGCGCCTGCAGCGTACGCACGGTGTCGTACAACGACTCGCCCTTCTCGACGGACGAGCCGCTCACGGTGATGTTTGTCACATCGGCGGATAGGGCCTTCGCGGCGAGCTCGAAGGACACGCGCGTGCGAGTCGACGCCTCGGCGAAGAAGAGGATGACCGTGCGTCCTCGAAGCGGTGGCGCGCGACGGATCGGCCGCTGAAGAATCTCGATCATGACTCGGGTCTGATCGAGGACGGTCTCGATCTCGTCACGCGACCAGTCGTCGGTGTCGAGAACGTGACGGCGCGTCCACCTCATGCGGGCACCCTCGTGACTACCTCGACCTCATCGCGGCCATCGACCTCGGCGAGGTGCACACGGACGTCGTCGCCGGCGGTGGTCGGCACGTTCTTGCCGACGAAATCCGCGCGGATCGGCAGTTCGCGATGCCCGCGGTCAACGAGGACCGCGAGGCGGATGGCGCGCGGACGTCCGTAGTCGACGAGCGCGTCCATCGCGGCGCGGATCGTGCGGCCGGTGAAGAGCACATCGTCGACGAGGACAACCACACGGCCGTCGACCGAGAACGGTATCTCCGACTCGCGCACGACCGGCGCGTAGCCGATCCGCGTCAAGTCGTCTCGATAAAGCGTGATGTCGATGGCGCCCAGCGGTATGTCGACGCCCTCGTTCGCCCGGATGGCGGCCTGGATTCGGGCGGCGAGCGCATCCCCGCGCGCGCGAATACCGACGATGGCGAGAAGAGAGAGGTCACGGTCGCGCTCGACGATCTCGTGCGCGATCCGCGTGATGGCCCGGCGGATGTCGTCCGCCGCGAGCAGCGTGGCCGTCTGGCGCTCCTTCCCGGCCTCACAGGACCGGTCGTTAAAGGTGGTGGCGCTCTCCGAAGTATAGGTTTGATGAAACCGCCTTGCGCTGGGTTGGCACGGTTCCGGCGGTACCGTAGGTCGCCGTGCGAGTCGTCCTCGCGATCCTCTGTGTTGTCCTGTTCGGCGTGGTCGCGGTGACCGCGTCGGGTTCGGCACCCCTGGCCGCGGCGCCCGTTCTCGCGCCGCGTTACACGCCCATGCCCGCGGTCGCCACCACGTCACCCGACACCGGCGACCGCAGCGCGCGGACCTACGCGCGCCTGTGGGGCATGTTCGCGTTACCGATCGAGGGGACCGACATCCCCCAGGATCCGGAGCTCCTGCCGGGCGCGCCGCGCGACTATCGGGGAGGCATCCACGAGGGGATCGACTTCCCCGCCCCGGCCGGAACACCCGTGCTCGCCGCCGCGAGCGGGACCGTCCTGCGAGTCGACGTGAGCTTCCTCGACTGGAACCGCGAGCAGCAGGACATCGCGCTCGACGAAGCGATCACCCTTGGATACACGCCCGCGGCGACGCTCGATCGCATACGCGGACGCCAGGTGTGGATCGACCACGGCAAGGGCTTGATCACCCGCTACGCGCATCTCTCCGCGGTCGAGCCGCTCGTGGTCGGACAGAGGATCGAGGCCGGCGCCCTCGTCGGCGAGGTGGGGAGCTCAGGCTACCCGCAGGGCGGGCCGCATCTCCACTTCGAAGTGCGGGTGGGCGATGACTTTTACGGCGACGGACTCGAGGGCGACATGCTCGTGCGCGCGGTGGCCCGACTCTTCCGCTAGGACGCGACCCCTTTTCCTTCGAGGTAGCACCCGGCGCAGAGACGTTGCTTATCGACCTCGCTGAGGTATCCGGTCCCGCCGCAGCCGTCGCAAACCCCCTCGACGGGCGCCCGTCCGGTCAGCCGGTCACCGAGCCGCAGCCAGCCGCTCACCGTCCTCTCGGATTCCTTGTCGATCATTGGCTTGCGTCTGGCGGCAAATAAGGTGCCACTGGGAATCGCTAAAGCGGTTAGCGCGCGGCCGTTACCGGATTGTTGCTTTTAGCGGAGGCCGGTGCGCCGAGCGCGGAGGGCGGCCTCGAGAACCACCTCGACCGACTCGGAAGCGAGTGGCGCGGGGAGCGTGCGGAAGATGCCGATCTCGGCGACCTTGTCCTTTTCCGGAGCGTCGTACCACCACGAGAGGTGGCTGACTTCGCACATGTAGACGTAGGCGGTGGTGCTCTTCGGAGTCTGGTACCGGATCGCGCCGAGCAGGTCCAAACGCGGCGGAACGATCCGCGCCGAGTCCCAGAGCTCGCGCTTTGCGACCTCGAGGATCGTCTCGCCGGCCTTCCGCCCACTCGTCGGAAAGTGCCACCCAGCGGCGTCGGCCTTTCGGATCCACACCGTCAGCTCGCCATAGAACGGGATGATCATCGCAAGCTGTGCGGACGCGGGCGGGTACTCGCGGAAGGTGTTGTCACGCCGAGAAACGAATGAGTGTTCGGCCACTTTGTCGCACACTATGCAAGGGACAAAGCGAGCGTCAATAGCGCGAAGGGCTCTGATTCCTTCTAGACGCGGAGCAGTTCGGCCAAACGGAAGGGATCGGCCGACACGACGCTCGCCGCGTACAGCTCCATGCCACCGATGTCGCTTGTCCTGTTCGCTGGGTCGCCACGGTCCACCAGGCGGGCATGTGGGGGAAAACGACGCCAGTCGTTCCCGTCGGCGCCCAGCGGCGGGAGCATCAGTGCGAGGTTGTACGAGCAGACACCTTGTTTCCGATATGCCGAAATGACACCGGCGATCCCCGCAGCGAGGGATGTTTCGTCCTCACCTGGCCGGCCAAGGATGATGACCTCGCTCTCTTTGATCGGAGCCAGTGCGGCGAAAACGCGCGCGCTGTCACGCTCGTGCCCGAGCCCAAGAGCATCATGGACGAGCCAGAGATCGTCAAAGTAGTCGCGTCCGTACTGCTCGTCGTACTCGAGCGAGCGGCGCCGCAGCATCTCGACTCGTGGGTAATGCATGCCGCGGGTCACAGTCATCTGCATGTGGCCGTGGACGATCGATCCGCCGGCACGCCAAAGACAGTTCCAAATGAGGAAGTAGTACTTCGAGCTCGGATCCTCCTCGTTCGCGGCGAGCGCCCAGCGGCGCGATGTGAGGAGACGATCGCGGATGACTTCTGCGTCCATCGGCGCCAGCGGGTCGTGCTCATCGAAGACCAGGACGCCGTGGTACCCGTCGTACTTGGCGATGTTCGAAGCGGTGACCCCGTGCTCTCCGCGGATGCGACCGAACGTGTCGGCGGGCGTTCCGGTCTCGGGGTGGCAGAACGGATCGTTGCGGGACTTCTCGATCTTCTCGCGGACCTCGTCGGCGCCTTTCACTTCCAGGGGACGGCGGGCGCGAAGGTCGTTGAAGAGCGCACCCTCGAGCATCACCAGATTGGTGACCCGAATGATCTTCTGCGTCATCACGGCGTCGACAGAACCGAACTGTTTGGTGATCCAGTCACGCATCTGGGCAGGCGGATCGAGCCGCCCAACTGTCGACGACACCGCGAAGATGCGCTCGGCGGCGGCGCGCGCCTCGGGAGGAAGCGCGGCGATCCGCTCCTCGAGCTCGGCGATCGAAGGTCGCGTATCCGTCTTCATGCGGCGCGCCGAGCCTTCGCGGCGGCTGCGTACATCTCGACGTACCTCTTCGCCGATTTCGTCCACGAGTGATCCTCGCGCATCGCGCGTGTTCGCAGCTGCCGCCACGGGTCTCCGTCAGCCTTGTACCGGTGCAGCGCGCGCCCGATCGCGTCCGAGAAAGCGGCCGCCTCGTATTTGGTGAAGGAAAAGCCGTTGCCTTTCGGATCGGCGTCCACGTCGCGGACCGTGGTCGCGAGACCGCCGACCGCTCGGACCACCGGGATCGTGCCGTACCGGAGTGAGATGAGCTGACCGAGGCCACAGGGCTCAAATCGCGATGGCATCAGGAAAAGGTCGGCGCCTGCGTAGATGCGCTGCGCCAACGTCGCGTCGAAACCGAGCGTGAGCGCGAGGCGTCCCTTGTTCTTCGCGGCGAGGTCACGCCACTTTTGCTCGTAGGCCGGGTCGCCGCTGCCAAGGACAACGAGCTGTCCGCCCTTCTCGAGGAGCCACGGCGCGATGGCTGTGAGGAGGTCGACGCCTTTCTGCTCGACGAGGCGGCCGATGACCCCGAAGACAGGAGCGGTCGAGTCGACCGCAAGCCCCGTTTCCTTCTGAAGCGCCGCCTTGCAGATCGCCTTACCGCTCTGGTCGTCCGCGTCGTAGCGCGCCGGGATCTGAGGGTCGTGCGCGGGATCGAAGAACTTCGTGTCGATGCCGTTGGTGATCCCCCAGAGGTCGGCTCGGCGCTGGCGCAGGAGCCCCTCCAGGCGCTCGCCGAACTCAGGCGTGAGGATCTCCTCCGCGTACCGTTCGCTCACCGTGGAAACGATGTCCGCGGTCGCGATTGCGCGTGCCATCGGATTCGCCTCGCCCTTGTCTTCGATCGGAAGGCGCGCTCGCGGTAGACCGACGAGCTTGAGCACGTCTGCGCTCGTCCGGCCCTGATACGCGAGGTTGTGGATCGTGAAGACCGTCGCCGCTCGCCGCAGCTGGCGGGAGCGTGCCGCGAGCGGGACGAGGAGCGCGGCGTGCCAGTCGTGCGCGTGCACGATGTCGGTTGGCGCTCCGATGAGATCCTCGACCACCGCGCGGCAGAAGAGCGCGTAGCGCTTGGCGTCGTCGTCATACCCGTAGACCTTCTCGCGCCCGATGCGCACGCTTCGCACGAACACCGTTCGGACGCGGTCGCTCGTGATCTCGGGGTATTCGATCCGGGCGCGCGCGGCGCCGTACGGGATGGAGTGGGTACGCGCGCCGGATGTCGGAATGCCGAACTTCTGTGCGTCGATCGACCGGTGATACGGCATGTACACGCTGACGTCGTGGCCCAGCGAGGCAAGGGCCTGCGGCAGGGAGCCCGCGACATCGGCGAGGCCGCCGACCTTGGCGTAGGGAGCGACCTCGGCGGCCGCGAACGAAATCCGCACGGGAGTAGGAGGATGTTAGCGGCGTGTAAGGACCTGCCGCTCTGCCCGCCGGAAGACACGCTTTGGGAAACGGATGCGTTAGACAGGTGGTAGCGAGAGCGAGAACGCTACAAGGGGGCATGAGGTAAGTGAAGACATTGCGGCAGAAGCTCATGTTGGCGGGCGCGCTGGGCGTCGCCAGCGTCGGTCTGTTCGGCGCGGCGGCCTTGGGCGCGTTCGGTCCCAATGCCTCCGCGGACGTGGTCTCGGTCATCGCGCCGGCAGCCTCGGCCGTGATGGGCGAGGACAAGACTGGCGACAGGCTCAAGCAGCTCCTCGACGGTCTCGTGCAGAAGGGCGTCATCACGCAGCAGCAGGAAGACGCGATCGTCGCCGCGGCGAAGGACTCGACCGCCAAGCAGGTGCGCACCGCGAAGGTCGTCCGCGACTTTCTCGGCGAATCGGCGAAATATCTCGGGCTCGCACAGAAGGACCTCGTCGCGAAGCTCCCCGGCACGAGCCTCGCCAAGATCGCCGATGGGACGCCAAACAAGAGCAAGGCCGGACTCGTGACGGCCCTCTCGGTGGCCGCCAACGACGACATCACGAAGGCCCTCGCCGACAAGAAGATCACTGACGACCGGGCAAAAAAGCTTCGAGACGGACTCGCGGCGGAGATCACCACGTTCGTCGATCGCACCTGGCCGACGAAGCCTGCGACCGCGCCACGGACGGCGGTGCCGAATGTGAAGGCGTTCCTCGGCGACATGCTCCAGACCGCGCGGGACTACCTCGGTGGGGTCACGCTCCAGGAGGTCATGGCCGCGATGCGCAGCGGGGAGAGCCTCGGCGATATCGCGAGCGACAAAGGCAAGAGCCGCGACGGTCTCGTGCAAGCGCTAATGACGGCGGCGAACACGCGCATCGACAGAGCCGTCACCGACCAAAAACTGACGGCGGAGCAGGCGACGACGCTCAAGACCAAGGTGGCCGCTGAGATCGCCACGTTCGTCGATCGCAAGTCGCCCGCGAAGACCACGACCAGCAACAGGACGACGACAAAGACTCCATAACGCGCACGTTTCCGGTATCCGTTCGGTCGCGGGTCGGAACGCGTCTTCGCGCCTCCCGTTTGACGTAACGGCTGGGGAGTCAGGGGCGGAGGCGGAATCATGTCGAACCCGCTCACACATGTCGCAACGCGAAGTGTCGGCGTTATAGTCGGCGCGCCAGCGAGAGCAACGGAGTTGGGAATGGAGCGGGTTCTACAGGGTCGCTACAAGATCGAGGAGCCGCTCGGTGTGGGCGGCTCTTCTCAGGTCTACCTGGCCCGCGACCAGGCGCTGAACCGCGACGTTGCCCTTAAGGTCCTCGATCCCGCGGCCGCGGCCGATGGAAACCTCCGCCGAATGTTCGTGAAGGAAGCGCGCGCGCTCGCACAGCTTTCGCACCCGAACGTCGTGGCCGTCTACGACGTCGGCGAGGTCGACGATTCTCCGTTCATCGTGATGGAGTACCTCCCTGGCGGTTCGATGAAGCAGCGGATCGAGCAGGCCGGGCCGCTCAAGACCGGCGACGCGGTCCGCATCGCGATCGAGGTCGCCAACGGGCTCGCGTTCGCGCACTCGAAGGGCATCATTCATGCCGACCTGAAGCCCGCGAACATCCTTTTCGACGCGAATGACGCGGCGAAGATCTGTGACTTCGGCATCGCGCGCGCGCCTCAGGAGGACGCGGACACGCCGCAGCTTTACGCGACCGCTATGTACGTCGCCCCCGAACGCGTCGAGGGAAAGAGTGCGACGGTCCAGTCGGACGTCTACGGTCTCGGCCTGGTCCTGTACGAGGGTCTCGTTGGCAAGCCGCCGTTCACGAGCACGAACGCAGCAGTCCTGCTTCGCGATCACGTGGTCCGGCAGCCGGTCCCGCCCAGCCACCTCCGGCCGTCGCTTCCGCGCGAGATCGATTCGGTCGTTCTGAAGGCCCTCGCGAAGCAACCGAACCTCCGCTATCAGAAGGCCAGCGAGTTCGCGACTGCCCTGCAGCACATTGAGAACGTAGACAAGGAACTCGCGACGACGCGGATGGTGATGGCCGACCCGCTCGAGGATTTCGTCCCGAAGACCGAGCAGAGCCCGGTCGTCGCGCTTCTGTCGAGCTACGGACAGCCGCTCCGAGGAGCCTTCTTCTCGCTGTGCGCGGCCCTTCCGGTCTTCGCGATGGCGGTGCTCACCGGTTTCGGGCTTGTCGGTGCACTTCTCGCTGCGGGGCTTGTCGCGATCGTCGCGTTTGCCGGCCAGCTCGGGGTCGCGATCGCGATCGCGTGGGTCATGGTCACCGCGTTCGTGTTCATCTTCGTGCCGGGCCTCGCGTTGCTTCTGGCGATCCTCGGTGTCTTCCTCTGGGCGCGGAGCGCTCCGAGCGAGCAGATCGCGGTCGCCATGGCGACGCCTGTGCTCACCCCGCTCGGACTCGCCCCCGCGATGATCCTGACGAGCGCGTCGGTCTTCGGGCTCACCGGGGTTTTGACGGTGGCCGCGAGTGCGGCGTTGACGATGATCGTCGCGGTCGCGATGGGCCTTCAGTCGCTCGGCGCCTACGCGCAGACCGGCCTTTCGCTCAGGCAGGAATCGCTCTTCAACCCCGTCCGCGCTGCGGAGGTGAAGTCGGCACTCCTCACCATGCTGCAGAACCCGAGCGACCGTTTCGGCCAGCTCGGCACGCAGCTCGATCCATCGGTGCTCTGGTCACAAATGTCCGGTCTCGTCTCGCGGCTCGCGACCGCGACGCTCGAAACGTGGATCGCGACCGTCCTCGCGTGGACGATCGCGGCGCTGACGGTGTGGACGGTCACGCGTCTTCTGCGGACCTTCTTCGACACGCTCCTGCGGCGGCCGAAGCGGTGGTTCGCGCTGTACGTGATGGCGGCCGGCGCCGGGGTGGTCGCGGGCGGAGGGATCCTCTACATGATGGCGGTGACCCTCTCGATGCTCGACAACGCGCCGGACCGGCCGACGAACGGCGTGCTGCTGCTCTCGGCGGTCACGGGCGCGATCCTCGCGCTGGCGCTCGGCATCATCATCGGCGCGACCGAAAAGCCGGAGCCCGAGGAGCAGGAGTCGATCTCGCTTGCCGCGCGGAGAATGCCGGTCCGCTAACGCGCCTTCTTCGCGGGTAGCGTCTTGGCATAGGCGTGCGCGTGCTCGATCCAGGTGCGGAGCTTCGCCGGACTCTTGGTCACCGCCTCGGGGACGACGAGGTATTCCTTCATCGCGCGCCCCGGCATCGGCTCGAAGTTCTTCGCGGTTTTCGTTCCAGCGATCGTGCGATCGTCGCCGAACCGCACGACGATCTTGTCCTGGTACGTGCCCGCGAACATGTTCCCCTTCAAGAAGAGCGCGGGATAGCCGAACATCGGCCGCGACGTGACGCTCGGATCGGCGGGCTTCGCCTTTTCGAACGCCGCGATCAGCTCGGGCGGCGATTTCTTCCACGCCATCACGTCGATTATTCGCGCGCGGCGCTTGATCGTACGGTGGATCTGTGATAGAACAAGCGTTCTAGAGGCTCGTTAGGCGGAGCGAAGGGCCGACCCCGACCTCAGAGGTCCCCCGTGGCTGTCGTGTTAATCGAGGTTCCAGACTCCAACGAATCTCTTCGCCTCTGCATTTGGTGCCGACTCCTCAAGCCCGTCTCGGCGTTCGCCTTTCGAAGTAAGGCGCTCGGCACACGCCAGTCCCACTGCCGCTCGTGTCATGCGGCATATCGCAGATCTCATTACCTCCGGAATCGGCCCGAATACATTGCCCGCGAGGTTGAACGAATTCGCCGCCGCCGAACGGAGAACCGGCACCTTCTTCGTGCGTATCTGCGTTCGCACCCATGTGTCACCTGTGGCGAGAACGACATCGTCACGCTGCAGTTCGACCACCGCGATCGCGCGACCAAACGTCAGGATGTCGGGATACTTGTGATTGCCAAGGCTTGGTCGGTCGTGTGCGCGGAGATCGAGAAGTGCGACGTGCGGTGCGCGAATTGTCACCGCAGGCGCACCGCTTCACAGCTGGGTTGGCACGGAACAACTCGCAGGCCTAGCAGCCCGGTCTTTGCAACGCAGATCATGGCGGCCGCGCAGGCGGCAGAATCAAGATTTCGCCGCTGCATGGGCTGCGGAGAGACACGACCTCTCGAGGACTTTTCGTATCGTGACCAAGCTCGCGGCCTGCGTCGGGCTCGCTGCCGGTTGTGCATGCGCGCATACGCCAGAGAGCACTACCGACGAAACAAGGCAAGGTACTCGGCCGGCGACTGGGGACGTAAGCGCTCCAGCCGCGGATCCCTAAGTCGCGAGATCGATGAGTACCTGCGCGTGCATACGTGCGTCGATTGTGGTGAGTACGACCCTCTTGTCCTTGAGTTCGATCACAGAGATGGCGTGGACAAACTCGAGACCATCGCCTTTCTCCGGGCAAAAGGCAAGCGCGATGAGCTGCTCGCCGAAATCGAGAAATGCGACGTACGCTGTGCGAATTGCCATCAGCGTCGGACGGCCAAACAATTTGGTTGGGCGAAGTTGCTGGTCGCCTGAGAAAGTAGACTGGCGGTAGCGCGGGTGTGTTGTAGTGGTAGCAAACAACCTTCCCAAGGTTGCAGTAGGGGTCCGATTCCCCTCACCCGCTCAGTAAAAACCTAGATGACTATGCCAGGACTGCACCGCGCGCGACTGGGCGATTAGAGATGGATCGCGCTCTCATCCAATTCATCTGCGTCCGCAAGACTCATCGGCGCGCCCCGCCCGTCGATCCATCGAGTCCGTTCAACGTCGCCGAGGAAGGCGGTTGGGCCTACTGCCCCGGCGGTGAAGCAGACGGCCACAAGTGGTTCAAAACGGGCGGCATCACCCGAGCCGCTCTCGACAAATTCGAGTGGCCCGATGAGGAAGAAGCCGAACCGTAGTACTGGGCCGTAACGATCGGCCGCGCCAAAAGGTTCTTCCAACGATGCGCATCCTCGTCGCGATCATTGTCGTCACCGCTTCACTGTTTCCGTATGGGACGCGTGTCACGGGCGCGACCTGCACGCCAGACATCGGTCCGGGTATCGCTCCGCCGACTGCAACACCGACCAAGCTGCCGGGTTTTCACGCGGCCTGGTACGGGCAGAGCGGCTACATGCGTCTCTGCCCTGGGGGGACCGCGCAAGCCACGCTCGCCTACTACAACTCGGGATCGCGTGGATGGGTCGCGGGACGGATGGGCGAGGTTGCGTACCTCGGCACGTGGGCCAGCGAGCCGGGTCAGGATCAGCCGAGCATCCTCGGCGGCGACGGTCAGCTCGGTTCTCCCGCGACCGGATGGCCGCGCTTCAATCGCATCGCGCAGCAGCCCGCGCCATACGTCGGACCGGGCCAGGTCGCGTGGTTCCAGTTCGGCTTGCGGGCGCCGTCGCTTCCCGGCACGTACCGGCTCTACGTGCGCCCTCTTATCGAGGGCGCGCAGTGGCTCGAAGACATCGGGGTCTTCTGGCAGGTGCTCGTTCTCAATCCCGACGGGACGATGCCGAAGCCGACGCCACCGGATCCGGCGGGTGTCACGTTCCTCATCGACGCGGGCGTGAACGCGAAGGACATCGCGCTCGTGCACCAGGGCGTGCAGCACGCGAGCGCGTATCTGGAAGCCTCCGCCGGCGGGACGCGTCGCAGGCCCGCGACCGTTCACGTGTACCTGGGCGACGGGACGCAGCAGTACTGCTGCCTTACGGTCGGCGACAGCTTCGAGATCGTCACCCCGAATCCCGCGTGGGCGACGCCGCCGGCGGCCGCGCCGGACACCTGGACGGCCGACGCGGAGCGGATCGAACTCGCGGGGCACGAGTACATCCATCTGTGGCAGTACGCGATCGGCGGCAGCGCGTGCATGGTCGGCGTGCGGTGGATCGCAGAAGGTATGGCCGAGTCGTTCGCCTATCGGTCGCTCATCGCCGATGGGGTGATCCCGGCGGCGAACCTCGACACGTTCACAAAGCGGCAGCTCACCACGGCGTCGAACCATGTGACGCTGCAATCACTCGAGTCGAGCTTTCCGAGCAACGCCAGCCCGTTCGCGGTGAGCTATCTCGCCGTCGACCGCCTTCTCGCACCGAAGGGACTCGCGACGATCCGTGACTGGTGCGCGCGCGTCGGGAGCGGCCAGGAGTGGCACCAGGCCTTCGCGGCATCGTTCGGAGAGACAACCGACGCCTTCTACTCACGCTTCGAGGTCTTCCGAGCCCAGTACGTGCGCTAGCGGCCCTGTCCGCGCTACGCCGTACCCTTGTCGTGATGGAGCTCAAGCCCGGCGACCAGGCCCCAGCGTTCTCCCTGCCCGACGAAAACGGAAAGCTCGTCGCGAACAGGGATCTCAAGGGCTCGCGCTACGTCGTGTACTTCTACCCGAAAGACGACACCCCGGGCTGCACCACCGAGGCATGCCAGTTCACCGACAACTTCCCGCAGTTCGAGATGCTCGGCATCCCTGTCCTCGGGGTGTCACGGGATGACGCCGCAGCGCATCAAGCGTTCCGAAAGAAGTACGGGCTCCGCGTTCGTTTGTTGAGCGATGCCGACCGTAAGGCGCACGAGGCGTACGGCGCGTGGGGCGAGCGGCCCGGACGCGGTGAAGGTGTGATCCGCTCGACCTTCCTTATCGACGCCGACGGGCGGGTCGAGAAGGCGTGGTACTCCGTGAAACCCGACGGCCACGCGCTTGAGGTGCTTTCCGCCCTTCGCGCCTAGCGTCCCGGCGCGGGGCGCCGTCCTCCTCGAACCGCATCACCTTGAAACCCTCGGCGTAGGCGTAGCGCTTCTTCTTACCTGCCTCTCTCATCCAACCCTTGATGAAATCGACGCTGTCAGCGTCGATCTGAGAACGATGCGCGAGAAGAGCCTTGATCTTTATGTCGACCACCTCGCTCACGTCGACGATCGTGTCCGGTGCGCCGAACGCCATGAGGAAGAGCGCCTTCGGCTTGTGCGGTTCCAGCTGCTCCTTCGACCAGAGATCGGGCAGCATCTGCCGCGTCGACGCATCCGGGTTGATCGAGCGAAGGACGACTTCACCGGCTGCGATGTGGTCAGGGTGGTTCACGTAGCCGCCCCCGTACCGCGTGGTGGGGTCCATCGTGAAGATCACATCCGGCCGGTAGATGCGGATCTGCCGCGCGACCGCCCGACGAACGTCGATCGTCGGCTCGAGGTAGCCGTCCTCGAATTCCAGGAAAACGACGTTCTTCACGCCAAGGACCTTGGCCGCCTCGCTCTGCTCGGCCGCGCGGATGTCGCGCAGGCGCTCGCGTGTCATCTCCGGATCCTGCGATCCGGACGCGCCGTTCGTGACCATGCAGTACGTGAACTCGACGCCGGCCTTCGCCCATTTCGCGACGGTCCCCGCCATGCCGAACTCGGCGTCGTCGGGATGCGCGTAGATCGCCATCGCTCGTTGGACATCGAGCGTCTTGTCGAACCGCATCCT
>DASWCR010000179.1:0-33214 GCA_036389995.1 Candidatus Limnocylindria bacterium | reverse complement strand
GCGTCGGCGATCGGATCGAACTGTTTGCGCCAGCCCTCGATCTCGTCCTTCGTCTGGTATTTGCGCGGATCTCCGTAGTAGTGCCCCTCGTGGCGGTACGAGTCGGCGACGATGAACGTCGGCCCCTTGCCGGCCCGCGCGCGCGCCACCGCTTCACCGGCAGCCGCGTGGACCGCGCGGACGTCGCGGCCGTCCACGTGCATCCCCGGCATCCCGTAGCCCTCGGCCCGCTTGGCGATGTCCTCGACGGCGAAGGCACGCTTCACCGGCAGGCTTTCGGCGTACTGGTTGTTCTCGCAGACGTAGACGGCCGGCAGCTTCCAGATCGCGGCGAGGTTGAGCGACTCGTGGAAGGTGCCCTGGTTGACCGCGCCATCGCCGAAGAACGAGACCGCGACCTGGTCAGTCCCGAGCTGCTTCGCGGTGAGCGCCGCGCCGGTCGCGATCGGAATGCCGCCGCCCACGATCCCGTTCGCCCCCAGGTTGCCTTTCGACGTGTCCGCGATGTGCATGGACCCTCCGCGTCCCCGGCAATATCCGGTCTCGCGGCCGAGAAGCTCGGCGAACATCTTTCCGAGGTCCGCTCCCTTCGCGATGCAATGCCCGTGGCCACGATGCGTCGAGGTGATCCAGTCCTCGTCGCGCAGATGAGCGCAGACGCCGGCGGCGATCGCCTCCTCGCCGGCGTAGCTGTGGATCGTCCCCCAGATCTTGTTCTCGCCGAAGAGCTGCGTGGCGCGCTCCTCGAAGGCGCGGATCGTCCGCATCACGCGGTAGAGGGCCAGCGCGGTCGCACGGTCGATCCCGCTCATGACTCGGCCCTCGGGTGGAGCATCACGCGGATCGCGCCGTCGCGGCGCTCGGTGAACGTCCGCCACGCCTCGACGAACGAGCGAAGCGGGAAGTGATGCGTGACCAGGCTCGTGACGTCGATCTTGCCGTCGGCGAGCAACGCGAGCGCCCGACCGGACACGCCCTTGGGGTTCGCGAGCGAGCCAAGGACATCGAGGTTGCCGCGGACGATGGTCGAGAGATCGACCCCGGAGAGCTCCACGCCGGTTCCGGTCGCGCCGCCCAATACGACGCGGCCGCCGCGGCGCGCGAGAGCGATCGCGTCGCGTGCGGCCTCCGCGGTGCCCGCGAACTCGACGACAAGATCCGCCGCCCCCCGGAGTCGCCCCACGTCCGCCGCATCAATGACCTCATCGGCCATGTCACGGACGCGCGAGAGTCGGTTGCCCCGCCCAACGAGCGTCACGCGTCGCGCTCCGAGCGCGCGAGCGAGCTGTGTCGCGCACAGGCCGATCGCGCCGGGGCCGATGACGATGACGGTCTCGCCCGCGGCGATCCTGCCCCGTTCGAGTGCCCAAAGCGCGACGCCGAGGTTGTCCGTCCACGCGCCCTGTTCGAAGGTGACGTGCTCCGGAAGTTCGTGCAGCGCGGCGATCGGCACGGCCGCGTACTCGGCGAGGCCGCCGCCGATCGTGAACCCGACATGGGCATGACCGGTCTCGCGCTTCCCGTAGTTGAGACAGAGGGTGTACATGCCTTCGCGGCAGCGATCGCACATGCCGCAGCCAACATGCACCTCGACCCCGACGCGAGCACCCGCGGCGAACCGCTCGTCGCTCGAAGCCGCTACCTCCCCAGCGAACTCGTGACCGGGCACATGCGGAAAACGTGTCGCCGGGAACCGGCCCGCGAGTATCTTCGCGTCGGACGCGCAGACCATCGACGCCCGGACGCGAACGAGGACCTCGCGCGGCGCCGGGCGAGGAGTCGGGACTTCCTGGACCGCGAACGCGTCCTGCGCCGTGAAGACCACGGCCAGCATCGTCGCCGGGATCTCGGCCGGGCGGGCGGCCTCGCCGAGCGCGCTCGTCATGCGCGCGGCCGGCCCGGGTAGCGGTCGATCGAAACGAGCTGGTCCAGGGGCAGGCGGTCGATGGTCGGGGCCTCGGCTGCGTGGCCGAACGTGAACGTCCCGAGGAACGTCCATGACAGCGGGACGTTGAGGATCTTCTTCGCCTTCTCCGTGATCCAGTGTTGTACGAAGACACCTCCGTATCCGAGCGAGTGCGCCCGCAGCCACATCGCGTAGATCGACATAGCCGCTGCCCATTCGAATCCGTTATCGGCGTGCACGTTGGTGAGGCTCTTCGCGGGGTCCGCGACGACGGCGATGACCTCTGGAGTCTCGAGATCGTTGACTCTGCCACTCGAGCCGTCGGGACTGAAGATCGGATCCCAGTACGCCGAGAGCGCTTTCGACTCCTTTGCGAGCTCCTGCAGCTCACGCTTTACCGACGAGCTCTTCACCCATATGAAGCGCGCCGGCTGGCGATTTGCCGGCGACGGCGCCCACCTCGCGGCCTCGAGGATCTCGTTGACGTCGGCATCCGGCACCATACCCGGCCTGAATTCGCGGACCGCGCGACGCGTGCGGATGAGTGCGCCGATCGAGACGCGAGCCTCGACGGTCACCTCACGGCTCCACTATGACTTTCAACGCGCCGTCGATCCGCTCGTTGAACGTCCGCAGCGCTTCCGCGAACTCGGACAGCTTGAAGTGATGCGTGATGAGCCTGCCTGCGGGGATGCGCCCGTCGGCCATCAGCGGGATAACTTCCTCCATCGTGTTGCGGTTCGCGCGCACGCCGTAGAGATCGATCTCCTCGAGGACAACCTTCTGGAAATCCACGGACGACGGCTCCTTCGGGATGCCGGTGAACGCGACCCGGCCGCCCTTTCGGACCATGCCGATCGCCTGGCGAACAGAGTCCTTGGTGCCGGCGGAGTCGACCGCGACGTCCGCTCCGAGGCCCGCGGTCAGGCCCCGGACCCGGGCCACCGGATCAGCGTCGTGGTAGTCGACTGTCTCGAAGCCGAGCTCCTTCGCACGATCGAGCCGTCTCCCACCGCCCACGACGATGCAACGCGCGGCGCCGAGCGCTCGAGCGCACATCGCGGTGAGGAGTCCCATGCCACCAGAACCCACCGCGACAAAGGTGTCGCCCGGACTGATGCCAGGCCGCTTCACCGAGTGGAGGGCGATCGAAGCCGTGTCGCAGAGCGCGGCCACGTCGAGCGGCATCGATTCGGGAATCCCAAAGACGCTCTTGATGGTGTGGACCACGTAGGTCGCGTATGCGCCCTGCGTGTAATGGCCGTACTGACGGTGACCGAGATCCTCTCGGCCGTAGTTGAAACACAGGTTGTAGCGGCCGGTGCGGCACATCCGGCAATAGCCGCAGCCCGAGTGGCTCGTGCCGGCGACCCGCGTTCCAGGGGTAAAGCCGTAGCCCATCGCCACGTCGCCCGCCTCGACGACCTCGCCGGACCATTCGTGTCCGGGGATGAATGGATAGGCGCGCGGCCAGCGGCCCTTGAAGGTCCCCTCGACGATCTCGGCGTCAGTCCCGCAGATCGCGATCGCCCGCACGCGCGCCAGTACCTCGTTCGCTGCCGGGCGCGGGATCGGCACGTCCTCGCGGATCTCGAAGACGTGCGGTCCGGTGAGCACGAGCGCCTGCATCGTCGCGGTCTTCGGAAGCGCGGTCGTTCCGACGGCGCTCATGGCTGGAACGCCACCACCCGGCATATGCAGGCCTCGCCGTTGACCCAGCGCCACGGGAACGCGCCGACGTCGACCCGTCGCCCGGCGACCTCGGCCAGCTCGCCGCCAAGATTCTCGAGCATGGGGATGTTGGCCCTGGCCATGTGGTAGTGCACGTGCTCGAAGTCTTTCATCGGCAGGGTCTCGTCGATCGACTTTCCGCTCTGGGCCTCGTACTCCTTCACCAGGTCGGGGCGGAAGTAGCGGACTCGGACAAGGAGTGAGTGGTCCATCGACGCCAGATCCCCACCGAACATCCTCACGCCTTTCTCGACCAAGTAGTCGCACACCTCGGGCTGTGGTCCGGGGTGCCGATCGAAGTACGTGACGTCGTCGCGCGTTTGCTTCGTCCAGTTGTACCGGTCCCAGCCGGTGTAGAGCAGGACGATGTCCCCCTCGCGGATCTGCTCTCCCTTTGGCAGGCACCCGAGGACGTCCTTTAGCGAGTAGTAGGACCACGGCCTTGTGATCGGCCGCAGGTCGATCACCAGCGCCGTGCCGAAGAGGTCCTGGATCGGGATCTCCGCCAGGTGCTTCCCGGTCGGCCAGTAGTGGATGGGCGCGTCGATGTGCGTGCCGGTATGCATGTTCGTGCGCACCAATACGGTGCTCTTGCCGTCGCGATGATGCGTCGTGATGTCTGTCACCTGGATCGCCTCGAACTGCGGCCAGGTCGGCATCCGATCGCCCCACGGCTGGGTCAGGTCGACGAGCTTCACGAGTTCAATACGGGAAGTCCTTCACCCGGCCGAGCTGGTCGACGACCTTCTTTACGATGGTGAGATCGGTGACATCCTCGAACTTCAGGTCCTTCGTGATCTTCCCGAACCCCTTCTCGCTCGCGATCGTCCCTTCGATGTTGGCTTTGAGCAGGCCCTCGTTCTGCGGCCAGGCCTTCGCCTTCACCAGCGTGTCGAAGGTATCGGCGACCACGTCGGCCGATTCCTTCGTCTGGGTCACGCCGAGGTCGATGATCTTCTGCCGGTTCGCGGAGTCGTACATCGCGCGGTTCGCCCGCATGAGCGCGCGGATGATGCATTCGGGCGTGGCGGGATCGTCCTTCAGGACCTGCGTCGGGACGATGTACACGGAGTACTGGTAATCGGTCAGGACCTCCCACATGTTCGCGAGGACCGTGATCGTCGGCGTCTGCTTCTGCACCGTCTTGATCTGATCGATGTGCAAGACCGCCGTATCGGTCGTCCCAGTCGCGAGGGCCTGGACGCGCCCGGCGGTCGTCGTGGTGACGAACGTGACGTCCTTGGCCGGATCGAGGCCGGCTTTCTTCAGGATGATGCGAGTCATGACGTCGGCGAACCCACCGGGCTCCTGAACGCCCATCTTCTTTCCCTTCAGGTCGGCCATGGTCTTGATGCCCGGCCCGACCGCGAACGAGACGTCGACCAAGGGTGCGTACGTGTAGATGATCTTCACGTCCGCGCCGTTGGCGATGGCGTCCACCACCGGCTCGGTCGAGGTGCCCGCGAGGTCGATCGCGCCGGATGCGGACGCGCGCAGCGATCCGACGCCGCCGTCAAAACGCACGAGCTCGACCGTCAGATTCTCGTCTTTGAAATACCCGAACGCGTCCGCGACGTACGGCGTGAGGTGAACGACGTTGGGCGGCGTGACAGGCACCGCGATCGTGATCTTCTTCGCGGCGCAGACCGCCTTTGGAGCCGTCGACGCGGACGCCGCCGCGATGGTGGGCGTCGGGCTGCCGCCTCCTCCGCTGCCGCCTCCACACGCGGCCACCAAGGTCGCGAGAACGAGACCGATCGCCCCAAAACCGCGCGCACGCATATCCGAACTCCTTCTCATTGCTCTCGCTTCAGCCACGGCGCGATACGACCCTCGAGCCACTGCACAAAGCCCATCATCAGGATGCCCATCGTCGCGACGACGATGACCGGCACGAACATGCGGTCGATGCGGAAGACGTTCTCGTAGGAGATGATCAAATAGCCCAGGCCGACGAGGCCGATGAAGAATTCCGCGACGATCATTCCGATCAGTCCACGGCCGATCGCCAAACGGACGCCTGCGAGAACGTACGGCGTCGCTGATGGAAGGATCACGTCGGTCCACAGGCGTCGCTCGCTCGTGTTGAACGACCGAGCCACCTCCAGGAGCTGGCGGTCGACGTTGCGGACGCCTTGTTGGGTGTTGATGAGGATCGGGAAGACCGCGAACAGCGCGACGGTGGCGATGCGCGGCGGATCGCCCACCGACTTAAACGCCACCGCGATGAGCGGGACGAGCGCGACGGATGGCACCGAGTAGAGCGCCGACACAAGCGGATCGATGGCGTTGTAGACGAAACGCCAGCGTCCCGACGCTACGCCGAGCACGAGCCCGACCGCCAGCGCGACGGCGAGACCGCCGAACAGCTCGCGAAAGCTCTGACCCATCGCATCCTGGAGCTCACCATTCGCGACGAGCTCGAAGAACGCTCGGAAGATGTCCGAAGGCGGACGAAGGATGAGCTTGTTGAGCGTGGGTCCGAAGAGCTCCCAGACGCCGAGCACTACCGCGATCGCGCCCAGGCGCACGACCCAATCACCAGGCCGGAGTCGGCGCCAGCGGCTCGCGCGGATGGCCACGGCGCGCGTCTCGTCGACCTCGACCCCCACCCGATGGAACGTCATGCCGCGTGCTCCCGTAGCAGGCGCCAGCAATGTTCGCGAAGTGGGATAAAACGCGGATGAGCAATGACGCTTTGCACTGTGCGCGGTCGCGAGATGTCGACCTGGAAGAGCTCGCGCACACGCGCGGGCCTGGCCGAGAGGACCAGGATCCTGTCACCCATGGCTATCGCCTCTTCGATCGAGTGCGTGATGAACACCATCGTCCGGGGCGCGAGCTGGTAGATGCGGAGCAGCTCGTCCTGGAGGATCTCGCGCGTCAGAGCGTCGAGCGAGCCGAAGGGCTCGTCCATGAGCAGGATGTCTGGCTCGACCGCGAGAGCGCGCGCGAGGCCGGCGCGCTGTTGCATGCCGCCCGATAGCTGGTTTGGATACGAATGCTCGAAGCCGCGCAGGCCGACCATCTCGATGTACCGCGCCACCCGTTCCTGGATCGTGGCCTTGGGCAGACCGGCGAGCTCGAGACCGTACGCGACGTTCTCCCGCACTCGCTTCCATGGCATCAGGCCGAAGTGCTGAAAGACCATCGCCACTTTGCGGCTGGGCGAGTGCACCTCGGCCCCATCGATGACGACCCGCCCGTCATCGATACGGGCGAGCCCATGCATGCAACGAAGGAGCGTGGTCTTGCCGCAGCCGGAGGGGCCCAGAATGCAGAGCGTCTCGCCGTCACGCACCGCGAGATCGAGCCCCTCGAATACCGTGACCGCTCCCAAGGCGAACCGCTTCGTCGCGTGCTCGACCGAGATGCGGACCGTCGCGGCCATCAGGCAACCCTCCGGTCGGCGCTCCGCGGCGCGGCGGTCGACCCACGGACGACGAGCTCGGTATCGAGGAGCACATGACGGTCGGGGACGGACTCGTGCTCGAGGAGGCCGATCAGCATCCCCGCGGCGATCGCGCCCATCTCGCGCTGCGGTACGCGCGCGGTCGTGAGTGGAGGGTCGAGCAGGCCCACCATCGGGATGTCGTTGATGCCGACAAGCGAGAGATCAGCCGGAACGCGGACGCCCGCGTCGCGCGCGGCGCGTAGGGCACCGAGGGCGAGGAGGTCGTTGGCTGCGAAGATCGCGGTCGGCGCCACCCCAAGCAACTGCTTCGCCGCGACGTGGCCCGCATCCTCGGAGTAGGCAGCCGCTTCCGCCATGAGCGTCGCATCCTCGAGCAGGCCGTGGGCCCGCATGGCGTCGCGGTATCCCGCGGCACGTTCCGCCCCCGTTGTCGTGCTGAGCGGACCGGCGATGTGCGCGATCCGAGTGTGACCGAGACCGGCGAGATGAGCGACGATCTCGGACGCGGCGCGAGCGTTGTTGACCTCGACCGCCGGATCCCCCGCCACACGCGAGCCGCGATTCACCAGCACGAACGGAAACC
Organism: Candidatus Limnocylindria bacterium; assembly: GCA_036389995.1. Taxonomy (GTDB): domain Bacteria; phylum Chloroflexota; class Limnocylindria; order P2-11E; family P2-11E; genus 3-1-20CM-2-70-9. The sequence continues at coordinate 25,579 of DASWCR010000179.1, read as the reverse complement.
GCTCACGGCGTACGGAGGCGAGCGTCGCGTCGGCCATGCGGCTCGTTGCGATGAGCAGACCGTCCGCCTGCCGCTCGCGCAGGACCCGAAGTGACGCTTTCTCGCGCTCGGATTCGTCGTCGGTATTGCAGAGAACGAGCTCGTAGCCGCGCTCGCGTGCCGCTTCCTCCGCGCCGCGGATGATCGGAGGAAAGAACGGATTGGTGATGTCCGGCACGAGCATCCCGAGGGTCCGCGTGCGCCGAAGCCGGAGGCCGCGCGCGATCGCGGACGGCCGGTACTCGAGCCGCTCGACCGCGGCCAGTACCCGACGGCGCGTTTCAGGGCTCAGCGGGAGATCGGCCCGGTGTAGAGCCCGGGAAACCGTCGACGGATGAACTCCGGCGAGGCGAGCGACATCACTGATCGTCCGGCGTGCTGCCGTCTGGTCCCCCAACGGAAATCGTTTGCGGAAGCTGTCGCCGAGGCTAGGACGGCATGCTCCGTCCGTCAAACCGGCCACAATCGCGCGCGATGTCGAGTCCCGTCCATCCCCGCCCGCTGGAGCAGCACGGCGTCGCGCTCGTCGGCCACACCGACCTCGACGGCCGCGGCGACGGGATGCAGGTCATGCGGAATGGCGACGTGCTCTACGTCGGTCACATGGGCGACTTCGGGGTCGGCACGAGCGTTGTCGAGATAGCCGACGCCACACGCCCGACGGTCCTGCGACAGATCCCGGTGCCGAAGGGAACCCATTCACACAAGGTGCAGCTCGCCGAGGGGCTCCTGCTCGCGAACCATGAGCAGTACCCCTATCGCGTCGGCGTCCCAGAGAGCACGGGCCTCCTCGTGTACGACGCGACGAAGCCCGCCGACCCGCGACAGATCGGCTTTCTGCCCGTCGACGGATTGGGCGTGCACCGCATCTGGTACGCAGGCGGCAGGTACGCGTACGCCTCGGCGCGTGAGACGGGTTACCGAAATCGCATCCTCATCGTCGTCGATCTCGCGGACCCGACGCATCCGCGCCTTGCCTCGCGCTGGTGGTGGCCGGGACAACACGACGGCGACGGCGAGCGGCTCGCAGACGACAGCGATGTCGGCGCACATCACGTCATCGTGCGGGGCGACCGCGCGTATGGCGGCTACTTCGACGCGGGCGTGGTGGTCTTTTCGGTGGAGGGCGATGGCGCGCTCGATCTCATCAGCTCGCTCTCGTGGGCCGAGCGATCGGGAGGTCACCCCCACACGCACACGGCGCTACCGCTCGGGGACCGCAAGCTCCTCGCGGTCACCGACGAAGCCATCGAGCCCGACTGCGAAGGCGCGCGCAAGGACATCCACCTTGTGGATATCTCGGACGAGACGCGGCCAAAAGAGATCTCGCGCTTCCCGGTCCCGGCCGGCGATTACTGCTCGCGCGGGTTGCGCTTCGGTCCGCACAACCTCCACGAGAACCGGCCTGGGACGTTTGTGAGCGACCGCATCGTCTTCGCGACGTACTTCAATGCCGGTCTCCGCGTGTACGACACCGGCGACCCCCTTCATCCGAAGGAGATCGCGCATTACGTCCCCGAGCCCCCGGCCGGGCAGCGGGCGATCCAACTGAATGATGTCCTTGTCGGTGTGGATGGGCTTATCTTCGTCACCGACCGCGTCCGCGGAGGCCTCTATATCCTCCGCCGGAGCTGACGCACAATCTGCGGGTGGCGCGGATCAGCTACGTCGACGTGGACAAGCTCGACGACGCGGAGCTCCGCGGCTACATGGAGCATGCGCGCCGGCTCGGAACGCCCAGGCCCGAGACGCAGGCCATCCGGTCGCACGTCCCGGCCGTGGCCCGAGCCTTCTCCCGCGCATGGGACCGGATCTTCCGGAACGGCGTCGTCGAGCATTCGCTCAAGGAGCTCTGCCGCGTCTACGTCTCGCAAACCATCGAGTGCAATTACTGAGGGTCGCAGCGGTCTCTCCGGGGCGGAGAGCAGGGGCTCACCGAGGCTGATTACAAGGACCTTCTGAACTTCGAGCGCTCCGACCGTTTCACCGCGCGCCAGAAGGCCGCGCTCCTCTACACGAGCATGCTCGTGTGGGATCCCGCGGGCGCCGACGATCGCGTCTGGGCGATTCTCCGTGAGCAGCTCAGCGACCCGGAGATCGTCGAGCTCGGATCGTTCGTCGCGGTGACCTATGGCCAGCAGCGTGTCATCAAGACGTGGGGCGTCGGACACGGCGAGCTGCCGGGCGACCCGGAGGCGGGCCTGGCGTCCGCCCGGCCGGAGCCCTAGTGCGGCGCCTGGGCTCGACCGCCGATGAGATCCGCGCGCTGGTGCCGGATGCGCTCGCGAGCTGGCGCTACATACGCGAGAACGTGATCGAGCGAGGCGTCGCCGATCAACGCATAAAGGAGCTCTGCTACCGGTATCTGGCGAAAGACCCCGAGGTGCTGGAGTTCGCCCGCTTCAACGACCCCGCGCGTGCCGCTCTCGAATGGGCCGACGCGATCGCGTACGACTCGGATCGCGCCGGCGACGAGCTCTGGACCCGGCTGCACAACTGCTTCAGCGACCCGGAGCTGGTGGACCTCGGGTGCGCGATCGGTTTCGAGCTCGGTCAGCAGCACTGGCGGAGGACGGTGGGCCTCCCCCCGCGCGACTAGGCGATCTTGTCCGCGATGCGCTCGTTGGCCCGGTAGTCCCACGGCACCGCGACGAGCGCGGGCTCGCCCAGGTCGAGCGCGCGGCGAAGCGTGGGGAAGAGCTCGCGCGTCGTCGGGACCGCGAACCCGGCGATACCAAACGCCCGCGCCAGCTCGACGAAACCGGGATTGCCGAACTCGGTCGCGAACGCGCGTCCGAAGATCCGCCGCTCGTTCGCCTCGATGATCCCGAGACGATCGTCGACGAGGACCATGCACACGACCGCGGTGCCGATCCGCTTCGCCGTCTCCAGTTCCTGGACGTTCATGAGGAAGCCGCCATCGCCCGCGAAAGCGATGACCTTGCGCTCGGGGAACACGAGCTTCGCGGCGATCGCCCCGGGGAGCGCGATGCCCATCGAGGCGAGACCGTTCGAGACGACAACGGTGTTCGGCACCGGGGTCGGGTAGTACCGCGACAGCCACACTTTGTGCGCGCCCACATCGCTGACGACGATGTCCTCGGGCGCGAGCGCCTCGCGGACCGCGGCCACCACCTGCTGCGGCGCGAACGGCGCGGGCGTGTCTTTGGTCGGGGTCCCGAGCGGCCTGTTCACGACCCGGATCTTGTCTTTCCGCTCTTCGACGCGCTCCGCGAGCTCCGTGAGCGACTCGTCGAGCTCGCCCACCACCTCGACCGAGGGCTGGTAATGGCCATCGAGCTCGGCGGCCGTGCTGTCGATATGGACGACGACCTTGTCGCGCTTGGGATTCCACAGCGACGGGGACCACTCGACGAGGTCGTAACCGACGGCGATGACCAGATCGGCCTCCGCGAGCTGCGAGATGTTCGCCAGCTCCGCACCCGGACGCTGCAGTCCGGCCGCCGGTAGCGACTGCTGGCTGAACGGGTCAAGCACACCCTTCGCCATGTACGTGTGCGTCGCTGATATGCCGCTCCGCCGGACGAAGCGCCGGAGCGCTTCGACGCTGGCGTGGCCCGCCGCCTGCCGGCGCGCGACGCCGTTGCCGGCGAGGATGATCGGAGCCTTCGCTTGTTTGATGAGCTCGAGCGCCCGCTTGATGACCGCTTCTTGCGCTTTTGGATACGACGTCCGCCGGACCTCGAGCGGCTTCATGTCGATGTCCTCGCCGGCGATGTCTTCGGGAAGCTCGATGTGCGTCGCGCCCGGTTTTTCCAGACGTGCGAGGCGGAAGGCCTTGCGAACGATCTCGGGTGTCGACTCGGCGACACTGATCCGCGTGCTCCACTTCGTGACCGGTCCGAACATCCGCACGATATCGATGTACTGGTGCGATTCCTTGTGCGAGCGCTCGAGACCGACCTGTCCCGTGATCGCGACGAGCGGCGCGCGGTCGATCTGCGCGTCCGCTACTCCGGTGATGAGGTTGGTCGCACCCGGGCCGAGGGTGGCGAGGCACACACCGGGATAGGACGAGAGACGGCCGTACACGTCGGCCATGAACGCGGCGCCCTGCTCGTGCCGCGTGAGGACGAATTTGATCTTGTCGCTATCCGCGAGCGCTGCGTTGAGCGCGAGCGTCTCCTCGCCGGGAATGCCGAACACGTGCCGCACGCCCTCGTTCTCGAGGCACTTCACGAGGAGCTGCGCGACGTTCATTGTGGGGACCTGCTCATTGTCGCGGAATCCGCTGGCGCGCGGAAGACTGTTCTTTTCGCGGTCGGTCGCTCATCGTGCGGGCCGGATGAATGGCCTCGCCGACCGCCTCGCGCATGTTCTGTGGATCGGGGGAGCGCCGCGCGCGGGGAAGACCACGTTGGCGAGGCAGCTTGCGGGAAAGTACGACCTCAGGATCTACAACCTCGATTGGCACCATGTCCGAGAGCACCGCGCGGGCGGCGGCCGTGCCATGGGATGGTGGGACGAGCGAACGCCCGACCAGCGCTGGCTGGACGTCACACCATCCGAGTTGCTCGAGCGATCGATCGCGGCGTGGGATGAGGGCTTTCCTCTGGTCGTCGATGACATCCTCGCGCTGCCGACGACGCGGACGATCATCGCCGACGGCCCTGGCGCATTCCCCTGGCTCGTCGCGCCCCTCATCACCGACCATCGTCAAGCAATCTTCCTGGTCGGAACACCGGAGGTCCGCCAGCGCATTCTCGCCGGACGCGGTCCAGGCAGCGCCGAAGAGACGACGGATCCGCTTCGGGCCCGAGCGAACCTGCACGAGCGTGACCTTCGCTTGGGCGTTGCCATCGGAGAGTCATGTACCGGGCTCGGCCTCCGCTGCGTCCAGATCGACGGATCACTCGACCTCGACGCGAGTCTCACACTGCTCGAAGACCACTTCGGGCCGCACCTTCCGACAACGCTGAACGTTTAGCGCGCCGCCTCTCCGATGAGGCGCTCGACGATCACGGTGTCGCGCCACTCGCCGTCGAGCTTGCCGTGTCTTCGGTACGTGCCGACTTCGCGGAACCCGACCTTCGCGAGGAGCTTGCGGCTCGGCTCGTTCTCGGGGAAGACGCGCGAGAGGAGCTTCCATATCCCGCGGCCTTCACATTCGCTGACGAGCGCGTCCATGGCGGCGCGGCCCGCTCCGGTCCCGCGCGCCTCGCGGGCGACATAGACGGAGAACTCGGCAACCCCGGCGTAGCACGCCCGCGCTCGGTACTCGCTCGCGGACGCCCACGCGATCACGCCCCCATCGCGCTCGACGACGACCGTGGGCCAACGCGAAGCGCGCTCGCGCAGGCCACGTGTGATGTCGTCGGCCGTCCGGGGCTCGGTCTCGAACGTGGCAAGCCGGTCGGCGATCCCTTCGTTATAAATGCGCGCGATCGCTTCCGCGTCCTGTTCCGTCGCCACGCGTGCCCGAGTCACTCGGCCGGCTGCGACGTCGGCTGTTGTCCCTCCGCGGGCCCGATCCAGATCGTCTGGGTGTTCGTGAACTCGCGCGCACCGAACGCGGACAGCTCGCGCCCGTAACCCGAGCGCTTGATGCCACCGAACGGCAGGCGCGGGTCCGATGCGACCATGCCGTTCACGAAGACGCTGCCGGCTTCGATCCGGCGTGCGAGGCGCTCGCCGAGCGCGGCATCGCGGGTCCAAATGGCCGCGCCGAGGCCGTACGCGGAGTCGTTGGCGACGCTCACGGCTTCGTCAGCATCGCGTACGCGGATGACCGCGGCGACCGGGCCGAAGGTCTCCTCGCGGAAGGCCGGCATGTCGGCTGTGACACCGGTGAGGACGGTCGGCCTGAAGAAGTAGCCCTTGCCAGAGATCCGCTCGCCGCCGGTCAGGACACGCGCTCCTGCCCGGACGGATTCATCGACCTGTCGCTCGAGCGTGTCGAGGAGGTCGCGCCGCGCGAGCGGGCCGACCTGCGTCTTCGGATCGATCGGATCGCCGACGACCAGATCCTCCACGCCCCTCGCGAAGCGCCGCTCGAATTCGTCGGCGATGGAATCCACGACGATGAATCGCTTGGCGGCGATGCACGACTGGCCGTTGTTCTGATTTCGGGCCCGAACGGCGGTCGTCGCAGCCAGCTCGAGGTCCGCGTCGCCGAGGACGATGAACGGATCCGATCCGCCAAGCTCGAGCACGGTCTTCTTGAGAGCACGCCCGGCGAGCTCCGCGATGCGCGACCCCGTATCCGAGCTGCCGGTGAGGGTGACCGCGCGGATGCGGTCGTCCGCGATGATCGGCTCGATCGCCGAGCCGGAAACGAGGACGGTGCGCAGCAAGCCCTGGGGAAAGCCCGCGTCTCGGAAGGCCTCCTCGATCGCGAGCGCGCACTGCGGCACGTTCGATGCGTGTTTGAGGAGGGCTGCGTTGCCGGCCATGAGAGCTGGCGCCGCGAAACGAACGACCTGCCAGAACGGAAAGTTCCACGGCATGACCGCGAGGACGACCCCGAGCGGCTGGAAAGCGACGATGCTCCGCCGCGCGTTCGCGCGAATCTCCTCGTCGGCGAGGTAGCGGGAGGCGTTCCGCGCGAAATGCTCGGCGCCGAACGCGCATTTCTCGATCTCGGCCTTCGCCTCGTTTATCGGCTTTCCCATCTCGAGCGTCGCCAGGCGCGCGTACCGGTCGGCGCGCTCTCGGAGGAGCGAGGCGAGCGCGCGCATCGGGACTGCCCGTTCCGTGACGGGCCGGTCGCGCCACTCGAGGAACGCATCGTGGGCCTCGGCCAGGGCCATCTCGACCTCGTCGGCCCCGAACGCGTCGAACGACGCGATGACTTCTCCGGTCGCCGGATTTACCGCTTGTATCTGGCTGATGGTGGTCGCCATTTGAGTCGAGGATAAACCCCTATTTGTTCGCGAAGGGATGGACCGGCGTGAACACCTTGACTTCGATCGGCGAAGCCGCCTTCTTGAACCGTTCGCCATCGGCCCCGACGCCGACCCCAGGATAGAACCCGTAGTGCATCGGCACGGCGATCTTCGGCTTCAGCGCCTTCGCCATCCCCGCAGCTTCATCGACCGTCATGACGTAGCCGCCGTCGCCTATCGGCAGGAACGCGACATCGGTCCTGATCCTGTCAAGCTCCGGGAGGTGGTCGGTGTCGCCGGCGTGGTAATAGGTGTTCCCACCGAGCTGCAGGACGTAGCCCACCCAATTGTTCCGCTGCGGGTGGGCCTCCAGGCGCGCCGGATCGACGTTGTAGGCCGGTACCGCCTCGATCTTCACGCCGGCGACGTCCAAGCGGTCGCCCGGCTTCACGGGCTTGACGTTCCCGGAAAGCTCCTTGGCGACGTCGGCCGGTGCGACGATCACCGTCTTGTTCGCCTTCACCCGCGCGATGTCGTCCGGCGCGCAGTGGTCCCCGTGCGCGTGCGTGATGAGGAGGAGGTCAGCGGGCGGGAGACCGTCGGTCAGTCCCCACGAATCGATGTACACGACGAGCTTCTCGCCCTTCCAGCGAAATGTCGACTGCTTGTACCAGGTGAACGTATCGAGCATTCAGCTCCTCCCTTTGATCGGGTTGCGCAGCACGCCGATGCCCTCGATTTCGACCTCGACGACATCGCCCACCTTCAGGAACTCCGGCGGCGTCCTCGCGAACCCGACTCCCGCGGGGGTGCCGGTGATGATCATGTCGCCGGGCCAGAGCTCGCAGCCCGCCGAGACTTCGGCGATGAGACGAGGGATCTTGAAGACCATGAACTTGGTTCGTGAATCCTGCTTGCCCGCACCGTTCACACGGGAGCGGATCGCGAGATCCGATGGATCGAGCTCGTCGGCGGTCACTATCCACGGCCCCATCGGCAGATGCGTGTCGAAGTTCTTCCCTTTGAACCACTGCCCGCCGTGCCGGCGCTGCACATCGCGCACCGAGATGTCGTTCGCGCACGTATAGCCGAAGACGTGGCTCATCGCGGCCGCCTCGGTGATGTCGCGGCCCCCCTTCCCGATCACGACAGCCAGCTCCGCCTCCCAGTCGAGCTGCTCCGAATGGGGCGCCGGGAAGAACACCGGCGCATCCGGGCCGACCACGGTCGCCGGGTTCTTCGTGAAGAGCGCCGGAAAGTGCGGGATCTCCTGGGGCGCGAGCTGGGCGCCGGGTTGACCGCGCGCCTGCTTTCCCTCTTCGAAGTGCTCGCTGTAGTTCCAGCCGACGCAAAACACGTTACGTGGCGGCCGCGGGATCGGCGCGTGCAGCTTCGCGGTCGCTAAAGGAATGCCGCCTCGCGCCTTGCGCGCCGCGTTGCGGAGATCCGTCAAGAATTCCTCGCTGGAAAGCAAAAGGTCGAGCACGTCGTCCTCGTCGGTGGCGCCGCCCACGAGGTCGACGGTCGAAAGAACGGTGTCGTCCCGTGCGACGACGCCGGCCGCCGGGACTCCACGCTGCTCGAATGTGCAGAGCCTCACGTCGCACGGACTATCGCACGACTCACCTCGGCCTCGCGTCGAGGGCATCGCCGATCGGGATCTCTCCCGTCTCCGGCTCGATGAGTCGCGCGGGAAGACGGCTGGCGAGGTACGCGCCGACGATGGCCACGAGGAGCATCACGACGTATACCGCATGGAGGCCCGCGGCCAGCGGAGCCGCTTCGGTCGGACCGATCTCCGTTCGACCGCTCGGGTTCAGCAACGCGCCCGCGCTCCTCGCAGCCTCGGGACCCATCGCCGTGACGAGAACTCCGCCGAGCGCCGTGACGCCGACGGCGGCGCCGAGGCTGCGCGCGAACTGCACGAGACTCGTCGCGATCCCACGGCGCGACCAGCTCACGACGCTCTGCACCGAGACCAGGATCGGATTCAGCGTGAGTCCCATGCCGAAGCCGATGAGGACCACGGCGGCGGCGGCCTGCGCGAGGGGACTGGCCGGTTCGAGCAGCGTGAGCAGACCGGCTCCGATCCCCCACGCGGCGGTGCCGATGAGCGCGGACCGGCGCGGCCCGAGGCGGATCATCGCGACGCTCATGAAGATCGACCCCGACGACCAGCCGAGGCTCGTGGTTGACACGATGAGCCCAGCCTCGATGGGAAGACGGCGCTGGACGCCCTGCATGAACGGCGGAACGAACGTCGTGACCGCGAAGAGCATGATGCCGACGACCGCGTTGAGAGCTATGCCGCTGCTCACGGCCGGGAGGCGCACGAGAGAAAGGTCGATGAGCGGGCTCGACGCGCGTTGTTCGAAGAATAGGAACGCGATCGCCGCGACGGCGGCGCCAGCGAACGTCAGGGCGGGGGCCACGCCGTTCAGCCCGAGCAGCAGGCCCAGCGTGGCGAGCCCGAAGGCTCCGGCCCCGAGCCAGTCGATGTCCGAGCTGTGCCGGGCCACGCGCTCGTGGAAGAAGACGATCATCACCGCGGCCGCGATCGCGCCGATCGGCAGGTTCACGTAGAAGGCCCAGCGCCACGACAGCGATTGCGTGAGCAGCCCGCCGATCGTCGGGCCCACCACGGCGGAAGTGATCCACACCGTGCTGAAGAGGGCCTGCATGCGCGCGCGAGCGCGCACCTCAAAGAGATCGCCGATGATCGTGAGGCCGACGGGCAGCAACGCGCCCGCGCCAAGGCCCTGTAAGGCTCGGAAGACGATGAGCTCGTTCATGTCGCGGGACAGCCCCGCGAGCACCGAGCCGAGCACGAAAACGAGAAGTCCGCCGAGATACAGCGGCTTGCGTCCGTAGACGTCGGCGAGGCGCCCGAAGAGCGGCGTCGCGACGGTCGAGACGAGGAGGTACGCCGAGAACACGAGGGCGTAACGATCGATGCCGCCGAGCTCACCGATCACGGTCGGCAACGCGGTCCCCACGACGGTCTGGTCGAGAGCCGCGACGAAGCTACCGATCATCACTACGGCGACCCCGGCCGTCTGCTGGCGCGTCACCGGCCGAAGCGACCGCCACTAAACTCGGTCGCATGGATCGCATCACCGATCTTCTGGCGGCCGGGAGAACTTTCTCGTTCGAGTTCTTCCCGCCGAAGAACGACGAAGAGCAGCGATTGCTCAGCAGAACGATCGCGGACCTTCAGCCGCTCAATCCTTCCTTCGTATCGGTCACCTACCGGGGTGGCCGGATATCCCGCGAGCGCACGACGCGCGTCGTCGTCGACCTCATCAAGAACACCTCCCTGACGCCGATGGCCCATCTGACCTGCGTGGCGCACCCTCGCTTCGAGCTCGGTGAGATCCTGGGGGGGTTCCGAGCCGTCGGCGTGGAGAACCTCCTGGCGCTCGGCGGGGATCCGCTTCCGGCGGAGGAGTCGTACAAGGAGCTGGAGTACGCGTCGGAGCTGGTCGAGCTCGGACGCCGCACCGGATTTGGATCGATCGGCGTCGCCGCTCATCCCGCCGGGCACCCGCGCTCGCCCGATCTGGCAAGCGACCGCGATCACCTGGCGTCCAAGCTCGAGCTCGCGGACTTCGCGATAACTCAGTTCTTCTTCAAGCTCGAGGAATACGAGCGCCTTCGCGAGGAGCTGGCCGCGCGCCGGATCACGAAGCCGATCCTCGCCGGCATCATGCCGATCACCTCGCTGACCTCGGTGCAGCACATGGCGCAACTCTCCGGTTACGCGGTCCCGGACGACATCGTCGAGAGAATCACGGCGGGCGGGGACGATCCGCAGGAGATACGCAAACGCGGGATCGACGCGGCTGTCGAGCTCTGCAGTGACCTGCTCACCGCGGGCGTGCCGGGGTTGCATTTCTACACGCTCAACTTCTCCAAAGCGACGCGCGAGATCTACACACGGCTGCGGCTCGTTCCGGACTGAGCTCACGTGCGTACACGCGACAGGATCTCCGCGGAGAAAAGCCCCCATTGATCGAGGAGCTCGTCGACCGTTTCGGCCGGGAACGCTATGGCGGCGCAGTGATCGACGCCGGCGTCGGCGAACGCGGCGAGACGCTCAAGTATTGCCTCCGGGCTGCCGACAAGATTCGACACGGTCATCAGGGCGGGATCGCGCTTGGCCGGGTCGCGCGAACGGCGGTGACGGGCGAAGCGGCTCGCCTCGTACCGGCGGAGCGCCTCCTCGTGGCGGATCGCGATCGTCGCGCTCATCTCCGGCGCGACCTCGACCGAATTCGGGCGGCGCCCGAGCTCCGCGACGCGCTCGCGGAGTCGGACGACCCACTCGCGCAGCTCGGCGATGGGTCGCCAACCCGGCATCCAGCCCTGGCCCCATCGCGCCGCGCGTTCGATCGCGCGCTGGTTGTGTCCGCCGATATAGAGCGGGAACGGGCGCTGCGCGGGCGCGGGTGAAACCTCGACGTCGTCGAAGCGGACCCAGCGCCCGTGGTACGAGCCGCCTCCTTCGTCGAGGAGCTGGCGCAGCGCCGCGAGGTTCTCGTTGAAGGTCGCGCGGCGGTCGGCGGCGCTCCGTTCCGGATGCACCGCGGCGAATTCCTCCGGGTACGCGCCGGCCCCGACGCCGAGCGTCAGACGGCCGTCCGAGAGCACGTCGAGCGTGGTCACCTGCTTGGCGAGCGCGAGCGGATCGCGAAGGGGCAGGGCGATGACCGCGGTGCCGAGCCGGATCCGGTGTGTGCCTCCGGCGATCTGAGCGAGAACGAGGAGCGGATCGTAGAAACGAGGCGCGCCCTCCGGCGAGTCGCGCAGGAAGCGCGGCGTGACGAGATGATCGTTCGCCCACACGCCGTCATACCCGAGCGCCTCGGCCGCGCGGGCGAGGCGCACGAAGGTCGATCCGTCGGGCACGAACCCGACCGGGTAGCCGAGTCCCTCGTACGAGGTCGGGAGCGCGACGCTGAACTTCAAGGATGCGTCTAACCGCAGAAGCGACTGAACCCTAGAGCGAGCGAGCGCACCTCCCGCTCGAGGCGCTCGAGCGTCGTGCTCACTTCCGCGAACCGCGCGTCTCGCGCCGGCAGGCTGCTCCAGATCCCCTCGATGAGACGCTGCGCCTCCGCTCGGATGGCGTCGACATCCACCTTCGTGACCTGCCCGCCACGCACGACGACCTCCCCGTCGACGAGGACCGTGTCGACCGACCGTCCGAGCTCGGCGTACACGAGCTGGTTGGCGATCTGCTGCTTCGGGGCGAGCCGCAGATCCCCGGTCTTCAGCAGGACGACGTCCGCACGGAAGCCGGACGCGAGCCGGCCGATCTTTTGGCCGAGGGCGCGCGCGCCGCCGTCCCAGCACATCCGCAAGCTGTCGAGCGCCGTCGGCCACTGGTCCTGGGGCACGATCGGGCGCTGCACGAGCGCGGCAGCCTTCAGCGTCTCGAACATGTTCTGGCTGTCGTTGCTGCTCGCGCCGTCGGTGCCGAGAGCGACCGGGACGCCCGCACGCAGCATCGCGGGCACCGGCGCGACGCCCGCGCCCAGCTTCAGGTTGCTCACCGGGTTGTGGACCACGCCCGCTTCCGACGCCGCGAGGACGCCGATCTCCTTTTCGTCGAGCCAGATCGCGTGCGCGAACGACGTCCACGACCGCAGCCCGCCGATCTCGCGGAGGAACTCGACGGTCGATCCGCCGTAGCGCGCCCCGGCGACCGGGACCTGCGATTTCGCCGAGAGGAGGTGCGTGTGGAGTCCCACTCCGTGGCGTGCGGCGAGGTCGAGCGATCCCTTGAACAGCTCGACCGAGCACCGCGGCAGCGACGAGGGTCCAAGCATCGGCCGAAGTCGCGGGTGCCGTCCGCGCCAGCGCTCGAGGAACGGCTCGACGCGTCCCAGCAGCTCGGGGACCGTACCCGTGCGCGAGCGCGGGCGCTCTTCGCCAATGAGCGCCATCGGGAGCGAATCGAAGAAGTCGAGATCGCTGTACTGCGCGGCGACGTTCGCGCGCATTCCGACGTCGACGTAGGCGGACATGATCTGGTCCATGCCCTCGTCGAACCACTGCTGCGGGCTGCGCGGACAGTCGAGCACGGCCGTCGTTCCGGTGGTGAGCATCTCGAGCGCGCCCACCATCGTCGAGATGTAGAGGTCCCTCGGGCCGAGCGCCGCGCCCGCGCCGCCGTAGCTCGCCACGACCATCCACGCGTCGAGCGGCAACGCGTCGACGAGGCCTTTCTCGATCGACTGGTTCGAGTGCGTATGCGCGTTGACGAGACCCGGCATCACGATCATCCCGGTCGCGTCGATCACCCGGGCGCCCGCCGCTTCGACGGTCCCGCCGACACGCGAGATCGCGCCGTCTTCGATGAGCACGTCGCCGACCTCGAACGGGCGATCGAGGTCGAAGAGATGGCCTCCGCGGAGGAGCGTGAGGGAACCTTTCTTCTCAGCGCTCACCCGACAGCCTCCGTTGAAAGAGCGCGCGGTCCTCGGCCTGCGAGGTCGGCCCAGCATCCGGCGGATACGGCGACGGCTCGGCGTCGACGTGCACCGCGAGGAGCCCAAGCTGCGGGAGCTCGAGCAGCGCCGAGAAGAGCCGCATGGCTTGCGCCTCGTCGTGCGCCTCCCCGGTCCACGGCCAGCCGGCGCCGGCCGCGATCGCGACGTACGAGATCCGCCCGGCGTTCGGGAGAGCCTGGCCGCCGCCCGTCTCGTAGCGTTCGTTGATGAAGACCGCGACGCGGAGATTGGTCGGGGCCGCGCCGGCGATCGTGATGAGCACGCCCAGGTTCATCGCGAGATCACCATCGCCTTCGAGGAGCACGATGCGCCGATCCGGACGCGCGAGCGCGAGGCCAAGGGCGAGCGCGGGGGCCATGCCCATCGGATCCGACGCGTAGTAGGTGGGGTGCGGCGCGTTCTGTTCGCGCCACGCGCGCGCGGTCGATCCGAGGCCGCACAAGACGACGTCCTTTGGACCGAGACGCTCGCGCACGAGCCGGGCCGCGACGGAGCGGCGCATCAGGAAGCCTTCGCGTCGCCGAGCAGCGCGGCGCGCCGCAGCAGCACGACGACCGGCCGGCGCGCGAGCGACGCCTCGCGTGCGGCCTCCTCGACGATCGTGACGTCCTCGATGCGATCGACGACGTGGAACGGGATCCGAAGCGCTTCGAGGACGGGCTCGGTGACGAGCCCTTTGTACATCTGGTAGTAGAAGCGGTCCTCATACGAGCCGCGGTACACAGCGAGGACGAGGAACGGCAGCTGGTGATGGTGCGCGTAACCGGCAAGCGCGTTCGCGGACAGAAGCAGGCCGGCGTTCTGGCACACGAGCACCCCGCGTTTTCCGCCGAGTGAGGCGCCGGCGCAGACGCCCACGCCGTCGTCCTCCCTCGTCACGCGGATGTGCTTGATCTTCGGCTCGTTGCTGATGCGCTCGATGAGCGGAGAGAGCCAGCTGTCGGGAAGGCTCGCCGCGATCTCGACGCCGGCGCGGAGAAGCGCGCCGACGATACGTTCGGCATTCGCCTGCCCGTCGCCGCTCACGCCGCGCTCGATCGCGTCGCGAAGTAGCGAACGATGACGTCGACGTGAGCGCGGGCGAGCGCGATGAGATCATCCATCGCGACGATCTCGATCCGCGGATCCGTCCCGTCGCGCTTGATGGCTGTGCCCATGCGGGCGGTCGGGATCCCGGCGGCGCGGAAGACCGCGCCATCGGTCGCGCCGGTCCATCCGGTCACGGCCCTGGGGTCGGACCCGACGAACGTGAGCCACGCGTCGTTCGCGAGGCCCACGATCTCGCTCGCGGGGTCGGTCGTCCCTCCCGGCGCCGACGCGTAGACCTCGACGTCGACGCTCGGGCGTTCCGGAAGGTCGGTGACGCGGCCGCGCAGGTGGGCCTCGAGCTCGCGCGCGACCCGCGCCGGATCCTCGCTCGGAAGAAGGATCGCGTAGACGGACACCTCAAGCAGGCCGGGGATGAGATCCGCCTTCGCCGCCGTTCCCCCGCGGATCGCGCCGATCACGATCTCGTTCGCGAGCTGGCCCGCGGGCGGGTGCGCGCGCAAGAACGACTCGCGCCACGTCTCGATGGCGTCGAGGACGGTGCCGGCGTGCCGCACGAGCCCGCCCGCGGGGGCGACGGACGCCCGGACGAGCGCGGCGGTCCAGCGTGCGCGCAGGCGCACACGCAGGTACGCCGCGCCCGGCTCCTCGTGGAGGACCCCGCGCGGCCCGCCTTTCACATTCAGCACCGCGGCGGGCCGCCACCCGGCGGCGAGCGCATGGGCGACGCCGCGGCCGAAATGCTCGGTCGCTCCCGGCGCGTCCGATGGTGTCGCACGATGGGTTCCGCCGGCCGCGAGGAGAAGGGTCAGGCGATGCCGGACCCCGAGCTCGCGCAGCGCGCCGGCGGCGCAAAGAAAGGACACGATCGCGGCCGCCGACGGCGCCTTCGCGATCCCCACCCCGAAGCCGCGCAGCATCCGGTCTGCGGCGTACGAGAACGGCGCGGTAGCGCCGACCTCGCCGGTGATCGCGAAGTCGCCGGTGGCCTCGCCGACCAGGCTCGTGTCGAGGTGGCTGTACACCGCGAGCTCGGGCGCGTCGCCGAGCACCGAGCGCGCGAGGAGGTTCGCGCTGGCTTCGTCGAGTGGATCTACCTCCCATGCGACGTCGCCGCCGGCACGCGTGCCCCAGTTGGCGATGTCCTCAGCGAGCGCCCGCTCGCGACCGGGAGGGCTGGCCCTCTTCATGAGTACGGCGAGGACCTCCAGGACTCTGTCCTCGCGCACCTCGGACCTCGCGCGAACGAGCCGCGCTTCGAGGTCGCGGGCCACGACCGTCATCGGTCGGACGCTAGACGCAGAGCGGCCTTCGCCGCGAGACCCGCGGCGGCGTCGAGCTTCCACGCGTTGCGCTCGAGCGGATGGCCGACGCGATCGAGCTCTTTGTCGAGCGCGCGCCGGAGCGCATCCGGCGTGACCACCTGGCCCTCGAGGACCGCCTCGGTCGCGGTCGCGCGCCACGGCGTCGGGGCGAGAGCCCCAAGGACGACGCGTACGTCGCGCCAGCGTCCATCCGTGTCGATCGCCGCGGCGACGGCCGCGGAAGCGACCGCGAAATCGCCCTGCCAGAGCCCGAGCTTTTCGAATGCCGCGCGCCGCGCCGCGGCCGCCTTCGGGACGCGGACGCGGAGGACGAGCTCGCTCGCCCCCAGGACGGTCTCCCCCGGCCCGGTATAGAAGGAGGCGATCGGGACGACGCGCTCGCCGCCTGGATGGCCGATCACGATGTCGGCGTCGAGCGCCAGCAGCGCCGTGGCGAGATCCGACGGTGTTGTGGCCTGGCAACGGTGCGCGCCGACCGCGGCGTGATAGAAGCGATGGTCGCCCCCAACGGCGTAGCACGGGCACGTGGCGCCGCCGCGCTTGTAGCAATCGAACCCGGTCCGGAAGAACCAGCAGCGTTTCGCCTGCACGAGATTGCCGCCGACCGTCGCCACCGCACGCACCTGGGGCGAGGCGATCGAGGCCACCGCTTCGGCGACGAGCGGAACGCTTTGCGCGAGCTCCCGCGCGAGACGCGCCAGCGTGACACCCGCGCCGACCTCGATCGCTCCGTCCGCCGCCGTGCGAAGCACCGCGAGTGCCTCGATCTCTGCAAGCGAGACGATGCGCGACGGCGCGATGAGATTCTGCCGCCGTTGCAGCAGCACGTCGGTGCCGCCGCCGACCACGGTCGTATCAGGACCGAGCGTGGCGTACGCGGCGTCGAGCGAACCCGGCGCGTCCACCGATGCGATCGGGCGCCGCGCGAGCCGCTTCGCGAACCGCGTCCCGATCCGGTCGAGGACCCAGTGCAGCCCGAGCGGGTACGCGCGGCGCACGAGCTCGATCTGCCAGCGGTCCGGCCGCGCCCAGATCTGATGACGCCGCGGCTTGCGTCCCTCCTTCTCGGCGAGCGCGCGAAGGATCTTGTCGGGCGTGATCGGGAGCGCGCGGATGCGCACGCCGACGGCGTCGTAGATCGCGTTCGCGACCGCGGGCGCGGCGGGGATAACGCTGAGCTCCCCGATGCTCTTCGCGCCGTACGGACCGCCGGGGTCGCCCTCCTCGATCAGGATCGGCCGGATGCGCGGGAGGTCGGCGGCCCGTGGCAGCGCGTAATTGAGGTAGGCGGGGTTCACCAGCCGTCCCTCCTCGTAGATGAGCTCCTCGCCGAGCGCGGCGCCGAGACCCATCGCGATGCCGCCGATGATCTGGCCCTCGACCATGGTCGGGTTGATCGCCTTCCCGATGTCATGGGCGGCAACGTAGTCGAGGATCCGCACGCGGCCGGTGTCACGGTCCACCTCCACCTCCACCGCGTGCGCGGCGAACGTGTAGGTCGCGGAGAAGTTCGGCGTCTTGCTCGAGCCGGGCGCTTCCATGATCTCGTCGGTGTAGGAGGCTTCGTGCGTGAGGACGCGACCGCCCGGTGCCGCGTCGCCCTTCCGCACTCGCTCCGCGAGCTCGCGCGCGGCCTTGCGCACGGCGTGGCCGGTCATGTGCGTTCCACGCGAGGACCACGCGCCCTGATCGATCGGGGTGCGCTCGCTGTCGATCGAGAGCACCTCGACGCGCTCGTAGGAGAGGCCCAGCTCTTCGGCGGCGATCTGCGCGAGGATCGTGCGCTGACCGGTGCCCGCGTCGGCGCCCCCGAACCGGACCCGCGCGTGCCCGTCGGTGTAGAGGTCGATCGCGGCCATGCTCGTGTTGGAACCGGGGATCGCGTACGAGCCGCTCCCGTGCATCGCGGCCGCGACGCCGACGCCGCGGTCCTTCTTGCGAAAGCGCTTCTTCTCGTCCCAGCCGATCGCGTCCCGGACCGCGACGAGGCAGTCGTCGAGCCGCGCCGTCACGAGGCGGGCGCCGCACAGCGTCGTCGTGCCCGGCTGGTTCGCGTTGCGGAGGCGGAACTCGAGAGGGTCGATGCCAGCTTTCTCGGCGAGCTCGTCGACCGCGCTCTCCTGCGCGAAAGAGGTCTGTGGGCTGCCGTAGCCGCGGAACTGCCCGCCCGGCGTGAGCGCGGTGTCCACGAGGCGCGCGTCCCACGCCGCGCCATCCGGCATGTAGATGGAGCCGAGCGTCTTGACCCCGACGCTCATGACCGACGGACCGAAGTGGTTGTACGCGCCGTTGTCGACGTCGATGCGCGCCTCGAACAGGCGGATCCGGCCCGCACGATCGGCGCGGGCCTCGAACCTCACCCGGAACGCGTGGCGCGGCTTCGTGTCGGCGAACTCCTCCTCGCGCGTGAGCGCGACCTTCACCGTCCGGCCGCTCGCGCGCGCCAGCGCCGCGGCGAGGGCCTCGTGCTCGGACACCTTCGACTTCGAGCCGAACCCTCCGCCGACCGCGACCTCACGGCAAATGACCTGCTCGCGCCGGAGCCCGAACACGTGCGCAAGCTCGTTCACCACGAAGTGCGGCGCCTGTGTCGAGGTCCAGAGCTCGAAGCGCTCCCGCTCCGCGTCCCAGCGCGCGATGCAGATGTTCTGCTCCATCACCGCGTGCGCGACGCGCGGATACCAGTACGTCCCGCCCGCCGACAGCGTGCCCTCGCGCCGGCCGAGCTCCACGTCTCCCCACGAGCCCTGGTCGTGCAATGACACGTTGGGCTCGCCGTGCTTTCGCTCGTGCAAACGCGGCGCTCCGGGCGCGAGCGCCTGGTCGAGCGTGAGCGGCGCCGGCAGACGCCGGTACTTCACATCGATCGCGGCGAGCGCGCGATCGGCTTGCTCCTCCGTCTCGGCCGCGACGGCCGCGACCTCTTCGCCGACGTAACGCACCACGTGCTCGGCGAGCGGCGCGCGGTCGGACTTTTCGCCGCCGCTGTGGATGTAGCGCGCGCCCTTGGGGAAGTCGGCCGCGGTGATGACGGCGCGCACGCCCGGCATCGCTTTCGCTTTCGCGACATCAAGATGCGTGATCTGGGCATGCGGATGCGGTGACCGAAGGATCCGGCCGACGAGAACGCCCTCCATCGGCAGGTCGCCCGCGTACGCATCGGTCCCGGATGTGCGCGCGTCCCAACCGATCGCGCGGACGCGCTGCCCGACGACCGTCATGTTCGCCGAGTGTATCGCCACAAGGTTTGACATATCGTGCGGCGCGGGCGTCCAATTGCCAGCATGCGTGATGTCGTCTCGCGTGACGAGACGAAGGAGCGACACGCACGCGGACCCGTCCGCGTGGTCCATTACCTGAATCAGTTTTTCGGTGGCATCGGCGGCGAGGAGCACGCCGACCATCCGGTCGAGGTGCGCACTGGCGCCGTCGGCCCGGGACGCGCGCTTGCGCGCGACTGGCAGAACGTTGCGGAGATCGTGGCCACGCTCATCGCCGGCGACAACTACGTCGCGACCTTCGCCGACGAGGCAGAGTCGGCCATCCAATCGGCGCTCGAAAGGCTTCGTCCGGATGTGCTCGTGGCCGGACCGGCGTTCAACGCGGGACGCTACGGGATGGGCTGCGGCACCGCGTGCAGGGTCGCGACGCGACTCGGGATCCCGAGCGTGACCGCGATGTTTCCGGCGAATCCCGCGCTCGCGATGGAGCAGAATCGCAGGCTTCTCGTGCTGCCGACGGCCGAAACGGCGCTCGACATGCCGCGAGCGGCGAACGCGCTGGCGCGTATCGCGCTGAAGCTGGGTCGGGGCGAGACACTCGGTATCGCGGCGGAAGATGGCTTCCTACCCCGCGGCCTCCGCGGTGACGTGATGCACGAGGACACCGGCGCCGAGCGGGCGATCGCGCTCCTCAAGCTCAAGCTTGCCGGCCAGCCGTACCGTTCCGAGCTCGCGATAGAGGTGTTCGACGCGGTACCGCCGGCGCCACCGATCGCGCGCCTCGAGGGAGCACGCATCGCGCTCGTGACGACCGGCGGCATCGTGCCGCGCGGCAATCCGGACCGGATGCGCGAGTACAACTCGGTGACCTGGCGCGCCTACTCCATCGCGGGGCTCGACGACCTCACGGCGGAGGCGTGGGAGCCGATCCACGGAGGCTACGACTCGACATGGGCGCGCCAGGATCCGGACCGCGTCGTCCCCGTCGACGCGCTGCGGGCACTCGAGCGCGCCGGTAGGTTCGGCGCTCTCGACGATCGTCTGTACGTCACTGTCGGCGTCGGGACGTCCGTCGGCAACGCGCGACGCTTTGGAGAGGAGATCGCGCGCGATCTGCACGACCGCGGCGTCCAGGGCGTCATCCTCACCGCGACCTGAAGCACCTGCACGCGTTGCGGTGCAACGCTCGCTAAGGAGATCGAACGGCAGGGGATCCCGGTCGTGTGCGTGACAACCCTGACGACGCTCGCGACCGACATGCGCGCGAACCGGATCGTCGCAGGCGTGCGCATCCCCCACCCCGTGAGCAATCCCACGGTCGCGCCGGACAGGGAGATCGAGGTGCGCACGGCGATCGTCGAGCGAGCGCTCGAAGTACTGACCAAGACTGTCGAGGGGCCAACCGTGTTCGCTGTCGACCACGCAGGGGCGCACTGATGGCGCCGTCCCGTCCGCGGCTCGAGCGGCGCAGCTTCGACGTCATCGAGGCAGCCTTCGGAGGGGGCTTCGGCTTCGACTCCGGCCGGCTGACCCTCGACCGCGAGGCGCTCGCGGCGGAAGTGCTGCAGGACGACCGTGTCACTCGCTGTGAGGTGCAGCTTGTCGCGCCGGGCGAGGACGCGCGCATCGTGCACATCTGCGGCACGACCGAGCCGCAGTGGCGCATCGGGGGCGGGACGTTCCCCGGTTGGGTCTCTCCGATCCGAACCGTCGGCGACGGCGTGACCCATCGCCTCGGCGGCGTGGGCGTCACGGTGTGCTGCGAGCTGCCGTGGCGCAAGACCGGCGGGATCCAGACGCCGCGCGAGAACATCGCCGAGATGCGCGGGCCGCTCGCCGCGCTGAACCCGCTCTCGCGGCTGCAGAACGTCGTGCTCGAGATCGCGTTGCGCGACGGCCTTCCCGACGAGGAATGCGACCGCGCGGTGCACCTCGCCGAGCTGCGCGCGGCCGAGCTTCTCGCGCGCGAGGCCACACGCGATCGGCAGCCGACCGACGTGCGCGTGTTCGAGCTGAGCGACGTCGACCCATCGCTGCCGCGGGTGGTCTACGTTTGCCAGATCACCTCGCAGGGTCCGTACGCGGGCACCTTCTACTACGGCGGCTACCTCGACCGTCTGATGCCGACGATCGTGCACCCGAACGAGATCCTGGACGGCGCGCTCGTCGACGGGAACGTCGCCGGGCCCTGGATCCGCACGCCGACGATCGTCCATCAGAACAACCCACTCATCACCGGCTTGTATCGGGATCACGGCCGGGACATCTGCTTCGCGGGCGTGGTGGTCCTGCGCGGCCACTACTACGGGATGGACGACAAGTACCGCGTCGCGCAAGAGGCGAGCAAGCTCACGCGCTGGCTGGGCGCCGACGGCGCGGTCTTCACCTGGGAGAACGCCGGCAACGGGATCATGGAGTGCCTCTACACGCTGCAGGAGTGCGAGCGCATGGGGATCCGCACGGTCTTCCTGACCTGGGAGCACGGCGGAGCGCTCGGGGACGACACGCCGCTCCAGTTCTACGTGCCCGAAGCCGACGCGATCATCAGCACAGGGAGCATGGACGAGCCCGTCGTCCTGCCCGCGGTCGCGCGCGCCGTGGGCGGCGACACCGTCCGATTGAACCCGGCCGTCGGCGGCGAACGCATGCCGGCGAAGGGTCCGATCGATCTGGGGTGGCGTCTTGAGTTGTACGGCGGCGCGGGGCACGTCGGCGAGACGCGCTACGGTCGGGTCGACGTGTAGGAGCTACGGGGCGAGCGCGCGCAGCTTGGGAACGAGAGCCGCCGCGGCCTCGACCCCGGCGCGGAGGTCGCCACCCGGGCCGAGGCCCTTCACCGGAACCAGAAGGAAGTCGCTGAAGCCCGCGCGCACGGACGCCTGCGCGATCCCGAGCGTAGCCTCGTCATCGACGACGAGCGCATGCGCGCGACGGATCGTCGCTGGATCGCGGCCGACCGCCGCGCAGTGCTGGTCCAGGGTCCTCGCGAGCGCGTAGGCCTGCTCCATCGCGGCGGCGCTCGTCGGCCACACATCACAACTCCAGACGTCGGCGTGCTCGGCGACGACGCGCAGCGTCCGCTTGGGCCCGTTGCCCCCGATCCAGATCGGCGGGTGCGGCTTCTGCAACGGCTTCGGCTCGGCGACCGCCGCCGCGAGCCGGTAGTAACGCCCCTCGAAGGACGCGCGCGGCTCCGTCCACAGGAGCTTCAGGACACGGACGGCCTCGTCGAGCCTCCCGATGCGTTCGCCCGGGCTCACAGGAAAGGTCATGCCGTACATGCGGAACTCCGGCTCGTTCCAGCCTGCCCCGATGCCCATCTCGAGGCGCCCGCCCGAGAGGTGGTCCACGGTCACCGCCATCTTCGCAAGCAACCCGGGATGGCGGTAGAGATTGCCGGTCACGTTGAGGCCTATGTGCGCACGGGTGGTGTCCTCGGCCATCGCACCCAGCAGCGTCCAGCCGTCGTGGATCGGCTGCACCGGCTCCTGGTGGATCGCAACGAGATGATCGAAGAGCCAGAGGTGGTCGAAGCCGGCCGCGTCGGCCATGCGCCAGGCTTCGCGCTGCACCGCGACCGGCTGGACCTGCTGCGAGAGCTTCAGTCCGACGCGGATGATCACAGCCTCCAGGGGACGAGCCGTTTTTGCAGCTCGTCGAGGAGCAGCGACGAGACGTGGCCGAGCGCGGCGAGCACGAGCAGCCCCGAGAACATCCGATTGATGTTGAAGAGCTGCCACGAGTTCCAGATGAGATAGCCGATCCCGCTCGTCGCGCCGACGAACTCCACGCCCACGATGATGATGAGCGCGACGCCGAGGCCGACGCGGAAGCCGGTGAAGATCGACGGCAGCGCGCCGGGCAGCGCGATGCGCCGATAGAACTCGAAGCCTCGGGCGCCCAGGTTCTCGCCCGCGTCGATGTAGATCCGCGGGATCCCCAGAACGCCCGTGATCGTGGGGAACAGCACGAGGAAGAAAACGGCGATCGCTACGGTGACGTACTTCGAGATCTCCCCAAGGCCGAACACGAGGAGGATGAGCGGGAAGATCGCGATCTTCGGGATCGGGTAGATCGAGGCCATCATCGGCCCGAGGATGGCGCGCGCCCATCGCGAGCCGCCCATCAGGAGGCCGATGACGACACCGCCCGTAGCCCCGAACACGAAGCCGACCCCTATCCGCAGCAGCGTGACAGAGAGGTGTTCCCAGAGTTCACCGCTTGCCGTCATCGCGACGAGCTGCCCGATCACTAGGCTCGGCCGCGGGAAGAAGCGGATGTCGACGAGCCCGACGATCGCGACAGCTTCCCAGAGAACGAGAAGGATGATCGGTGAGGTGATCATCACGAGCCGCTCGAGCCGCTCGCGGCGCTGACGCCGAGTGCGCTCTTTCAGCACGGCTTCCATACCCGCCAGCGCCGGAACGGGTCGGGCTACGTGCGCGCCCATGCCTTCATCTCGGCGGCCTGTGCGTTCAGGACCTCGTCCCGGAGCACCTCCCAGACCTGATAGGTGAGCTGGGCGAACTCGGGCTGCAATTTGAGCTGCGCGAGCTGGCCGCGCGGCCGCGGGAAGGGCACCGCGAACGTCGCCTTGACGCGCCCCGGCCTGGCGCTCATCACCACGACGGTATCGGCGAGAAGGACCGCCTCGTCGATGCTGTGGGTGATGAACACGACGGTCCGCCCATGTTCGCCTTCCCATACGCGAAGGAGCTCCTCCTGCATGAGGATCCGGGTCTGCTCGTCGAGCGAGGCGAAGGGCTCGTCCATCAGCAGCACCTCGGGTTCATTCGCGAACGCGCGGGCGAGACAGACGCGCTGCCGCATCCCGCCCGACAGCTGGTATGGGTACGCGTTGGCGAAGTCCTCGAGGCCGACCTTCCGCAGGTAGTACCCGACGAGCTCGTCGCGGACGCGGCGGTCCACCCCGCGCATCTCCAGGCCAAAGGCCGTGTTCTGGCGAACGGTCATCCAGGGAAACGTCGACTGCTCTTGGAAGACCATCGAGTTGACCGGCCGGTCCGGCCGGGTCACCTCGATCCGAATCTCGCCAGCCGAGGATTGCTCGAGGCCCGCGAGCAGTCGCAGGAAGGTGCTCTTCCCGCAGCCGCTCGGTCCAACGATGCAAAGGAACTCGCCCGGGCGCACGGTCAGATCGATGTCCTGCAGCGCGACCACGACCTGGCCCGACGCGGTCTCGAAGACCTTGTGCAGGCCGCGGACCTCGATGCGGGCGTGCCGTGAGGGCGGCGCCTCCAACTAGGGCGTGGACTTGCCCAGCTTCGAGACCGCGTACTCGGCGTAGCTGTTGTCCACCACCTGGTCGACCGTCGGTGATCCTTGGATGCAGTTGTTCGCCTTGAAGAAGTTCAGGTCGGTCTGCACGCTGTTCTTGTCGACGCTGCCGTCCAGGTTGCGCGGCGAGAGCGGCGACGTCTTGACGCGCGCGGGATCTTTCTGGACCCCGTACTTCACCACGATGTTGGTGATGTCATCCGGGAGCGGGAGGCTGTTGTAGTACTTGTAGGACTCGCGCGCGCCCTTGAGGTACGCGAGCATCCAGCGCTGCGCGACGTCCTGCTGCGCGGTGATGCTCGGGCCGTAGAGGATGCCGCTCTGCACGTGGTTCGGGATGACCGAGCCACCCGTCAACCACAGGAACGCGACGCCGGTCGACTGGAAGGTTGTGGCGTAGGGCTCGAACCCATAGGTGAAGTCGATCGACTTGCTCGCGAAGGCCGCCGGGTTGTCCGCATATGCCACGGTCTTGACGGTGATGTCGCTCCGTTTCAGCCCACCCTTCTCGAGCAGGACCGAGAGCTCTGTGTCGATCACTGTGCACGTCGCCGCAAGCGATACGGTGCGGCCCTTCAGGTCCGCGGGCGACCTGACGGAGTCCTTCAGGTCGCTGCGCACGAACCACGCGTTGGACTTCCAGTTCTCGGGAGTGCGCACGGTCTCGGCGACGAGCTTGATCGGGATTCCCTGAGAGAAGGCATTGAATAGCCCGGCGCCGATGCCTCCCGATCCGACGTCGAGCTGCTTCGCCGACAGCGGCGCGATCATGTCGAGCGCGCTGCCGAACTGCACGAACTCGATGTCGAGGTTCTGCTCCCTGAAGTACCCCTTCTCGAACGCGATGTAGAGCGGCGCGTCGCCAGTCGTGCCGAGGACGCCGACCTTGAGCTTGGCCGGCGCCGGTGTCGACGTCGTTGTGGATGTCGGCGGCGTCGCGACCGGGCCGCAGCTTGCGACGAGGAGCGCGGCGAGCGTGAAAAGGGCAAGCGTGAAACGTGAGCGCATGGTGGACCCTCCCTTGCGTATCTCCCCGTCTCGCATGGCGAGGTGCCGTATGCGAATGCGGAACGCACGCTAGACGGTGCGCGACGGGGGGTCAACCAAGCGCGGGGGACGGATGTTGCTCGCGGGTCAGCCCGCGTCGCCTCCGCTCATGACCGTCAGATCGCTCTGCCGACGCACCGCGCGGCGCCGCGCGGTGGTGAGGACCGCGTCGACGATCTGGGTGTAACCGGTGCAGCGGCAAATGTTGCCGGACATCTGCTCACGCACGACGCGCTCGTTCA
>DASWCR010000178.1:0-8113 GCA_036389995.1 Candidatus Limnocylindria bacterium | reverse complement strand
CGCGCAGGGCAAGGTCATCAATCTCGTGTATCGCCGCGTGCTGACGAGCGAGCTGCTTGCGAAGGACAAGGTCTCGCAACCGCTGGTCAAGGCGTACCTCGACGGAACCGTGACCGTCGTGAACAGCTTCCGCGCCAAGCTCCTTCACAAAAAGATGAGCCTCGCCCTTCTCTCCGACGATAGCTACACCGCGCTCTACACCCCGCCGCAGCGCGCCGCGATCGCTAAGCACATCCCGTGGACGCGGAAGATCCGCGAGGGCCACACGACGTATGCGGGCAAGGTGGTCGACCTCGGCGACTTCGTCATCGCTCACCGCGAGCGGCTGGTGCTCAAGCCGAACGACGAGTACGGCGGCAAGGGCGTGGTGCTCGGCTGGACCATCGACCAGCATGAGTGGGAGCAGTCCTTCCTCGCGGCCCTCGCGAGCTCCTACGTGGTGCAGGAGCGCGTCGATGTCCCGCGCCATCCATTCCCCGTTGTCCTGGGACAGATGCATTTCCTCGACCTGTCGATCGACCACAACCCGTATCTCTTCTGGGGCGGCGTCTCGGGCTGCCTCGCGCGCGTGTCTTCGAGCGCGCTGCTCAATGTGACCGCGGGCGCGGGAAGCGTCGTGCCGACCTACGTCATCGCCGGTGCGCCCAGGGGCACCGCGCGGCGAAGCGGCGCGCCGAGCGACGCATGAGCTTCGACATCTCGCCGGGCGAACGAATGCTCTGGGAAGGAAAGCCGCAACGACTCCGCGGCTTCTTGCGTCCGATGGACGTGTTCCTGCTCGTCTTCATTCTCTTTGTCGGTTTCTTCTTCGCCACAGCCACGGCCGCAAGCGGCTCGCGCGACGGGTCGCTGCCCTTCGTGTTCTTCTTTCCGGTCATCTTCTTCGGTTTCTTCCTCGTCGGTCCGCGGATCCTCAGCGTCATGCGGGAATCCTCCGGCGCCCGTTATGCGGTCACCGACCGGCGGGTCCTGATCCGCAACAGGGGACGTTTCGTCGAGCTCGACCTGGCGACCCTGCCGTATCTCGAGATGGACCAGTCGTGGCTCGCCGGGCCGACGATCTACTTCGGTCAGCGTCAGATGTACGAAGGCTGGGGCGGCATGTATGGCGGTTCGCCCGCGCCGGCTTTCCGAGGGCTCGCTGACGCCGACACGGTCTATCGCACGATCAGCGACGCCCGCGCGAGAGCGAGAGGCCGATGAGGCAAACGAACGTGCCGCGCCTGACGATCGGGATCGAGGAAGAGTTCCAGATTGTCGATGGAGATGGGCAGCTAAAGAGCCATAGCGAAACGTTGCTCGCCGCCGCAGCCCCGCGGCTCGGTGACCAGATAAAGGCTGAGATGATGCAATCGGTCATTGAGGCGGGCACGAAGATCTGCGCCGACATCAGCGAGGCGCGCGCCGAGATAACGACCCTGCGCGGCACCCTCGCGGCGCTGCTCGCACCGGCCGGCCTCCGGATCGCATCCGCCGGGACGCACCCGTTCTCGCACTGGCAGGACCAGCAGGTGACCGAGGCCGAGCGCTACAAGATCCTCGAGGATGAGCTCCAGGACGTGATCCGCGAGCTGCTCATCTTCGGCCTGCATGTCCATGTCGGCATCCCGGATCCCGAGGGTCGCGTCGAGGTGATGAACGAGGCGCGCTATTTCCTCCCGCATCTCCTCGCGATCTCGACGTCATCGCCGTTCTGGCTCGCTCGCAACACCGGGCTCAAGTCGTACCGCCAGGTCATCTGGGGCCGCTTCCCGCGCACCGGGATCCCGCCGCAGTTCTCGAGCTACGACGAGTACGAGAATTTCGTCGAACTTCTCGTGAAGACGAGGTCGATCGACAACGGCCGGAAGATCTGGTGGGACCTGCGTCCCCACGCCTTCTTCCCAACGATCGAGTTCCGCGTATGCGACGCGGCCACGCGCGTCGAGGAGACCCTCTGCCTCGCAGCGCTCATCCAGGCCATCTGCGCGAAGCTTCTCGTCCTTCGCGCGAAGAACCAAGGATTCCGCCGGTACCTGCCGAGCCTCATCCAGGAGAACAAGTGGCGCGCGATGCGCGGCGGGATGGACGCCAAGCTGATCGACTTCGGCAAGCAGACCGAGGTGCCGATGAAGGACCTCTGCGTCGAGCTCCTCGAGTTCATCGACGATGTCGTGGATGCACTTGGATCGCGGAAGGAAGTTCTGTACCTCGAGACGATCATCCGCGAGGGGACCAGCGCGGACCGCCAGATCCGCGTGTGGAAAGAGACCGGGCACCTGCACAAGGTCGTGGACAGCGTCGCTTCGGAGACGATCGCGGGCGTCCCCGTCGTGGCCCTCTAGTGGCGACCGTCACGCAGGCCGTCGAGGCCCTCGTTCGCGCGGCCGTCGATCTGCCCGACGAGGAGATGGACCGGCCATGGGTGTGGCGCGAGTACGACGAGGAAGGTCTCCGGTTCGCGCTCCTCATGGCGCAGCACGAGCTGCGCGACCTCGCGGTGCGGCTCGCCGCGATGCGCCCGGCGCCGCCGTCGCAGGCGCAGCGCATCCTCGGTCAATACCACTACGCGTACCGCGATCTCACTGGAGCTCTCGCAGGATTGCGCGATGACGATCTCGACCGCGCGCCCGCCGAGGGCGAGTGGCCCCTTCGCGAGGTCATCCTGCACATGTTCGGCGCGGACTCCGGTTTTCTCGGCACCGTGCAGTACGCGCGCGACCCGGACCGGCCGCCGGATGAGGAACAGGCCGGCGACCGCTGGCCAACGTGGCGCAAGGAGCACGGCTACGTCGCGCCCGGCTCGCTTCCGGGCGGCATCGCTGACGTACGCGACGCCATGTTCGAGATCCACCGCCGCGTGCTGCGCGAGCTCGGAGATCTACGCGACGTGGATCTCGAGAGGCCCGCCGGTTTCTGGGATGGAGTGAAGCCGATCCGATTCCGCCTGCACCGGTTCGAGGCGCACTACGTCCAGCACACGATCCAGATCGACAAGACGCTCGAGGCGATCGGTCGCGCACCGACCGAGGCCAGACGCCTGGTGCGCGTGCTCTACCGCGACCTCGCCGCGGTCGAAATGCTCTCCTCGGACCGGTTCGGCCAACGCGAACGCGACGAGGTCGCGAAGACGATCGGCGAACGCGCCGCGGAGATCAGCAAAACCTAGGGCGCGCTCGCGAGGTCCTTCGCCACCGCGGTGACGACGTCGCCAGCCTTCTTCAGCCAGCTCGCCTCGACCACCACGGGCTTGTCCGCATACACGTGAAGGATGAAGTCGGCGGCGCCGATGAACACCGCGGGAACGCGGCGACGCGCGAAGCTCTGCTGGTCGCTTCCGCCGGAGCCTGTCCCATCGCTTTGGACCCCGAGCCTTGCCGCGGCGTCGCGGACCCGGCGCTGCAGGTCCGGCGCTTCATTCGACACGAGGAGTGTGCCGGTGCAGCAGCCGATCACGTCGAGGTTCAGCACGGCGACGAGACTTTCGACCCGGCCCGGGGCGACCGCGGTCTGCGCGATGTATGCCTCGGAGCCGAAGTAGCCCTCTTCCTCCCCAGCGAACGCCGCGAACACGATCGAGTGACTCAAAGACGAGCGACTCGCGGCGAGCGCCCGCGCGACCTCGATGGTGACGGCGGGCCCAGACGCGTTGTCGTTCGCGGCCTGGAAGACCGAGCCGTCGGGGTCGGTGCCCACGCCGTCGAGATGACCGCCGACGAGGACCGCGCGTTGCGTATTGTTGGAGTCAGGCGAGCGCAGAAGACCGACGACGTTGATCGCGTCGACGTCGTGCACCGGCGTGAGCGACACGGTCATGCGCACCGTGGTGGGCACGTCGAACCCCGATGCGGGCGCGTTCGGGTTGGCGCGACGGGCGCGCACGAGATCCTGTGCGGTCGACACCGTTCTCCCGGCGGGCGCGAGCAGCTGGTCCGCGACTTCCTGGCTGATCACGAGCGTCGGCACGGTCTCGCTCTGCAGCCGCGGTATGTACGAGTAGCGGAGTGTCGCGCCGCCGACGATCAGTACGCCGATCGCTCCTTCTTGGTAGGCGTTCTCGACGGAGCTGCCCCCGTTCGGCGCCGCCGGTCCGGTGACGAGCGCGATCTTTCCCCGCGCGTTCGCGCCGGCGAAGTCGTTCAGCCCGCCGCTGCGCGCCGCGCCACCCACCGCGGCGATCTCCGCCTCGGCTTTGCCCGAGCCCGACCGCCCGCCGACGCTCTCCGTGAAATCAACACGCGGCCGGTAGGTCTTCCCGCCGGCGCCGGTGAGCGTGGACATTTCGGTGAGGTCGACGATCGGCATGGTGAAGTGCTGGAAGAACGTCCCGTTGTCGCCCAGGGGCTCGAGCCCGATCTCGCGAAACCGGTCGGCGACATAGGTCGCGGCGTCG
This sequence comes from Candidatus Limnocylindria bacterium, assembly GCA_036389995.1. Taxonomy (GTDB): domain Bacteria; phylum Chloroflexota; class Limnocylindria; order P2-11E; family P2-11E; genus 3-1-20CM-2-70-9. Next base: position 3,741 of record DASWCR010000178.1, on the reverse strand, counting down.
CGGTACCCGGCGGAACCCGAGTAGCGCCCGCCGCGCGCCGGGTCCGCGAGGTAGTCGACGTGTGCCTTCGCCTTCGCCGCGTCGAACTCGGTCGCGGGCGCGACGACGACCGCGGAGCCGGTCGGCGTGGTCGTGACCGGACCCGGTGAGAAGCACGCACCAAGCGCGAGAGCGACGGCGACCGCGAACGCCCAGAGGTGCCTCACTTCCCGCCGCGCTCCTCCTCCGTGCGGCGACGCTCCTCCATCCGCCGAAGCTCCTCGGCGATGACCACGTCGGCGTCGAGCTTCTTGAACAACGGCTCCGGCGCGCGGAGCTTCTGCCCGACGGGTAGGCCCGGTGGTTTCCACGAGCCTGACCAGTTTGTGTAGTCGCCGGTAAGCACGTCGTGCGTCGAGCCGTCGGATTCGCGCACCGTTCGGCGTTGCGGCGCGCCCGCGATCTGGCCGTCATAACCGAGGTATTCGTGGAGCTTCTGGCTCGAGAACGGCAGGAAGGGCGCGAACATCACTTTGAGGGCGTCGACACTGCGCAGCGCGACATAGAGGACGGTCCCGGCCCTCTCGCGATCGGTCGCGATGAGCTTCCACGGCTCGGTCTCGGTCAGGTACTGATTCACAAGCGCGGAGAGGTGAAGCAATTCCTGCAGGGCCGCGCGAAAGCGCGCTCCCTCGAGGTGGTCGCCGACCTTCGCGAATCCGGACTCGACCGTCTCGATCAAGCTCTTGTCACTCGCCCTGAGGTCACCCGGCCGTGGGACCTCGCCGAAGCGACGATGCGCATTGACGAGCGTGCGGTGCGCGAGATTTCCCCAGGTCGCGACGAGCTCGTCGTTGTTGCGACGAACGAAATCGGCCCACGTGAAATCGGCGTCCTGCGTCTCAGGGCCGGCGAGCATGAGATAGAACCGGAGCGCGTCCGCGTCATAACGTGAGAGGAAGTCGTTCACGTAAATGGACACGCCGCGGCTCGTCGAGAACTTGCGGCCCTCCATCGTCAGGAACTCGCTCGACACGACGTTGTACGGAAGCTGCAATGGCTCGCCCTTGCCGCCCGCGACGGCGCCGCCGTTCCCGTAGCCGAGCAGGATCGCCGGCCAGATCGTCGTGTGGAAAACGATGTTGTCTTTGCCCATGAAATAGAAGTGACGCGACTTCGGGTCCTGCCACCAGTCGCGCCAGGCGTTCACGCGTCCGACCATTCCCGCCCATTCGACCGCGGCCGAGAAGTAACCGATGACCGCATCGAACCACACGTACATCCGTTTGTCGGGCCGGTCCTGCCAACCGGGGAGGGGGATCGGCACGCCCCAGTCGATGTCGCGCGTGATCGCGCGTGGCTTGAGGTTGGCGATGTAGTTCAGCGAGAAGTTCCGCACGTTCGGCCGCCAGTGCGATTGCTTTGAGATCCATTTCGTGAGCGGCTCGGCGAAGGCGGGAAGGTCGAGGTAAAAGTGCTCGGTCTCCTTGAAGATCGGCTTGGAGCCATCGATGAGCGAGCGCGGGTTGATGAGCTGGTCCGGATCGAGTTGGTTGCCGCAGTTGTCGCACTGATCCCCGCGCGCGCTCGGAAATCCGCAAATCGGGCAGGTCCCCTCGATGTACCGGTCGGGGAGCGTACGTCCCGTGGCTTCCTGGAACGCTCCCATCGCGGTCTTCTTGATGAGGTAGCCCTTGTCGTACAGCGTCTTGAAGACATCCTGGACGACGACGCGATGGTTGTCCGTCGTCGTCCGAGTAAAGAGGTCGTACGAGAGCCCGAGCGCTCGCAGGTCTTCGCTGATGATGCGGCTGTACTTGTCGACAGCTTCCTTCGGTGTGAGGCCCTCGACGTCGGCCTGGATGAGGTTCGGAGTTCCGTGCTCGTCCGTGCCGCTCACCATGAGCACGTCGTTGCCCACAAGGCGGTGATAGCGGGCGAACACATCGGACGGCACGCCGAAGCCGGCGACATGCCCGAGATGACGCGGACCGTTCGTGTACGGCCATGCCACCGCGACGAAAATGCGCTCCGCCATCAGTGAACGTTACCCTCCCGCCGTGATCGACGCGCATGCACATCTCACCGATCGCCGCTTTGCGACCGATGTCGCCGATGTATTGGAACGCGCGCGGAAGGCGGGGATCGAGCGCGTCCTCACGGCGGCCGAGGACGTCGCGTCGAGCGAGGAGGCCCTGACGCTTGCCGCGCATCACGATGACGTCCGCGCGGCGGTCGGCGTGCATCCGCATCGCGCCGCCTCGTGGGGACCGGATGCGCTCGATCGGCTCACCGAGCTCGCGCGGGATCCGCGCGTCGTCGCGATCGGTGAGATCGGAATGGACTTCTCCGGACGCAGCTCGCCACCCGATGTACAGGAGGCCGCGTTCCGCGGCCAGCTCGCCCTCGCGACGCTTCTGAACCTTCCGGTGGTCATCCATGTACGAGACTCAGGAGATCGCGTGCGATCGATCCTCGGCGAGGGGCTCGACGTCCGCGGGATGGTGCACTGTTACAGCGAGGGTCCGGACGAGTTGGCGGCCTGGCTCGACTTCGGCCTCCACGTCTCGTTCGCCGGCACCTTGACGTACCCGGGGAGCGACCGCCTCCGCGCCGCCGCGGCGCGCGTCCCGGCCGATCGGCTCCTCGCTGAGACCGACGCGCCCTACTTGGCCCCGCAAAATGCCCGTGGCCGCCGGAACGAGCCCCTGTACGTCGCGGCGACCCACGCGGCGCTCGCCCGGGAGCGCGGCGTCGACATCGGCGACCTCGCCGGACAGATCGCCGGGAACGCCCAAAAGCTCTTCGGGGAGCGCTGGGGAACCTAGCTCTCACGCCTGACGTCTACGCACACAAGACCGCCGAAAGCTGGTGAAGACGATGCGCAAGCTCGCCCTTCTTATCGCGGCCCCACTCCTCTTTGTAGTCGCCTGTTCCAGCGCCGGGAGTTCTCCCACCGCGCAGAGTCGCGGCGGCTCCGAGGCCGGCGCGCCGGTGCCCGGCGCCGCCGATTCCGCTTCGGGCTTCAGCGCAAACGCCGGAAACACCTCTGACAAGGGCATCCCGACGGTCGTCGTCAGTGGCGACCGCAACCTGATCCTCACAGCGAAGATCGACATGCGCTCGAAGGACCCGTGGGCCACGAGCGACCGCGCTCAGGCCATCGCAAGCGGCCTCGGCGGCGATGTCCTGAACCTGTCGCAAAGCGGCACCGCCGACACACGCAGCGCCACCCTGACCATCCGCGTGCCGTCGAGTCGGTTCGGCGACGCGCTGCAAGCGCTCAAGAGCCTCGAGGGTGAGATCCAGACGTCAGGCGTGAGCGCGCAGGACGTCACCGATCAGTTCGTGGATCTGCAGGCGAGGCTCACCGCCAAGCAGGCGGAAGAGCAGCGCTATATCGCGATCCTGAACCGCGCCAACACCATCGACGAGATCCTCAAAGTCGACGCGTCGCTCGGGAGCGTGCGCACCCAGATCGAGCAGCTCACCGCTCAGATCAACAGCATCAAGCAGCGCACCGACTTCTCGACGATCTCGATGTCCATCTCGACGCTCTCCGTTTTGCCCGGTGACACGACCAGCAAGGCCTGGGATCCCGCCAAGACCGTCGGCCGCGCTCTCGCCGCGCTCGGCGCGATGATGCAGGTCTTCGCCGACGTCGTGATCTGGCTGATCGTCTTCGGTTGGCTCCCGCTCCTCGCCTTCGCCATCCTGATCTTCGCGACCCGGATGCGCCGGCCCGCGGCGCCCACCGCACCG
>DASWCR010000177.1:0-9393 GCA_036389995.1 Candidatus Limnocylindria bacterium | reverse complement strand
TTTCCGCCGTGGTATCGAACGCGTACAATTCCGAGTGAAGTGATCGGAAATTCACCCACAGCCTTCCACGTCTCCACACGTGGCGAATACGGGATGCGTCTCATGGTCGATCTCGCAAAGCACTGGGGTCAGGGGACCGTCTCGCTACATGCCGTCGCAGCGCGTGAAGATCTGCCCGAGGCGTACCTCGAGCAGCTCGTCGCCGCGCTTCGCAAGGCTGGTCTCGTGAACGGCAAGCGCGGCGCGGGTGGCGGTTACGTCCTCGCGCGCGAGCCGCGCGAAATCACGGCGGGCGACGTCGTGCGCGCGCTCGAGGGGCCGATCGAGCCGCAGATCTGTACCGCTGAGGGCGAGCCGATCCTGAACTGCGTGCGCGAGCCTGACTGCGGAACGCGGGCCGTATGGCTCAAGCTCCAGGACAGCATCGCGAAGGCCCTCGACGGCATGACTCTCGCGGAGATCGCGAAGACCACGACGCGCGAGCGTGTGAATGTCTAGCCTCGAGATCAAGGACCTCGTCGTGAGCGTCGAAGGCAAGACGATCCTGAACGGGATCGATCTCGTCGTCCAGAGCGGTTCGGTGCACGCGATCATGGGACCGAACGGTTCCGGCAAAAGCACGCTCTCGCTCGCGATCATGGGTCACCCCAAGTACAAGGTGGCGCGCGGCGGTGTTCTCCTCGACGGCATCGACCTATTGAAGCTGCCGGTCGACGCGCGCGCGCGCGCGGGTGTCTTCCTCGCGTTCCAGTACCCATCCGCGATCCCCGGCGTCTCGGTCGCGAACTTCCTGCGCACCGCGATCAACGCGCGGCGCGCCGCGCCAGGCGCCGACGGCACCGGCGAGGTCAAGAAGAACGACATGCCCATCCCGCAGTTCCGCAAGCTCCTCGCGGAGAAGATGAAGCTCATTGGCGTCGATGACTCGTTCATCACGCGCTCGGTGAACGACGGGTTCTCGGGCGGAGAGAAGAAGCGGCTCGAGATCCTGCAGATGCACATGTTCCAGCCGCGCTTTGCGATCCTGGACGAGACCGACTCCGGCCTCGACATCGACGCGCTGAAGGTCGTCGCGGAGGGTATTGACGCGATGCGCTCGCCGGATGTGGGCATGCTGCTCATCACGCACTACGAACGGATCCTTCGGTACGTGCACCCTGACTTCGTTCACGTGCTCGTCGACGGGCGCATCGTCCGCACCGGCGGTCCGGAGCTCGCCGCCGAGCTGGAGTCGAAGGGCTACGAGTTCGTGCGCGAAGCGCTGTATGCGGGACGCGCCTGATGGCAGTGACCGTCAAGACCGTCAAGACCCCGACCGTCAAAGCGTCGCCGCTGGACGTCGCGCGCATCCGCAAGGACTTCCCGATCCTCGCGCAGACCGTGCGCGGGAAGCCGCTCGTGTACCTCGACAACGCGGCCACCAGCCAGAAGCCACGGCAGGTGATCGACGCGATGTCCCGCGTGTTTGAGGACCACAACGCGAACATCCACCGCGGCGTTTACGAGTTCAGCGAGCGTACGACCGCCGCGTTCGAGGAAGCCCGCGCGAAGGTCGCGCGGTTCATCAACGCGCCGAGCGAGCGCGAGGTCATCTTCGTGCGCAACGCGACCGAGGCCCTGAACCTCGTCGCGTACGCGTGGGGCCGGGACAACATCAAGCGTGGCGACCGTATCGTGACGACCGTCCTCGAGCATCACTCCGACTTCGTTCCGTGGCAGCAGCTCGCGACGGAGGTCGGGGCGGAGATCGCGGTGGTCGACATCGACGACGATGGCCGGCTGCGGCGCGATCAGCTCTCCGCCGAGCTGCGCAAGGGCGCGAAGCTGCTCGCGGTCACGCACACCTCGAACGGGCTCGGGACCGTCAACCCGGTGAAGGAGATCGCGGCCGAGGCGCGTGCCGCCGGAGCAACCGTGCTGGTAGACGTCGCGCAGGCGGTCCCGCACACACCGGTCGACGTTCAGGATCTCGGTGCGGACTTCGTCGCGTTCAGCGGCCACAAGATGCTCGCGCCCCCTGGGTCGGGCGGACTCTGGGGCCGCGCGGAAATACTCGAGAACATGCGCCCGTTCCTTTACGGCGGCGACATGATCAGCCGCGTCACGGTGAAGCTCACCGAATGGAACGAGCTCCCGTGGAAGTTCGAGGCCGGCACGAGCTCGTACGTCGACGCGATCGGCCTCGGGGCTGCGGTCGATTACCTGGACGACGTCGGCGTCGCGAAGATCCACGCGCACGAACTCTCGCTCGTCGCGTACCTGCTGCCGCGCCTTCAGGAAATCCCCGGCGTGACGGTGTACGGCCCGAAGGACCTCGAGTCACGCGTTGGCGTGGTCTCGTTCAACATCGAGGGGATCCACCCGCACGACGTCGCGACGATCTTCGATCGCGAGGGCGTGTGCGTGCGCGCCGGCCATCATTGCAACCAGCCCCTGATGACGCGGCTCGGTGTGGCTGCGACGACGCGCGCGAGCATGTACCTCTACAACACGACGGGCGAGATGGATGCTCTCGTGAGTGCCATCCATGCCGCGAAGAAAGTGTTCGGGGTCTAAGGCTTTCCATGGATGACATGTACCGCGACTACATCCTCGACCATTACAAGAACCCTCGGAACTTCGGGGAGCTCGAGGGTGCGACGCACACGTACCATGACTCGAACCCGCTCTGCGGCGACGAGATGACGATGCAGCTCAAGATCGATGACGGCCACGTCGACGACGTGCATTTCACGGGCAAGGGCTGCGCGATCAGCCAGGCCTCGGCGTCCATTCTCACTGAAGAGGTAAAAGGCAAGACGCTCGACGAGGTCAAGGCGATCGACCGCGATCACGTGCTCGCGAATCTCGGCATTCCGATCAGCCCGGCGCGCATCAAGTGCGCGCTCCTCGGGTTGAAAGCGCTGAAGGGCGCAGCGTGGGGACTCACGGCGTGGCCCGGCGAAGAGGTGAAAGCGAAATGACCACTCAAGTGCAAGATCTGCCTAAGGACTACCAGTACGGCTGGTACGACAAGGAAGCGCCCATCAACGTCAAGCACAAGGGCCTTTCGCCGGAGGTCGTCCGCGAGATCAGCACGACTTTCAAGCACGAGCCGGACTGGATGCTCCAACGCCGCCTGAAGGCGCTTCGGCACTTCGAGGCCCGCGCCATGCCGACATGGGGCGCGGATCTCTCACCGCTCGACTTCCAGGACATCTACTACTACGTGCTCGCGTCCGACAAGCGAGCCCAGAGCTGGGAAGACGTACCCAGCTATGTGAAGGACACGTTCGACAAGCTCGGGATCCCGCAGGCCGAGCAGAAGTACCTCGCCGGCGTCGGCGCGCAGTACGACAGCGAGGTTGTGTATCACAACATACGCAAGGACCTCGAGAAGCTCGGCGTGATCTTCATGGATACGGACACAGCATTGAAAGAGCACGAGGACATCGTCCGGAAGTACTTCGGGACCGTGATCCCGGCTAACGACAACAAGATGGCCGCACTGAACACCGCGGTGTGGTCCGGCGGGTCCTTCGTGTACGTGCCAAAGGGCGTGAAGGTAGAGATCCCGCTGCAAGCCTACTTCCGCATCAACAGCGAGAACATGGGCCAGTTCGAGCGCACGCTGATCATCGCCGAGGAAGGCTCGAGCGTGCACTACGTCGAGGGCTGCACCGCGCCGGTCTTCACGAGCAACACGCTGCACAGCGCTGTCGTCGAGATCATCGTGCAGAAGGACGCCGATGTCCGCTACACGACCATCCAGAACTGGAGCCACAACGTCTACAACCTCGTGACCAAGCGCGCCGTCGTGCACGAAGGCGGCCGCATGACCTGGATCGACGCGAACCTCGGTTCGAAGGTCACCATGAAGTACCCGAGCGTGTACCTCGTGGGCGAGCGCGCTCACGGAGAGGTGCTGTCGGTCGCGTTCGCGGGAACTGACCAGCATCAGGACGCGGGCGCAAAGATGATCCACGCCGCGCCGAACACGACGAGCATCATCCAGAGCAAGGGGATCAGCAAGGGAACCGGGCAGCAGACCTACCGCGGCCTGGTGAAGATCTATCCCGGTGCGCACGGCTCCAAGAGCACGGTGCGGTGTGATGCGCTCATCCTCGACCAAACCGCGCGAAGCGACACTTACCCGTACATGGAGGTCGATGAGGAGGACGTCACCATCGGTCACGAGGCCTCGGTCTCGAAGGTCGGCGAAGAGCAGCTCTTCTACCTGATGAGCCGCGGACTCTCCGAGGCCGAAGGCACCGCGATGGTCGTGAACGGCTTCATCGAGCCGATCGTGAAGACGCTGCCGATGGACTACGCCATCGAGATGAATCGACTGATCACGCTGCAGATGCAAGGCGCCATTGGCTAGCACCGCAGAGCTCGTATCCGTCCCGCTGCTGCTCGACCCTCAAATGGTCGAGCAGCACAGTCTTCGGCGCAAAGAGCCAGATTGGCTGCGCCACGCACGGCTCGAGGCCGCCGAGAGATTCACGCCCGACAGCTGGCCCACGGCCCAGGAGGAAGAGTGGCGGCGGTTCCCGTTGAAGGACCTTCCGGAGGGGTCGCTCTTCTCGACGCTGGACCATCTGCCGGGGATCCAATTCAAGCTCGAGCCGGAAGCCGCGGCTCAGGGCGTGATCTTTAAGGGGCTCCTCCGGGCCGCGCTCGACAACCCCGATCTCGTCCGTCCGCACATCGCTCCCGGGGATGGGATCCCGTCGCATGCCGCGTTCCGCGCGATCGCCGACGCGCTCTGGTCCGCAGGAAGCACGTTCGTGAAGGTTCCCGCGGACGTGATCGTCGATAGGCCGATCGTCGTCGACAAGGTGTGGCCGGCGGGTGGCGACGCGATGCTGTCGCGAACGATCGTGGTCGCCGAGCGCGGGTCGACTTTGACGATCGTCGAGGACCTCTCATCTGAAGGCGCGACGCCACGTATTGCGATCCCGCACGTCGATGTGTACGCCGGACCGGGCGCGCGCGTCCGCTACGTCGCGATCCGCCGCTTTGCTCCCGGGGTTGTCGATCTCGGCTTTCAGCGGTTCCGTTCCGCGAGCGATAGCGACCTCGCTGTGCACAACGTGTTCGCGGGACAGGGCAAATCGAAGGTGGGCATCGAGTCGGACATGGAGGGCAACGGCGCGACAGTGAAGCTCTACGGGCTCGTGGCAGCTGGCGACAACCAGCGCATCGACGTGAACAGCTTCCAGCAAGTGGACGGCAGGGGCTCGCAGAGCGATCTCCTGTACCTCTCGGCGCTGTACGACCACGCGAAGGCCATCTTCTACGGCAAGATCCGGGTCGAGGCGACCTCTAGCGGGACCGGCAGCTACCAGGAATGCCGAAACATGCTCCTGTCGAAGCACGCGGGTGCGGACCCGATACCGGTGCTCGAGATCCTCACGAACGACGTCGTCCGCTGCGGCCACGGCGCCACGGCCGGCGCGCTCGGCGACGAGGACCTGTTCTATGCGATGTCGCGCGGATTCGACCGCGACCAGGCGCAGCAACTCATGGTGCACGGATTCTTCCGCCGCGTGATCAACCAACTCGACGACGAGCATGTCCGCCAGCGCGTGCTGAACGCGCTGCGGCCTCGCATCGGCAACATCGCGGAGATGGGCATCCTGGCTTGAGCGAGTTCGTCCCGGTCGCGCGCGAGGACGAGGTCCCGGTCGGCGAGGTGAAGGTCGTCCACGCACGTGACAAGAGTCTCTGTCTCGGCCACTGCGACGACGGCACCTGGGGCGCGATCGACAACGTGTGCACGCACGACGGCGGTGTGCTCGGCGAAGGCGAGCTCGAGGACTGCTTGGTCGAGTGCCCGCGCCACGGGGCGCGATTCGACCTCTTGTCTGGCGAAGTGCGCGCCTTGCCTGCCGTATTTCCGGTGAACGCGTATCCGGTGCGGGTCGTCGAGGGTGTCGTACAGGTGGACGTCGGCGTTCCAACGAAAGAGCTCGAGATCGGCTGATCGCGGTGCGCTAACTACTAGCAGGCCTTCTAACTCATACGAAAACCGCCCGAGAGGATGACACGATCGGCGCATGGCCGATCACGTGATGGAACGCGCGACGCCGCGTGTCGCCTCCTTCGATCGGTACTCGCCCGCGGTGCTTCTGTCACTCGCGTTCGCGTTCGGGATCCTGGCGCAGTACCTCTTCTATCGGTCAGCGCTCGGGATAAACGTCGGTATCGCGTCGCTGGTCATCCTCGCGATCGCCTGGCGGCTTCGGCCGACCGGCGCGCGGGTGGACCCGCTCGATCGATGGATCGTGCCGGCCGCGATCGTCTTCGCGTTCCTCCCGGCGTTGCGCGTCGATCTCATGCTGCTGCTGTTCGACGTCCCCGCCACTCTCGTCCTCGTCACGATGGCCGCGGTCTCGTTCGCCGGCGTGCCGCTCACGCGCCGCGCCGTGGACATCCTCTTCATCCTCGGCCTCGTCGTCGTGGGACGGATCGTGGCCGGGGGAGCGATGCTCCTCGCGGCGTTTCCCGATCTCGGCCGCCCGCTCGCCCGACGGAGTGCGGGGCGTATCGCTTCGGTCGGCATCGGAATGGCGCTCGCCTTCCCCTTCCTCGTGGTCTTCGCGCTTCTGTTCGCGAGCGCGGACGCGGTCTTCTCGAGCGCGATCAACAACGTGTTCGACTTCCGCAAGTGGTCGATCGGCGAGCTCATCGGCCGCGTGTTCCTCGCGGCCGCCTTCGCTTGGGTCGCGGGCGGCCTCTTCATCGTCGCGGGGCGCCGTACGGACACGACGATGCCCGCGGTCCTGCCGCGCCTCCGCGGCCTTCTGAGCTCCACCGCCGGCGCGACGACGCTTCTCGCGATCGACGCGCTCTTCGTGTTCTTCGTCGGTCTGCAGATCGCGTATCTGTTTGGCGGCATCGACACGCTGAACGCCACCGGTCTCACGTATTCGACGTACGCCCGCCGCGGCTTTTTCGAGCTCATCGCCGTCGCCGTGCTCGCGTGCGGTTTGCTGTTCGCTGTGGAGCTCGTCGTGGCGAAGCGCAGTCGCCTCTACGTCGGGGCGGCCCTGACCCTTGCGCTCGCGACACTCGTCATCGTCGTCTCGGCCGCGTACCGGATGCACCTCTACCAGCTCGCGTACGGGTGGACCGAGCAGCGGTTCTATGCCTTCGCCGGCATCGCCTGGCTCGGGGCCGGCGGCGCCTGCGCCGCGGTGCTCGTCTGGCGTGACGCGACGCGCTGGCTCCTCCACGCCGGCGGCCTCATCGCTCTGGCCGTCGCGATCGCGGTCAATCTCATCAGCCCGAGCGCTCTCGTTGCGCGACAGAATCTCGAGCGGGTCGTCAACCCGAGCGGTCTTCCCGCGGATGCGAGCCGTGCACTCGACGCGCAGTACCTTGCGAGCCTCGGCGACGGCGCGCTGCCGACGCTCCTCGAATACCTTCCGCGCCTCGACGGATCGGATCGCGAGACGCTGGGCTTTGCCCTTCGATTGGTCGCGCTGCAGGGGCGCGATCTCTCGCCGGCGGCGGTCCCGAGCTTCAGCGTCGATCGCGAGCGTGCTCGTCAAGCCCTCCTCGCGCTGGTCGATGAGCTCCGCACGTACCCGCCGGTTCGCGGCGGCCGAACCGAACGCCGCTAGGGGCCCGCGCTGGCAGGCGTCCTGCACCTCTGTCGGCAAGTACTCGAAGGAGGGCCCATTACCGTGGAAGAGAAAGAGATCATCGAGAAGCGAACTGTGCGTCGCGAGGAGCCGGTCGACAAAGTGACGAACGTCAACGTGGGTCCCGATGGGACGACCAACGTCCAAGTGTCGGGCGACACGGTCGTCGAAGAGGAGCACGTTGTCGAGGAGCGCGAGCGCCAGCCGTAACCGGCACCCGGCGTTATTCTCACGCTCAGACAGTTGCGTTCGGAGGACACCTCTTGATCAGCACGGCTGCGCGTGACCGCGTCAAGCTCGCGATCGATCAGTGCGAAGAGCAGTTCCACGTGTTCGACGAGAAGTCGAGCGAGGACAGCCTCGACTCGTACGAGGCGGCCCTCAACCGCGGCAGGGCGATGGCATTTCAAGAAGCCGCGCACTACGTGAAGTCGGCTTTGCACGACATCGACGTCAAGAGCCTCTAGCGGGTGATCACGGCGGTCGTTCTGATTACCGCGGAAAAGGGGGCTCTGCCGAAGCTCGGCGAGGCCCTCGCGGCGGTCGAGGGTGTGTCTGAGGTCTACTCGGTCACCGGCGACTTCGACTTCGTTGCGATGGTTCGCGCGCGGGAGCACGACGAGCTCGCTGACATCGTGACGCGACGCATCGCGCAGGTGGTCGGCGTCGCGCGGACCCAGACCCACGTCGCATTCAAGGCCTACTCGCGGCACGACCTCGAAGCGTTGTTCGCGATCGGTGCGGAGCAGGGCTGACGCGCGCGTTCGCCGCATTCCGCCGGCACGCCCCCGCGAACTAGACTCGGGCCAATGCAGGCCGTCGTCATGGCGGGCGGCGAAGGAAGCCGCCTTCGACCTCTGACGATCAACCGTCCGAAGCCGATGGTGCCCATCGTCGACAAGCCCTGCCTCGGGCACATCTTCGAGCTTCTGAAGCGCCACGGCATCGAGGAGTCGTTCGTCACGCTCCAGTACCTCGCCTCGGTCATACAGGACAGCTACGGCGACGGCGGTGGCATTGGCATGCGCCTTCGGTACAGCGTCGAGGAGACCCCGCTTGGCACCGGCGGCTCGGTTCGGCAGATCGTGCCCGATCTCGACGGTACGTTCCTCGTCATCTCGGGCGACGCGCTCACGGACATCGACCTGTCGAAGGTCATCGCGTTCCACCGCGAGCGCAATGCCGCGGTGACGCTAACCCTCGTGCATGTGCCGAACCCGCTCGAGTACGGCGTCGTCATCACCGGCGAGGACGGGCGGATCACGAAATTCCTGGAGAAGCCGTCCTGGGGCGAAGTCTTCAGCGACACGATCAACACCGGCATTTACGTGATCGAGCCGCGTGTGATGGAGGGTTTCGCCGTCGGCGACGTATTCGATTTCAGCAAGGACCTCTTCCCGCGCTTGCTTTCAGAAGGCGAGCCGCTCTACGGGTACGTCGCCGACGGATATTGGACGGACGTCGGCTCCATCGCCGAATACGCGCGGGCGAACGCCGACCTTCTGCGCGGCAAGGTGAAGGGCGGGGATCTCGGGAACGAGCTCCTGCCAGGCGTCTGGACCGCCGGCGTCGTCGACATCAACGAGTCCGCCAAGCTAACGGGGCCCATCTTTCTCGGCGAGGGCGTGAAGATCGGTCCGCACGCCGAGATCATCGGACCGACCGTGCTGCGCGACTACGTCTCCGTCGACGTCGGCGCCGTCATCGACAGTTCCATCGTGTGGCGCAACACGTACATCGGCGAACGGTCAGAGCTCCACGG
>DASWCR010000176.1:0-5077 GCA_036389995.1 Candidatus Limnocylindria bacterium | reverse complement strand
CGTGGCGCGCATCAATGCCTTCCGCGCCGCTCGCGGTCTCCCGACGCTCGTCGTATCGGACACCCTGACCTCCGCGGCGAAGTGGATGTCCGTCGACATGGGTTCCCGCAACTACTTCGCGCACACGTCGCTCGACGGTCGCTCGCCGACGCAGCGCATGGCCGACGCGGGATATCCGGCCTTCGGCACGTGGACCGGCGAGGACCTGGCCGCGGGCTTCACGTCGACCGCAGACGTGCTGAACGGTTGGATCAACAGCCCCGCGCATTACGCCGTCCTGGTGAACCCGCAGTACCACGCCATCGGGGTTGGTCGCGGATACGCCACCGGCTCGACCTACGGCTGGTATTGGACCGCGGACTTCGGGGGCGTCCTCGACGTCGCGCGAGCCGCTCCTGTCTCGCGAGCCGCGATCCCTGGGGCAGCGCCACAGTTCCAGTCGCATCTGTTCGTACCCGCGCAGGCCCTTCCGCCGGACTCCGGGTATCACGCGAGCTGGAGCGCGCAGAGTGCGGACCCGACCGTCGCGGTCGGTGCGACCGCGACGCTCGTCGTCGCGCTAAAGAACACGGGATCGCGCGGCTGGTACAACGACGGCGCGGGCAAGCAGGTCGTTATCGCAACGAACGATCCCCCGGACGCGGACCGCTCCGAGCTCGCGGGTGACTGGCTCTCGGCGAACCGCGTGACCTCCACGACCACGGATTACGTCGGACCCGGCGAAGTCGGCTGGTTCGAGTTCGCGGTCCGCGCGCCGGTGACCGCGGGCGACTACCGGCTCGCGCTCCGAGGCGTCGTGGATGGCGTCACCTGGCTCGAGGACGACGGCATCTTTTTCACGATCCACGTGTTCGCGCCGCGGAGCGGGCGGAGCAGCCTCAGCTTCGTCCGGTGATGATCGGGAGGGCGGGGTCGTTGCCCCATTCCTCCCAGGACCCGTCGTACGTGCGGACCTCATCGTGACCGAGCGCTGTGAGCACCAGATGCGTGAACGCGGCGCGCACGCCGGCCTGGCAGTAGGTGATGGTGCTGGTCTCTGGCCCGAAGCCCGCGTTCGTGTAGAACTCCTCGAGCTCGTCCGCGTCGCGTAGCGTCCAGTCGTCTTTGAGCGCGTCCTTCCACTGGATGTTCACGGCGCCCGGAATGTGACCGCCGCGCGCGGCGCGCTTCTCAGCCCCCGTGAACTCGCTGTCGCGGCGCACGTCGAGTAGCCACGGGTCGCCCGTGCGGACGGCGGCAAGGACCTCTTCCTTCGATGCGATCACGCCCTCGCGCGAACGAGGCGTGAAAACGGCGGGCTTGTCGACGGATGGCACACCACTCTCAAGAGGCCGGCCTTCGGCGATCCATTTCTGGATGCCGCCCTCCATGACCGCCATGCGATCGTGGCCGAAGCGCCGGAGCGCGAGCCAGAGACGCGCTGCGTGGTGGCCGCCTTCCGAGTCGTACCCGACGACCATCGTGTCATCGCCGATCCCGAGTCGCGCCATCGCTCCAGCGAAGTCGTCCGCGCTCTGCAGCATCCAGCGCGGATGTCCCGACGGGGGCGGGGGAGCCGAGAGGTCCTCTGCCCAGTTGACGTAGACCGCTCCCGGCAGGTGTCCATCGACGTAGCGCGAGCGCATGTCCTCGTCGAAGCTGAAGCGGCAGTCGACGATGCGCACGCCCGGATCGCCGATGGCGGACGCCACCCGCTCGGTCGACCAGAAGAGCTCGGCGCGTGGCAGTGTGCTCACGAACCTGACTCTATCCGCGTAGTCTCGATGCGCGATTTGTGAGGAGTGGACAGAGAGCGCGACGAGCCGCTGCCGCGGTCGCCACGACGGTGCTCGCCGCAGCCTGCGTCGGCACGCCTGCGCCCACAGGTGATGCGACAAATAGGCCGCAGCCGACCGAAGTCGTGACCACGAGCACCCCCGCGCCCACGCCGACGCTCATCCCACAACCTGCGGGCGCGCCGGCGGTCAGCTTCACACGCGCCGATCTCTCGCGCGGCTCGTCGAGCGGAGTCACCGGGACGGGCCCGCTCACACTCGCCCCGGGCGGGCTCGCCACTGGTTCGTACGACGATCCGTACGGGCAGTCAGGCATCGACTTTGGGAGCGGCTCGTGGACGAGCGAATGGATACCCGTCGCCTTCCCGTTCGACGACCTTGTGGCGTCGTGGAATGCCGACACGCCGGCGACGACGTGGATCAAGCTGGAGATGCAGGCCCGCGGCGCCGGTCGCGAGACGAAGTTCTACACGATGATGACCTGGGCATCGGGCGACACGGATATTCATCGCACGTCGACGCCCGGGCAGCGGAGCGCAGACGGCGACGTGAACATCGACACGTTCAAACGCGCCGACGGCGCCGCGCCGCTCGACTCCTACCGTCTCCGCGTGACGCTCTACCAGCGCTCGGGCAGCACGGCGACGCCCTCCATCCAGATGCTCGCCGCGATGGTGTCAACGCCGTTCAAGTACGAGATCCCGAGCCCGTACGACGGAAGCGCGATCGACCTGCAGGTGCCGCCGCTCTCGCAGGAGGAGCACAAGGGCGAGTTCCCGCAATACGACGGGGGCGGCGAGGCGTGGTGCAGCCCGACCTCGACCGCGATGGTCCTCGGGGCGCTTGGCGCGAGCCCGTCGGATGACGAGCTCGAGAAGTTCCCGGGACCCGACTACGGCGATCCGCAGGTCGACTTCGCGGCGCGGTATACGTACGACTGGAACTACAAAGGCGCCGGGAACTGGCCGGCGAACGTCGCGTATGCGACGCACTTCGGTCTCGAAGGGTTCGTCACACGTCTTCGTTCGCTGAGTGAGGCGCAGCTGTTCATCGCGTCCAGCATCCCGCTCATCGCATCGATCAACGGCGATCTCCCTGGATTTCTCTTCGGGAAGACGAATGGGCATCTGCTTGTCATCCGCGGTTTTGACGCGAAAGGCGACGTGATCACGAACGATCCCGCCGCAAAGACGAACGAGGACGTGCGCAAGATCTACAGTCGGGCGGATTTCGAGCGCGTCTGGCTGGGCGGATCGGGCGGCATCGTCTACGTCATCTATCCACGAGGAAAAGCGCTGCCGCCGAACGTTGCGGGACTGCCGCCGAACTGGTGAGCGCGCGCTAGTCTTGCCCGACCACGCGCCGAGGAGGTTGACGGTGAGGATCCCAGTCGCGTTCATTGCGGTGCTTGCGCTGCTGCTCGGCCAATCGGCCGCGGCCGGTCCGGCGGCCGCGTCGCAGTCGTATCCGGTGAGCTATCACTCGTTCGCGCTCTCCGCGGGTGAGGGAACGACGCTGAGAGGCGGGGCCCTGACACTCGCGTCGAGCGGGCTTACGACGACGAGCTATGCCGATCCGTACCTCGGCACGACACGGCGTTACGACATGGGCTCGTGGACCTCGCCAAAGTTTTCCACAGGCTTCGGCTTTACCGAGCTCGTTTCCTCGTGGATAGCGCAGACACCCTCCGGGACCTTTATCCGCGTGTACATGACCGCGAACCGCGGGGACGGTTCGCCCACGAAGTGGTACACGATGGGAATCTGGGCCGCGGGCGACGGTGACATCTACCGCCGCTCCGTGGGCGGTCAGGGCGACGGCGACGGCTACATCGCGATCGACACATTCTTCGCGAAAGACCATCCGATGTTCGGCTATCAGCTGAAACTCGAGCTCTACCGCCTCGTGGGCTCTTCAGCCTCCCCGTCGGTCACGAGGATTGGCGCGGTCGCGTCCGATCCGGTGAACACGAAGCCTTATCTGCCGAGCGCGACCACCATGACGAAGGACCAGGTCCTGGGGGTGCCTGCTTACTCGCAGGAGATTCACGCCGGTCAGTACCCGCAGTACGACGGTGGTGGCGAGGCGTGGTGCAGCCCAACTTCGACGTCAATGGTCGTCGCGTACTGGGGCAAGGGCCCGAGCGCGACCGACTACGCCTTCGTGTTGAATGACTACCCGGGTATCGACGATCCGCAGGTCGATTACGCCGCGCGCTACGTCTTCGACTATCACTACAACGGGGCGGGCAACTGGCCCTTTAACGTCGCCTACGCCGGCGAGCGGGGCCTCGACGGCGAGGTCACCCAGCTCCACTCGCTTCGCGAAGCGGAGCAGTTCATCAAGGCAGGCATCCCGCTTGTCGCGTCGATCGCCTTTACGTCGAACAAGCTGGACGGTTTCCTCTTCAAGAGCACGGGCGGGCATCTCTTGGTCATCGTCGGCTTCACGAAGGAGGGCAATCCCGTCGTGAACGACCCCGCGGCGACGAGCGACGCGACCGTGCAACGCGTTTACGACCGCGAACAGTTCGAGCAGAACTGGATGACGTCGACGGGCGGGATCGTCTACGTGATCCACCCGGCATCGGTCCCGCTTCCGACAAGCCCACTCGGCAACTGGTGATCGCCGCGCGGATGTGATGCGCGGCGATCTCCGACGCGCGCTGGCCCTGGTTCGCCGGCGGACCCATCGCGGTCCGCCGGCGCGGGTGCGTCTCCTCGAAAAGCCGGAGTGCGGACTCTGCGCCGAGGCGTATCGCGCGCTCCACCGCGTCGCGCTGGACGTGCCGCTCGATGTCGACCGCGTCGACATCACAAAAGACCCCGCGCTTTTCGATCGATACGCCCTGCGCATTCCGGTCATCGCGGTGGGGGAGCGGGAGCTCGATGCCGCGGGCGTCGACGACCGCGCGATTCGCGCGTGGCTCCGCGCGTAAATCTGGGACCCGGAGCGGTCACGTTCTTCACGCGCCGGCTTCGACGCGCGGGCTCGGCCGCGCGGGCGAAGGGCGAGAAGGCCTATCTCAAGAGCGACCTTCGCTTCTGGGGGACAAGTCAGGACTCGATCCGCGCGGCGGTCCGCGATTACTGCGAAGCGCATCCCGATCTGACGCGCGCTGACTTGCGGGCGATCGCCGAGACGCTGTACGCAACCGACGCGCACGAACTCCGTGCCGCGGCGATCGGTGTTCTCGAACGCGATCGCGAGATGCTCGACGATCGAGATATGCCCTGGCTCATCGCCCTCGTGCGGAAGTCGAAGAGCTGGGCGTACGTCGATTGGATCGCGCCAAAGGTCAT
>DASWCR010000175.1:0-5781 GCA_036389995.1 Candidatus Limnocylindria bacterium | reverse complement strand
GACCTTCGACCAGGAGCACGAGTGGCTCCGGCGGTGAAGACGCCGCTGCGCGCGGTGCTCTTCGATTGGGGCGACACGCTTTTTCACGCCCCGCACGCGCCGGAGGTGATCGTCTCGTTCGCGCGGTCCTCGGGTGCCCAGATGTCCGAGGCGCGGGCGCGCGATCTGTGGGATGAGATATGGCTCGTCGGCAAGACACCCGAGGAGATCGCGAAGGGCCGGGACCTTTCGATGGAAGCGCACCGCCGCGTGTGGATGGATCTGTTTGCGCGGCTTGACCGTGTGGTCCCGGGGGTGTCGCGGGCTTTATACGACCGCGTGATGGACCCGCATTCGTGGGTGCCGTACGCGGACGCGCGCGCGACGCTCGAAGCGGTGCGGCGGCGTGGGCTGCGCGTCGGCGTAGTCAGCAACGTGCCCGCCGACCTGCGACCGGTGTTCGCAAAGCATGGCCTCGATCGGCTCGTCGATTCGTATACCCACTCATTCGAAGTCGGCGCGGAGAAACCGAGCCCCGCCATCTTTCTCGCCGCCGCGAAGTCGTTGGGCGTGAAGCCGAGCGAGACGCTCATGGTCGGGGACCACGCCGTCGATCGCGGCGCGGAGAGCGCGGGGATGCGCGCGTTCATCCTGCCGACTGAGTTTGATGGGGATGTGCGCGGATTGGACCGCGTGCTGATGTTGCTTCCTAGTTGACTACTACTGCGACCCCGGGGAGACTCGGACTCCCGACTTCTTCCTTCGTAGGGAAGCGCTCTATCCACTGAGCTACGGGGTCAGTGTGTCAATTCTAGCGACTGCTGCGAGGGTCCGGTAGTAGTTGCCGCTCCTCGCGGTACGTCGACGGTGGCAATTGGCGCACCGAACTTGGCACTTGGCAATTTCAGCAAGGACCAGCTCCCATGAGACCGCGACGTGTACCAGGCGACTCACATTGGCGCGCTTATCGCGCAAGTGATCAAAGTCGAGAACATCTGGGTCTAACTCTCCGCAGTCGACACAAGGGTGATCGCTGAGGTAGTCGCGGATTCTGCGTCCGAGACTCTTCGCTTGTCGGACTCGTCGCACGTAAGCCGCCGCGATGTGCTTCGTCCGGTTTCGGTGATACCAATCCCTCGTGTATGCCCGCTGGCAGGAGAGGCAGATCCACTGGCGCGTTTGACGAATGAGAGATCGAAATGGGAATTCCGTCAGGGGCTTCGCTTCTTTGCAGACCCGACAAGTACGTATCCCGAGGGCCGCGTCCAAGGTCAACTGCGGCGGGTTCGGTCGGGGCACGAGCTGCCGGGACTCGACGGAGTTGCTCGGCGGAAACAAGGTCGCTCTGGTTTTCCGCCGATGACAGTTAGCGCAGCGGACTTCGCATTTCTCGATCTCCGCCTCGATGCGAGGCCAGGTACGTCCGCCATTCGCGTAGGTCGACACATTGGCGACCTTGTCGCCCAAATGATCGAACTCGAGCACGATGATGTCGGTCTCGCCGCAGTCGACGCACGGGTGGGTCGCGAGATATTCGATGATGCGGCGACGATTCTCGGCTCGGGTGGCGGCTACGTTCCGCAGCAGGCGCGACTTCTGGGAGTCCCGATTCCTCCGGTAGTAGTCGCGCCCATACTCAGCAAAGCATTCCCGACACCACGACTGGAGCATCGCCTCGCCTCGTCGCACCGGAGGAAAGGCCTCGAGTGGCTTTAGCTCGCCGCATTTCGTGCACGCTCGCATGAAGGCGAGCGTGCCGATTAGTCAATCACGTGCGAATAGGACGGCCAGTCGGTACCGCGGTACTACAGCTGCGACCCCGGGGCGACTCGAACGCCCGACAAACAGCTTCGAAGGCTGCTGCTCTATCCACTGAGCTACGGGGCCAACTACGGAAAAGCCTAGCGCCTCACGAGCGTGTACCACGCGGACGGCCGTCCCTTGCCCTCCTCGACGCCGACCACGTCAAACGCGTCGGCAAACCTCGCGCGCACGTCCTCAGCCGTGAGTCCGAACGTTGGACCGCCGGGCGCGAACGCGTAGAGAAGATACGTCCCGCCCGGGCGAACCACCCGCGCGAGACCCGCTGCATATTCGGCCTGCCCTGCGGGAGGGATGGAATGCAGACACCCGAGGTCGAACGCGAGATCGAACGGTCCACTCACTCCGAGCCGGGTGACGTCCCCTGCCAAGAAGGTGCAGGTGACGCCGGCGTCCTTCGCTCGTCGGCGCGCCTTGGCGACCGCGCGGTCCGCGAAATCGACACCCACAGCGTTCCAGCCATGGCGCGCGAGATACACGACGTTCGTGCCCGTTCCGCAGCCGAGGTCGAGCGCGCGTCCCGGCGGATGCGAAGCTACGAACCGTTCCAGCTCGGGCGGCGATACGCCTGTGTCCCAGCGACGTTTGCCCGGCAGCCAGTACCACGCGCTGAACAAGAGCCGGCGCACGGCCCGAGACTAGAGCGTGGACATATCGCCCACCGGTACGCCTCCGACCGAACCTTTCGACTGCCCACCCTCTAATCTGTCGTAGGTGGCGAGTACGTTCCGCGCGCCCGCGGCCAACGATTCGGTGCTCCGGCGCGGGGATTTCATCGCGCCGGTCCTGCACGAGATCCACCGCGTCATCGTCGGGCAGGACTACCTCGTGAACCGGCTCCTCATGGGCATGCTCTGCAATGGGCACCTGCTCGTCGAGGGCGTTCCCGGCCTCGCCAAGTCGCTCGCCGTGAAGACGCTGGCCGACACGATCGACGCCGACTTCAAGCGCATCCAGTTCACGCCGGATCTGCTCCCAGCGGACCTGAACGGCACGATGATCTACAACCCGTCGACCCAGAGCTTTAGCCCGCGCCTCGGCCCGATCTTCACCGACCTTTTGCTTGCCGACGAGATCAACCGCGCACCGCCGAAGGTGCAGAGCGCACTCCTCGAAGCGATGCAGGAGCGGCAGGTCTCGATCGGCGGACAGACCCATCCGCTGTCCGAGCTCTTCACCGTGCTCGCGACCCAGAACCCGATCGAGCACGAGGGCACCTACCGCCTGCCTGAGGCGCAGGTCGACCGATTCATGATGAAGGTCGTCATCGGCTATCCGACTCCCGACCAGGAGCGGGTGATCATGGACCGCAACACGATCGAGGAGCCCGCGATCCCGCGAAAGCTCGCGACGCCCGCCGCCATCCTCGACGCTCGCGCGGCGGTCCGCCAGGTCCACATGGACGAGGCGATCAAGGACTACGTCGTCCGGATCGTGGTCGCGACACGCGACCCCGTGGGCCCCAAGCTCGCCGACCTCAAGCCGCTCATCGCGTACGGCGTCTCTCCGCGCGCGACGATCTACATCTCGCTCGCGGCGCGCGCGCACGCCTTCCTCGACGGCCGCGACTACGTGCTGCCCGACGACATCAAGGCGGTCGCACTCGACGTCATGCGGCACCGGCTCATCGTCACGTACGAGGCGGATGCGGAGGAGATCACGCCTGAGACGGTCATCGGTCGCGTCCTTGACAACGTAGCGGTCCCCTAACGGTGACCGCCGCACTCCATCCCGGGCCGCAGCGGGAGCCCGTACCGCCCGAGGTCCTCCGGGTGGTCAAGCAGGTCGAGATCAAGGCGCGGATCCTGGCGGACGAGGCGCTCGTGGGGACCTATCGAAGCGTCTTCCGCGGCTCCGGCCTCGACTTCGAAGAGGTCCGCGAGTACGAGCCGGGCGACGACATCCGATCGATCGACTGGAACGTGACCGCGCGCATGAACGCGCCGTACATCAAGAAGTACCGCGAGGAGCGCGAGCTCAACATCTATATCGCGGTCGACGTCTCCTCGAGCGCGTGGTTTGGCACGGGCACCGTCTCGAAGCGCGAGCTCGCCGCCGACGTGGCGGCCCTGCTCGCGGTGACGGCGCTGCACAACAACGACCGCGTCGGCCTGGTGCTCTTCGCGGACGGGGTAAGGGAGTTCATCCCTCCCCAGCAAGGGCGTCATCACCTGCTCCACGTGATCCGCGAGCTTCTCTACGCGGAGCCGCGCCGCTCGCGGACGGAGATCGCGAGCGTCGCCGACTATCTCGCGAATGTCACGAAGAAGCGGAACGTCGTGTTCGTTGTCTCGGACTTTCTGGACGTCGACTTCGAAGCGCCGCTGCGCGCGCTCGGCCACAAGCACGACGTCATCGCTCTCATCTTGAACGACCCGCGCGAGGTCGAGCTCCCATCGGTCGGACTCGTCGCCCTGGAGGACGCCGAGAGCGGGCGCGTTGGCTACGTCGACACTTCGGATCCGGCGGTGCGCGAACGGTTCGCGCGGACCGCGCGCGAGCGCCGCGCGCAGCGCCTGCGCACCTTCAGCCGCATGGGTGTCGACCGGGTCGACCTCTCGACCGACCGGCCGTACGTGCCGGCGCTCCTCGGGCTTTTCAATGCTCGATCGAGGCGCAACTGATGCGCGTTCTGCTCGTCGCGGGTCTCGTTCTGCTCGCACTCGGTTCGATCGTCGCGGCCGACGGGCCGGTCAGCGTGGCCGCGACGGTCGATAAGCGCGGCATCACCATCGGCGATCCGATCACGCTCGCCGTGGTCGTGGAAGTCGACGCCGGTTACAAGATCACCGATAGCGGCGTCGGCCGGACCATGGACGAGTTCGAGGTGCTCGAGGCGATCCCGCCTCAGGTCACCCGGATCACCAACGGGCGCACGCGCTACACGTTCCGCTACCGGATCACGGCGTTCCGCGTCGGCAACCTCGTCTTCCCGCAGATCAACGTGGGGTACCAGTCACCCGCCGGCGAGCCCGGTGTCGTCCCGACCGCGGAGATCCCGATCGTCATCACGACCGTCATTCAGCCCGGCGAGGCCACCGACGACATCAAGCCGGCGAAGCCGCAGCTCCGGCTCCCCACTGCGGCCCCCCAGATCCCGCAGCTGGCGATCCAGGTCGCGCTCGCCCTCGTGGTGCTCGCGATGCTCGCCCTGATCGTTCGGCAGACGCGTCGTGGCGCCGCGCGCCGGCCGAAGGACGCGGACATGGACGAGGTCCTGCTCACCCCCGCGCAGCGCGCCATGGCGGAGCTGAATCGCGTCGCATCGCTCGGCTTGCCCGAGAAGGGCCGGTACGCGGAGCACTACGCGCTCCTTTCCAAGGCGCTTCGCGCGTACGTCCGCGACCGATTCGGTCTCTCGGCGAACGAGCGGACGCCGCGCGAGCTGCGTGAGGACATGCTCCGCGCGGGCATCGATCGCACCGAGATCGCGACGATCTACGAGATCCTGCGCGAGGGCGAGAGCGCCCGGTTCCACCAGGCCATCTCGTATCCCGCCCGCGCGCAGCATGCAGTTCGATCGGCTCTCGACGCGATGCGACGGGCGGCCGTCGCCGAGCAGTACGAGCTCATGAAGGGTCAGCCCTCGTGACGGACAGCACCTCGCTCCGATTCGAGGACCCGTGGCTCCTCCTGCTTCTCGTCATCGTTGGCGTGGGTCTCCTGCTGAACCTGTGGCGCTCGCGGCGGCCGGGGACCGGTCTCCTTTTCCCGTCACTCGGACTCGTTCCATCGGCGCGGGCCGGGTGGCGCGTCCGGGCGCGATGGGTGCTCATCGTGCTCCGCGTCGCGGCGCTCGTCGCTTTCATCGTCGCGCTCGCGCGGCCACAGATCGTGCGCGCCTCGGTCGAATCCGTCGCGGAGGGGATCGACATCGTCCTCGTGCTCGACACGTCGGGCTCCATGTCGGAACGGGGCTTCGCGGGCTCGAGCAAGATCGACGCTGTCAAACGCGTCGTCAACGATTTTCTCGGCGGCCTA
>DASWCR010000174.1:0-9553 GCA_036389995.1 Candidatus Limnocylindria bacterium | reverse complement strand
GTGATCCTCTCGGGGTCAGTGAAGGTCGCCATCCCGGACGAGGAAGGGCACGAGGTCGTCGTCGCCGTCGAGCGGGACGGCGCGGTCTTCGGCGAGCTCGCACTCTTCGACGACGTGCCACGCTCGGCGACCGTCACCGCTCTCGATGAGACGCAGGTCGTGACACTGGCGCGCGAGGACTTCCTCCGCGTCCTCGAACGAAGCCCGCGAGCGACTCGCGAGATCCTCCGACTGCTCGCGCGGACGGTGCGGCGCGCGTCGGGACGGATCGAGGACCTGGTGTTCCTCGACGTACCCGGGCGGGTGGCGAAGTGCCTCCTCGACCTCGCAACGGCACACGCACGTACCGACATCGAGCTCACCCAGGACGACCTCGCTGCGTTCGTGGGGGCCACC
The DNA here is from genome assembly GCA_036389995.1 of Candidatus Limnocylindria bacterium. GTDB lineage: Bacteria > Chloroflexota > Limnocylindria > P2-11E > P2-11E > 3-1-20CM-2-70-9. The sequence continues at coordinate 9,157 of DASWCR010000174.1, read as the reverse complement.
CGGGTATCGGTGAACCGGGCCCTCGCGGACCTCGAGTCACAGGGCGCGATCGCCGTCGGCCGACGTCACATCGTGGTCAAGGACTCTGCGCTCCTGCGCAAACAGGTCCGTTACTAGAGCCCTCCTAGACTCTCTCGTTCGTGAAGGTCGAAGAGCTCCGCGCGATGGCGGGCACGCTCGCAGACGTACTTCCCATTGAGATCCTCCCGGAGATCGATCGCCGGGAGCTCGCGAGTCACATGACCCTCCGGAAGTTCAAACAAGACGAGGTCGTCTACCACCAGGGAGACCCCGCCGCTCACTGGTTCGTCGTCTTCGAGGGGCTCATCAAGGTGCTGCTCCTCGACGAGAACGGACGCGAGCTCCTCATATCGCTGCACTCACGAGGCGAGTTCTTTGGCGAGCTCGTCATCTTCGAGGACAAGGTGCCGCGCGACGGCACGGCCGTCTGCGTGATCCCGACAAGCGTCTTCCAGATCGAACGCGACGGTTCTCTTGCCGTTTTGAAGCGCAACGAAGAAGCGCGGAAGCACATGTTCGAGCGGCTCTCGCGGAACATCCGCAAGCTCGAGGGTCAGGTCGAAGACTTCGCCTTCCTCGACGTCACCAGCCGCCTCGCCAAATATCTCGTCGAGGTCGCGCGTCTGGGCCGCCCGCTTCCGTTGACCCAGGACGACCTCGCGGCCGCGATCGGCTCGACGCGGATGACGGTGAACAAGCTCCTCGCGGACTTCGAACGGCGCGGGTTCATCAACGTCGAGCGCCGCAACGTCCGCGTGCTCGACGAGAAGTCGCTTCTCCGGGAGATCCGCGTCTAGAAGAGGTTGGTGAGCCAGCGCATGCGCTTGTGCGCGGGCTCGGGCGCAAGCTCGGATGGCTCGAGCCGCGCGAGATCGTCGTGCAACGCGAGCGCAAGCGTCCGTGTCGCTTCTTTCGTGGGCGCGTCCTTTGGCACCAACCGCGGCGTGCCAGCGATCGTTGCGAGCTCCTTTCGCAGGTAAAGCTCGGCCGTGCCCGCGAGCCAGACCGGGAGGATCGGGGAGCCGGAGCGAAGCGCGAGGTAGCCGACACCGCGCGCGAACGGCCCGAGCGATGACTCCACTCGCGAGACACGGCCCTCCGCGAACACCACGACGATCGCGCCGCGCTCGAGCGCCGCGAGGGTCGCGGCTATGGCGGCGCGATCGGCGGTCGTCGAGGTGCGTTCGATCGGGATCACGATCCCTACGGCGCGCAGTACCGCGCGCCACCACCACACCTTCCCGGTTCCCTCGCGATCGCCGAGAAGCCGCACGTCAGCGCTCAGCGGGAACGACGCCGCCAGGAGGAACCCGTCCGCCCACCCCTGATGGTTCGCAACGACGAGGAGCGGACCGCGCGCGGGGAGCGCTCCGTAGTGACGGACACGGAAGATCGCCGCGAAGAGCCCGCGGACGATGAGGCGGGCGATCCGGGAGCGCACGGGGCTAAGCCTGAGCCATCCGCGCAAGAGGCGCGGGTCGCCGGGCCTACCTCGGGAGTGTGCCGCCTGGCACGCCCTAGGACCCGAGCGAAGTGAGCGCGAGGCCGACGAGCGCCGCGAACATCGCGATCGTCACGATCCATCCAAGCGCTGTGAGAATCGGCCCGATGGTCTGTTTGCCCATCACCTTCTCGTTGCGGGCCGCCAGCATGATCACGACGAGGAGGAACGGCGCCGCGACACCGTTCAGGACCGACGTGAAGAAGAGCGCGTCGATCGGTTTGACGCCGGTGAAGGGAATGACCAGCCCGACGAGCGTCGCGATAGCGACTACTCCGTAGAAGGACTTCGCCCTTCGCCAGTCCTCGTCCAGTCCCTCGCGCCAGCCGAAGGTCTCCGACACCGCGTACGCGGACGCGCCCGAAAGCACGGGCACGGCCAGGAGACCGGTGCCGATCATCCCGACCGCGAAGATCAGCCCAGCGAGATCGCCGGCGAGCGGCCGCAGAGCCTCGGCCGCGTCGGCGCCCGTCGAGATGTCCGTCTTCCCGGACGCGTGCAGCGTTAGCGCGGTCGACAGGATGATGAAGTACATGACGAGGTTCGATACGAGCATCCCTACCGTCACATCGATCGTCGCTATCCGCAGCTCGAACCGGGACGCGCCACGCCGCTGCGCGCGGCTCTTGCGGCCCGCGGATTTCTCTTCCTCCACTTCTTGACTCGTTTGCCAGAAGAAGAGATAGGGGGAGATCGTCGTCCCGAGGATCGCGACGAGCGTGGCGATGTACCGGTGGTCGGCTGAGATCGTCGGCACGATCGTCGCGCGCAAGGTCTCGGCAAGTGGGGGCCGCACGAGGACCGCATCGATGACGTAGGCGAGAAGCGCGATGGTGAGGTACTTGAAGACGCGCTCGATGAACCGATATTTCGCGAGGATCTGCATCGCGAGGATCGCCACCGCGATCGGGACCACGACCCACGGGACCGCTGTGCCGATGACCGTCCCCGCCGCGTCCGCGATCGCACCGAGATCGGCACCGACGTTCACGATGTTGGCTGTGACCACCAGGGCGACCGCCGGATAAAGGACCCAGCGCGGGTAGTGCTCCTTGAGGATTCCCGCGAGGCCGCTTCCGGAGCATTGGCCGAGCCGCGAGCAGATGTTCTGCACCGCGGCCATGAACGGGAACGTGAGGAGCGCCGTCCAAAGCGTCGCGAGACCCAAAGACGCGCCGGCCACCGAATAGGTGCCGATGCCGCTCGGGTCATCGTCCGCCGCGCCGGTGATAAAGCCCGGGCCCAAGAGGAGCGCCGCTTTCTTGAACGCATGCGTTTCGCGCGCGACCTGATCGGCCCGGGTCATCGTGCGACTTTTTTCGGGAGCGGCTGGCGGCGCTGCCAGAAATCGGCCCAGGGATCCGCGCGTGCGAGCCGGCGCTCGAAGGTGCGCACGTTGAACGCGGCCGGATCCAGGCGGGGGGAGACCTCGTCCCAGGCGAGCGGCGTCGAGACCGGGGCGCTGGCCCTGTTGCGGACGCTGTAAGGCGGAACGATCGTCTGGCCGAACGCGTTGCGCATCGCATCCGCGAACACACGACCGCCTCGCTTCGCCTTCGAGAACTCCACCGTCACGAGCTTCGGCTCGCGCCGCGCGAGCTCCTCACCGAACGCAACGGCGATCGCGGTCGCCTCCTGCTGCGTCACGCCCGCACGCAGCGGCGCGAAGATGTGCAGGCCCTTGCTCCCTGAGGTCTTCGGGTAGGAGACGACCTGTGCCTCGTCGAGCACCTTGCGGAGCGCGAGCCCGGCCTGGGCCGCGTCGGCGAACGACTCGGGCGGATCCATGTCGAACGCGAGCCAATCGACCTCATCGATCGTTTTCGCACGGGAGGTCATCACGTGGATCGCGATGCAGCCGAGGTTCACCATGCCCACCAGCGTGGCGCGCGACCCGCCGACGATATAGCGCACGTCCTTGCCCGTGCTCGCCGCCCGAAGGACCAATCGCGGTCCCGCCGGTTGCCAATGTTCGGGAAAGTCCTTCCGATAGAAGCAGCCACCGAGGATGCCGTCGGGGCAGCGCTCGGCGGTGAGCGGCCGATCGCGCATCCACGGCGCGACATGCGACCAGATGCCGTCGTAGAACCGCGCGATGTCCGCCTTGGTGATTCCCTCCTCAGGCCACCAGACCTTGTCCGGATTGCTGATGGCGACGCCCGCGACCTTGACCGCCTCAGCGCTCACGTTCCCTCCAAGTGCATTCGGACGGGTCCTTGTCGGTGCGGAGCCCGAGGAACGCCGGCTGACGAAGCTTGCCGTCGGCGGTCCACTCCGCGTACACGAGCTGGGCGACGAGCTTCGGCTGCACCCAGGTCGCGTCTTTCATGCGCGGGGCGGGATCGAATGGCGGCTTCTCCGTCCGCAGCCGCTCGAGCTTTGTCGCGAGCATGTCGAGCGTCTCCTGCGTGAAGCCTGTGCCGACCTTGCCAACGTAGCGGAGCCTCGATCCGTCGTAGAGGCCGACGAGGAGTGCGCCGAGGTGCTGGCGGCCGCCTTTCGGCGCGGTGTATCCGCCGATCACGAATTCGGACTCCTTGCGCACCTTTACCTTGCGCCAGAGAGGTGACCGAACCCCCGGCTGATATGGCGAGCGCTCGTCCTTCGCGATGATCCCTTCCCAACCGAGACGCTTCGCTTCTCGGTACGCGGCCTTTCCGTCGCGAACGAGGCGGCGCGAGACGAAGAGGGGAACGGTCAGCCGCCCGACCAGGCGCTCGAGCGTAGCGCGGCGCTCGCTCAACGGACGCGACATCAGCGATCGGCCGTCCTCCTCGAGGAGATCGAAGATCGCGTAGCGCGTCGGTGACGCGCCGGCGGAGCCGCGCCGCTGCAGGAGCTGAAAGCGCGAGACACCCTTCGCGTCGAGGGCGACGAGCTCGCCGTCGATCATCAGATTGCCATCGCCGAGGGCCTCCACCGCCGCGACGACGTGAGGGAACCCGCCGGTGAGGTCCTGGAGCGTGCGCGACCAGATCTTCACCCGGCCGCGCTCGCGACCCGCGACCGCCCGAATCCCGTCGTACTTCTCCTCGAAGACCCACTCCGGTCCTTCGACGATGCCCGGCGACAGCGTCGCCAGCATCGGACGGATCGGCTTCACCCCGGATCGCCCGTCGCCGCTTTCGCGACGTCACCGCCTTCGTCGCGCGCGATCCCGGCGAGCAGCCTTCGCGTGAGCACCGAGCGAGGCTTCGCCGTCGCGATGTCGACCGCAGCGGCACTCCGGTCTTTCCGCTTCATGAGCAGCCACCTGCGGTCGCCGGTCCGCACGAGCGCCCACGAGCCTTTCAGCTTCTTGCCGTTGAGCGTAAAGACGATGCGACCTTTGCGCAGCGCCTCATCGAATGTCTCGGCGTCTTCGAGTTGGTACGTCCCGATGTCCCACACCATGACCGTGCCGCCTCCGTACTCGCCCTCGGGGATCACGCCCTCGAAACGCGCGTAACCCAGCGGATGGTCTTCGACGGCCATCGCGAGGCGCTTGTCCTTCGGATCGAGCGACGGTCCTTTGGGAACGGCCCAGGACACGAGGACACCGCCGGCCTCGAGGCGGAAGTCGTAGTGGAGAGCGCTCGCGCGATGCTTCTGCACCACGAACAGTCGCTCAGGCCCTTTCGGCTTCCCGCCCTGCGGTTCTGGCGTCTTCGCGAAGTCGCGCTTGCGCTCGTACTCCCGGAGCGAGCGCGCGCTCTCTTTAGTCGCGGCGATCGTTGGTGCTCCCTTCGTTCCTATCGCGCTTCTTAGTTGCACGAATGAGACCGACGCGGTCGGCAAGGTCACGTGCTGAAAGGAGATTGAGGACGCGGCCGCGGGGGATTCCGGCGAGGATCGCGGCCGCGATCCCGATCTCGAGAAAGACCAGCTCGGCCGGGGTGTGAGCATCCGTCCCGATCGAGACCCAGGCGCCCTCGGCGGCCACGATGCGCAGCCGCTCCACGTCGAGATCCTGCCGGTCGGGATAGGCGTCGATCTCGAGGGCGGTCCCGGTCTCGACCGCGTGGCGGGCCACGCGCTCCCAGTCGCAGGAAAGTCCAGCGCGGAAGTTGTAGATCCTCCCGCGAGGGTGCGCGAGGACATGGATGTCCGGATTCTCGAGCCCCCGGAAATATCGCTCCGTCTGGTCGTCGCGCAGGCGCAGCTTCGAGTGGAACGCGCCAAGAACGAGGTCGAGACGCGCGAGGACGGCCGGATCCATGTCGCCCGCGCCTTCAGGGGTGAGGTCCATCTCGATGCCGCGGAGGACCCGCGGGCCCGAGCCACGAGCGTTCACGGCGGCGATGTGCTCGCCCTGAGCCACAAGGCGCGCCTCATCCATTCCGTTCGTGATGCGAAGCGTCTTCGAGTGATCGGTGATGGCGATGCGTTCGCGCCCGATCGTTGCGGCCGCCTCGGCCATCTCTTCGATCGTCGAGCTGCCATCGGTCTCGTCGGTGTGCATCTGATTATCCGCGCGCGCCACGTCCCGCCACTCCGGGTGCGCGTCGACGACGGTGCGCGCGTACGCGTAGGTGATGAAGTCATCGCGGAGCTGCGGTGGCGTCGGAGGATCCGGGGGCTCGCGCAGCCACTGCGCGATGAAGTGGGCGGTGAAGGGGCCGACGGATCGAAGCTCGGTCAGGCTCCGGCCCGATTCCTGGACGGCGGCCGCTTCCTCGGCCCACATGATCGCCGTCCGGGACGCGCGCCGAAGCGCCCGCTGTTTGCGCCCCTCGCTGCGCTCGGACTCGAGCGCGAGGAGCTCGGCGATATCGCGGTTGGTGAGTGTCGTTACGAGAGAAAGCTAGTCGGCGTGAAGAAGAGATACGTGTGAGGTGGAATCGTCGAGCCAGTCGGGGTCGTCCGAGAGTTTCACCGCGACACGCATATCGCCGCGCTTGCTTGGGCGACCGCCTTCGACTTCGACGAGCATGTTGCCGCTCGCCGATGGACGAACGTGAACCAGTGATCCGTCGTCCGCGCGATACGTGCCTGGGTCGATGCCCGGGGCGGTCCCCACAAGGACTTCGATCGGCACCCCGCCGGTCGCGACCCAGCGGTGAACTCCATCGACGTGCAGGCCATCGCAATATCCGACCGTGCCGTGATGGATCACGAGGCCGCCTTCCCCCCGCCGTGAGCCGGCACGCAGATGATCGAGACTGCGGCATTCGTAGTGGACGATTGTCGACATACGAGCCCTCCCCAGAGCTACGGCGAAGAGTTTTGTCACGGCGGGTAACGAAGTCAATAGCGCGGTGCAGCCTGGGGGTCGCTCGCTTGCATGCTACCAGGCCGAAAGAGTGAGGTGCTGGATCTGGCGGGCCGCGCGCCGCCCCGAAAAGGGGCCGTAAGGGTCATGGACTCTTCCACGCATACAGCCGCGGTGGCCGCGATGTTGACGCGCGCTACGAGGCAGGCCGCGACGCGCCGCCTGAGGGCGCTAGGCCACGAGCACGGGGAAGAGCTCTCTGGGAGGACGCGCAGCGCGGGCCAAGAGGTCGTGGCAGTCGAGCACCTCGTCGGCGGTGATCGGTTCGACGTCCACCGGGTTCGCGCCGAAGTCGAGGATCGCGATGCCATCCTGGCCGCACGAACGGCAGCGAAGCCTGACGATGAGACGCGAAGGCTCGGTCACGACCGCCGCGATGTCACCACCGCGGTAGTACTCGCCGCACCCGCTGCAGGTCACCTGCTCGAGATGACGGATCAGTTGATCGATCCAGCTCACGCCCGCGGAATACGCACTTCTCGTGCCTCTCCGCTGGCGTCGTTCGCGCTGCGGAACGGCGGCGCGTAACAGAGGTGTGACGAAGTCCCGGAGGAGGTTGCCGCCGCTAGATAGCCAGCTGCAGCTGAACGGTCTCGGGCTCGGGCGGACGCGCCGGTCGCGCGGACCGCTCGGAAAATTCGTAGCGGGCGCGCACGCGTCGCACACGCTCTTCGAGCTCTCGTTCGTAGTTCTTCGCCGGATGCACGCCACCCTGGTACAGCGCGGCGTATCGAGGAACGACCACGGGGAACTCCGTCGCAAGGAAGTCGTAGTAGTACTGCTGGATCTCTACGTCGATCTTGAGCGGACGATGGCGGAAAGCCGTTGCGCCAGCCTCGCTTGCGGCACGCGCCGCCGCGTCGAGCGATTCTTCGCTGTCGCTGATGCCCGGTAGCACCGGCATGCACAGCACAGCCGCGTCGATGCCCGCCTCACGCAGCATGCGAAGCGCGCGCAAGCGTTGTCGCGGTGGCGCGGTGCCGGGATCGGTCTTACGCACGATGTCTTCGTCGACGCACGGGACGCTGAAGTACACCGTGAGATCGGTCTTCTCGTCAAGCTTCTTCAGGACGTCGATGTCGCGCACGACGAGCGGACCCTTCGTGACGATGCTCGTCGGCATCGGATAGTCGACGAGTGCTTCGAGACAGCGCCGCGTCAGTTGGTATTTGCCCTCGATCGGTTGATATGGATCGGTCGCGGTCCCGATCGCGACGCTGCCATCTCGCTTCCGTCGAAGTTCGTTTCGAAGGACATCCGGAAAGTTCGCCTTTACGTCGACCTGGTCGTCAAATCCCTCGCCCACATCGAGGTCGTGGTAACGAGCGTGATAGGCACGGGCAAAGCAATAGCGACATTTGTGGGCACAAGAAAAGTACGGATTGAGACTCCAATCGAAGGGCATGCCCTGCACGCGGTTAAGCGCGCTCTTGGCTTGTGTTTCCACGTACCTCACGTCACTCATAAGGCCACGCCAATGCCCGTAGTGAACCGAAAGGTGCGCTCTTCACCGTTCACATATTCAACGAACACGTGCGCTACCTTCGGGCGCTCACTCTGGATCGTTCGGACGACGATTTTCATTACCCATGCCTTGACCAGCATCTTTCTGGATGTGAAGTCTTTGCCTACCTCGAGCCCCGACATTCGTAGGCAATCGGCAAGAACGAGTTCCTCGAGTGCACTCGATGGAATGTGTTTCATTCGGCAGCGTTTCGAGGGGTCGGTCTCCATCGCGGTGCTGGAGTTCATGCACTGGTAGTACCGGCTTTGACCGTGTGATGAGCCGACACACTTCGCGCCACAGTCGGCGCATTCGACGAGCCCGCGCAGAAGATAGTCACGATTAGGCTTTCCGAGCGGACGGCGGCAGTTTGAGCGAAGCCGTTCCTGCGCCGCGTGCCAGAGCTCCGAGCTAACCAACGCCGCGACCTCCCGTTCAACTGCGCCCGCGACGCTCTCGAAACGATGCTTCCCCATGTAGACCTCGTTCCTGATCATCGCGTTCACACGCGAGGGGAACCACTTCCCGCGCTTCATCTTCACAACGGCGTGCGAGTACCGCCGTCCGGGGAACACACCGAGTTCTGTCATACGACGGGCTTCGGCGACGGTGGACGAGCCTGCCGCCATTCGCTCGAACACTGACCGGGCGAGATCAGCTTCGGTCATCCCTGCGACGACGCGAGACGATGGCGCGAGCTGACCACCCGAGTCGAGGTCGTACCCGAACGGGACCGGTCCCGCAATCCACTTGCCTTCCCGCGCCGCCCGAACGACTCCGCTTCTCATGCGGTTTACGAGAGCCGACCTTTCGGAATCGGCGAACGCCGCGATCGCTGCGAGATCGTTTGGGACGATCCGAGTTGGGCGGGGCTGATCAG
>DASWCR010000173.1:0-12182 GCA_036389995.1 Candidatus Limnocylindria bacterium | reverse complement strand
TCGTGGTGGCGCGCGATGGTCCAGCTCCGCGAGGACATCGTCGGCCTCGATGGCGCGATCCTCATGCACCCGCGGGTCTGGGAAGCCTCGGGCCACGTCGAGAACTTCACGGACCCGCTCGTCGAGTGCCGCAACTGCCGGAAGCGTTTCCGCCTGGACGACCTGCCGAAGGGCGACGAGCTCGCGACAGCCTGGCGCGCGAAGAAACTCGACCTCTCCAGCGTCTCGTGCCCGAACTGCGGCGAGAAGAAGCTAGCGGACCCGCGGCAATTCAACCTCATGTTCAAGACCTTCGTCGGTCCCGTCGAGGACACCGCCTCGATCGCGTGGCTCCGGCCCGAGACGGCGCAATCCATCTTCGTCGACTTCGAAAATGTCCAGCAGACCTCCCGGAAAAAGCTGCCGTTCGGGATTGCCCAGATCGGCAAGGCATTCCGCAACGAGATCACGCCGGGCAACTTCATCTTCCGCTCGCGCGAGTTCGAGCAAATGGAGATGCAGTACTTCACGCGCCCGTCCGAAGCGCCGCGGTTCTACGAAGAGTGGAAGGAAACGCGTCTTTCGTGGCACGTCGAGCAGGGCATCCCAAAAGACAAGCTGCGCTTTCGTGACCACGCCGCCGACGAGCGCGCGCACTACGCCGCGGCGGCGACGGACATCCAGTTCGCGTTCCCCTTCGGGTGGAACGAGTTCGAGGGCATCCATTACCGGACCGACTACGACCTCCGCCGCCACTCCGAGTTCTCCGGAAAGAAGCTCGAGTACTTCGACGACGTCGCCAACGAGCGTTTCATCCCGCATGTCGTCGAGACGTCCGTCGGCGCCGACCGCGCGACCTACGCGATCCTGTGCGCCGTCTACGACGAGGAGCCTGACAAAGAAGGCACCCGCGTCGTGCTGCGCTTCCGCCCGCATCTCGCGCCGTACAAGGTCGCCGTCCTGCCTCTCTCGAAGAACGAACGCCTCACACCCCTCGCACGCGACGTCTGGTCGAAGATCCGGCCGCACTTCATGTCGACTTACGACGAGACGCAGGCCATCGGCCGGCGGTACCGCCGTCAGGACGAGATCGGAACGCCGCTTTGCGTTACGGTCGACTTCGAGTCGCTCGACGACAAGCAGGTCACGATCCGCGAGCGCGACTCGATGGGCCAGATCCGCGTGGCGATCGACGAGCTCGTCCCAGCGCTCCGCGAGAAGCTCGGCGCCTGACTTTCAGAGCGCCGTCCAGTCGGCGCTCACGCTCTATTTCTTCACAACCGGAACGCGGACGCCGCTCCTCGCGCTCCTTGCCCTACGCCGGCCGCGCAACCTCGCCGCCATCGCGCTGCCGTATGCGGGGCTCGCCCTGGTCGCGGTGATCGTGGGCGATCCGGTGGTCGCGATCCTCGCGCTCTCGCCTTCGCCGCTCATCGGGTCGGCGCTCGCGCGCATCGTCGGCGCGCGCGAGGAGACGGTCGGTGCGCTCCTCACCGGAACGATTGTGCTGTCGTTCCCGCTGCTCCTCGCGGCGATCCCCGGTCTAGCACCGAACGTCGACATCGGGCTCTTCGCGTTCGTCATCGGGGCCGCACTCGCGAGCGCGGTGCCCCTTTTCCGTGATCTCGTCCTGCCCATCGTCGATGGCGCGCGTTACGTCGCGCTCGCGATCATCCTCGGCGCGGCCGGCCTCGCGGCTCTCTCGTTCGTCGACCCGCGAGCGGTCGGGGTCGCGGCCTTGGTGCTCCTTGTAGGCACGCTCTCGGCGGCGATCGGCGCGCTCCTGTTCAGGGGCGACGGCATCGCCGCGGCGATCGGCGCCGGTCTGCGCGACCCTGCCGTTGCGGCCGGGCTCGCGATCGTGTCGGGACTCGCCGGCGCCGCGGCTGTACCGCTCGCCTACGCCGCGCTGGTCGCGCTAAGCCTAGGAGTCGGGAAGCTCGTCGTCGCCCGTCAGGCGTGAGACGAAGCGTCGCGCGAAGAGGGTCGCCGCGGCGGTGAGCGCGGCGGCGGCCGACTCCCAGACCATCTGCTTCGCGCGCGGGCCGGTCTCGACCTCCGCGATCTCGTTCTTGAGCGTCTCGCGGAATCGCTTACGGACGCGGCCCTTGAGCCGGTCGAGGCGACCGCCGAGTCGCGCGACGATCTGGTCGAGCTCCTTTTCGGTGCGCGATCGGCGGAAGCTCTTGACTCGCGAGGCGAACGCGATCCCCACGATCGCGGCGAGCGACCCGAGCGTTCCGAAGACAGCCAGCGGCTGACGGCGCGCGAGGTTCCGCGGATCGACATCATCGCGGACGCGGGCGAGCAGATAGTCGAGATCCTTATTGATCTCGGCCCGAAGCGCGGCTAGCTCGCGCTCCGTCCGAGCAGACGCTGTTTCGCCCACTGCACCGTCTCCTTCATTGACTTGATCGTCCGAGTCGGTCCATGGAGTTCGAGGCGGCTGTACCCGCCGAAGCCCGTCGCGCCTGCGCCAACCGCGAGCGCGATCGTGAGCAGAAGGGCCGCGAGCACGAGCTGCGGGAGCCAGAGGAACGCTGCGACGCCGATCGCGATGAGGACGATGCCTCCGACGAACGCGGGAATGATGGCCTTCGCGCGCACGCCCAGGACGAAGAGCGCGAACGCCGTGCCGATCGAGAGCGCGAGCACCAGAACGCCGAGCCAGTCACGGGGGATGAGTGCGACGAGAGCGACGATGAGGAAAACGAGGGTGATGAGCGTCATGAAGGCCAGCCCGGCCGCAATGCCGAGCCACATCGCGGCGCGCTTGTTCGCCGCGAGGATCTCGGCGATCTCCTGGCGCGGCAGCTCGAGCTGCTTGCGGATGTAGGTGCGCACGTTCTCGCGGATTCGACCGAGGAGCGTTCGGTAACCGGGTCGTTCGTACACGGGCCGCGACTGTACCGCAGAGCTACGCACTCGTGTTCGGCGGAGCAGGTTTTCTGCCAGAACTCGCGAGCGTGAGCCGCGCGTCGGTCGGGTAGAGTTCGGAAGCGGCGACGACGGAGCGGGGGAGCGGCCCTGGATATCAGCGGAGTTCTCGCAGCGCATGCGCATCACCAGCCCGATCGCCTCGCGGTCGTCTTCGGGCAGCACCGCATCGGCTATCGGGACTTCGATCGCCGGACGAACCGAGTCGCGAACGCGTTCCGCGCCCTTGGCATCTCCAAGGGCGACAAGGTCGCGACATTCTTGTCGAACTCGCTGGAACTGCTCGAGGTGTACTGGGCGTCCGCGAAGATCGGCGTGGTCGTGGTACCGCTCTCCCCGCTGCTGCGGGGCAAGGGCCTCGCGACCCTCCTTAAGGACGCGGACGTCGTCCTTGTCGTAACCGAGCAAGGGGCGGCGCCGTTTCTCGACGAGGTGCGGCCAGAGCTCCGCGCGATCAGAGCGGATCGCTGGCTGCTGATCGATGCCGCCGCTCGCCCGGGTTATCGCTCGTATCACGCCGTCGTCGACGAGGCCGACGACGCGGCGCCGTCCGCCGGCGTGTGCGGCGACGATCCGTACAACATCATCTACAGCAGCGGCACGACCGGACTGCCCAAGGGGATCGTCCTCTCCCAGCGCGTGCGCGCGCTCTACGGAACGCTCTTCGGCCTGGCGTGGCGGATGGGCCCGGAGAGCGTCGTCCTTCACTCCGGTTCGCTCTGTTTCAACGGCGCGTTCCTCACGCTCATGCCCGCCTTTGTCCTCGGATCGACATTCGTCCTGCACCATCACTTCGATCCCGACGCGGTTATCGACACGATCGCGCGGGAACGCGTGACCCACATGTTCATGGTGCCGTCGCAGATCGTCGCGCTCCTCGGCTCTCCGCGCTTTATCGCCGAGAACGTGCCGTCGCTACGGATGCTCGGTGCGGTAGGCGCCCCGTTTCACACCGAGCACCGCCAAGAGCTGGCCCGGCGAGTACCCGGCGTGTTCCACGAGCTCTACGGGCTGACCGAGGGGTTCATGACGATACTCGACAAGGATCAGTACGCCGCAAAGCCGACTTCGGTGGGCGTACCCCCGCCGTTCTTCGACATGCGGATCGTCGACGAGGACGGGAAGGACGTCGCCGTGGGCGAGGTGGGCGAGATCATCGGCCGCTCGCCGCTCCTGATGTCGGGGTACTACAAGCGCCCCGACCTGACGCGCGAGGTCATCGTCGACGGCTGGCTGCATTCGGGCGACATGGGGTACGTGGACGAAGACGGCTTCCTCTATCTGGTCGACCGGGCGAAGGACATGCTCATCTCGGGCGGCGTGAACGTGTATCCGCGCGACATCGAGGAGGTCGTCGTGCGACATCCGGCGGTGCGAGAGGCCGCCGTGTTCGGTGTGCCCAGCGAGCGGTGGGGCGAGTCGCCCGTCGCCGCGGTCATCCTGCGCGAGCCGGGCGCCGTCTCCCCCGATGAGCTGCGCGAATGGGTCAACGCACGTGTCGAGGCGCGCTACCAGCAGGTGCAGGAAGTCGTGGTCGTCGACGACTTCCCGCGCAGCGCCGCGGGGAAGACTCTGAAGCGCGTCATGCGCGAACCGTACTGGGCCGGGCGCAAGACGCGGATATGACCGTCGCTCCGACGACCTACGCGGTCGAGACCCACGGGCTCGTCAAGGAGTTCGCCGGATTCCGCGCTGTCAACGGTGTTGATCTACGTCTCGAGATCGGTAAGGTGCATGCGCTCGTCGGTCCCAATGGCGCGGGGAAGACAAGCCTCTTCAATCTCCTGACCGGCTTCCTGCGGCCGACCGCGGGTCGCGTGATCATCCTCGGCGACGACACGACGGGGTTGCCGCCCGAAAGCATCGCGCGGCGCGGGGTCGCACGCTCCTTCCAGATCACGAGCCTCTTCGACCAGCTCACCGCTGTCGAGCACGTCGAGCTCGCCCTTCAGGCGGCGTCGACCGTCGGGTACCGGTTCTGGGCCTCCGAGGCCGCGCTCGCGCGCTATCGCACCAGATCGCGCGACCTCCTCGCGGAGGTCGGTCTCGCGGACCTCGCGAACCGGCCCGCGGGGAAGCTGCCGTATGGGCAGAAGCGCGCGCTCGAGCTCGCCCTCGCGATCGCGCTCGACCCGCGTTTGCTCCTGCTGGACGAGCCGACGGCGGGCATGGGTATCGAGGACATCCGGCGCACGATCGACCTGATTCGCAAGGCGCACTCGGGTCGCACGGTCGTGCTCGTCGAGCACAACATGGGCGTCGTCGCCGAACTCGCCGACCAGGTGATCGTGCTGCAGCAAGGCCGCGTGATCGCGCAGGGCAGTTACGCGGTCGTTCGCGAGGACCCCTCGGTCGTTGCCGCGTACCTGGGGCAAGCGCATGCCTAGCCCGGTCCTGGAGGTCGAAGGTCTTTCGGCGCGGTACGGCGAGGCCCAGGCGCTGCGCGACGTGTCGCTGCACGTCCGCGAAGGCGAGCTCGTCACGCTCGTCGGTCGGAACGGCGCCGGCAAGACCACGCTCCTGCGATGCGTGATGGGTCTCCACCGGCAGAGCGCCGGGTCGATTCGTCTGAACGGGCGCGACATTTCCGACCTTCCGCCGCACACGCGTGCCCGAGCGGGGCTCGCCTACGTCCCGGACGACCGCGGGATCTACGCGACGCTCGCGGTCGAGGAGAACCTGACGCTTCCGCCGGTCGGCGCGAACACGCGATGGCCGCTGAAGCGCATCTACGAGACATTTCCAGTGTTGCGCGAGCGGCGCGCCCATGCCGGCACGAAGCTCTCCGGCGGCGAGCAGCAGATGCTCGCGATCGCCCGCGCGCTCCGGACCGGCGCGAGCGTGCTCCTTCTGGACGAACCGACGGAAGGGCTGGCTCCCGTACTGGTGCAGCGTGTCGCCGCGATGCTCCAGGAAGCCAAGCGCGAGGGAGCGACGGTGCTCCTTGTGGAGCAGAATCTGCGCTTCGCCACGACCGTCGCCGATCGCCACTACCTGCTCGCGCAGGGCCAGATCGTCGAGGCTCTCGCCAACCAGGAGGTGATCGCCCGCGAGTCGGAGCTCTTACATCATCTCGGGGTCTAGCGCAGAACAAGAAGCAGGGGGAATCGAATGAAGCGAACCATCGGGGGTTCATTGGTCGCGCTGCTCCTCGCGGCGGCGTGCGGCGGCGGCCTGGGCGGTGGGCCGCCCGCCAAGCTGACCGACGGAAAGCTCGTGATTGCGGTGA
Source organism: Candidatus Limnocylindria bacterium (assembly GCA_036389995.1). Classification (GTDB taxonomy): domain Bacteria; phylum Chloroflexota; class Limnocylindria; order P2-11E; family P2-11E; genus 3-1-20CM-2-70-9. The sequence continues at coordinate 6,037 of DASWCR010000173.1, read as the reverse complement.
TCAACGATCAGTCGGGCGTCTACGCGGATCTTTCAGGCAAGAACGCCGTCGAGGCGGTGAATATGGCGGTCGAGGACTTCAAGGCGAAATACGGGGAGAACGCGCTCGGCGGCAAGGTGGAAGTCCTCACCGCGGACCACCAAAACAAGGCCGACGTCGCGCAGCAGAAGGCGCAGGAGTTCTACGAGCGCAGCAACGCCGACCTCATCCTCGATGTGCCGACGTCGTCCGCCGCGCTCGCGATCGCCGACGTCGCGAAGGCTCAGCAGAAGCTCTACATCAACGTCACGGCAGCGACGACGGTCCTCACCGGCAAGAGCTGCAACAAGTACACGTTCCACTACGCGTACGACACCTACATGCTCGCCCAGGGGACCGGCGTCACGGTGACGCAACAGGGCGGAAAAAGCTGGTACATCATCTATCCGAACTACGCGTTCGGTCAGGACATGGAGAGCTCCTTCCGGCAGGCCGTCACAGCCGCCGGTGGGACCGTGATCCAGTCCGACGGGTCGCCCTTCCCGAACACGACGGGCGACTTCTCATCGCTGCTCCTCAAGGCCGGCTCGCTCAAGCCGCAGGTGCTCGGGGCGATGCAGGCCGGCGGCGATCTCGTCAACGTTGTGAAGCAGTACAACGAGTTCAAGCTCAAGGACCAGAACATCAAGCTCGCGGTCGGCCTGCTGTTCGACACCGACATCACCGCGCTCGGTCAGGACGCGCTCGCCGGCACGGTCTACACGACACCCTGGCTCTGGAACATGGACGATCAATCGAAGACGTTCGCGGACAAGTTCCTGAAGCGCACGGGGATCCGTCCCACCTTTGCCCACGCCGGCAACTACTCGGCCGCGTGGCAATACATGGACGCTGTCAGACGTGCCGGGTCGGATGACGCGGACGCCGTGGTGAAGCAGCTCGAGGGCTACAAGTTCAGCGACTTCTTCATCCGAAACGGCTTCGTGCGCCCGGAAGATCACTGGGTCCAGCACGACGCGCTCATCGCGCAGGTCAAACCGAAGTCGGAGGCCAAGGAGACCTTCGACTACTCCAAGGTGGTCAGCACGATCGCCGCCGAGAAGGCCTCGCGGCCGCTCTCGGAGGCGGGCTGCAGCATGCCCAAGTAATGCGGAGCTGAACGGAGGGCGGGACGACGTCCCGCCCTTCCTCATCACATGGAATACATCGCGCTGCAGCTCTTCAACGGCCTGGTGAACGGAAGCTTCTACGCGCTGCTCTCGCTCGGTCTCGCCGTGATCTTCGGCGTCCTGCGTGTCGTGAACTTCGCGCACGGAGCGCTCTACATGCTCGGCGCGTTCGCCGCTTATCTGCTCCTGCAGGACTTCGGCGTCGGCTTCTGGATCGCGCTCATCCTCGCACCGATCGGGATCGGGATCGCCGGCATGGTCCTGGAACGTTTGCTCATCCGGCGGCTCTACGGGCTCGACCCGCTCTACAACTTCCTGCTCACGTTCGGGCTCACCCTCATGATCCAGGACGGCGTTCGCCTACGGTACGGGCTGCAGGGGCAGCCGTATCCGGCGCCAGCCGAACTCGCAAGTTCGGTGTCGGCGGGCCTCGTGGCGTATCCCACGTACCGCCTCTTCGTGATCGCCTTCTCGATCGTCGTCTGCATAGCGGTGTGGTACGTCATCGAGCGGACGCGGCTCGGGATGATCGTGCGCGCCGCGACCGAGCGTCCCGAGCTCACGCGGGCGCTTGGGATCAACGTCGACCGCTGGGTCACTCCGGTGTTCGGCTTCGGCGTCGCCCTCGCCGCGCTCGGCGGGGTCCTCGCCGCGCCCATGCGCAACGTCTCTCCGCTCATGGGGAGCGAGCTCATCATCTTCGCGTTCGCTGTCGTGGTCATCGGCGGGATGGGCTCGATCGCCGGGGCTGTCGTCGCTGGGTTCCTGGTCGGCGTTCTGGCGAGTCTCGCCGCCGTCTTCAACCCAGCGCTCGAGAACGTAGTCGCGTTCGCGCTGATGGCGATCGTGCTGCTCGTGCGGCCGGCGGGCCTCTTCGGTTCGCTCGAGGCTCGCTCGTGAATCGGGTGCTCAGCGTTTTGCCCTACGCGGTCGCGATCGCGGTCGCGCTGGTGCTCCCGCGTGCGATGTATCCGGTGCTCGCGCTCGACATCCTCCTCTGGGGCCTGTTCGCGATGTCGGTCGACCTCCTTCTTGGTTATGTGGGCCTCCTGTCATTCGGACACGCGGCGTTCTGGGGCCTCGGCGCCTACGCCGCGGCGATCGCCGCGAAATCGACCGGCGTCCCGTTCGCGCTTGCCGCGCTCGTCGGCGCCGCAGCGGCGGGGTTGCTCGCGGTCCCGTTTGGCTATCTCGCCATCCGCCGGCGGGGCATCTATTTCGCGATGGTCACGCTCGCCTTCGCCCAGCTCGTCTTCTACCTGGCGAACGAGTGGCGCGACGTCACCGGCGGCGAGAACGGACTTCACGGAGTGCCGCGCACGTTCCCGGGCCTCGCCCTGGGCCGCTCGGCCGACTTTTACTACGCGGCCTTGCCGATGATCCTGCTCGGCTACGCGCTCGCGTACCGCATCGTCCATTCGCCGTTCGGGCATGTGCTCGTGGCGATCCGAGACAACGAGCCGCGCGCGCAGGCTCTCGGCTACGCCACGTGGCGCTACAAGCTTCTCGCCTTCGTGCTGTCCGGCGGACTCGCCGGTCTGGCCGGCGGTCTCTTCGCGCTGGGGAACGGCTTCGCTTCGCTCGATCTGTTGCACTGGACCACGTCGGGTCAGGCCGTGCTCATCACCATCCTGGGCGGCATCGGAACGTTGTGGGGGAGCCTTCTCGGCGCGGTCATCGTCCTCGAGCTGCGGGACGCGCTCACGAGCGCGCCCGAAGCGTCAGGCGTCGTGACCGGGGCGGTCTTCGTCGTGATCGTCCTCTCGTTCCGTCGCGGGCTGTGGGCGACGGGCCGCGATGCTCTTCGCCGTTTCGCCGCTCCACCCGTTTCTGCGAGAATCGATATCTCCGAAGGGGAGGTCCGCCATGGCCGTTCGTAGCCGCACGCGTAAAGCCGCACCCCGCCGCGCCGCTCCGAAGGGGCAGAAATGGGTCTATCTCTTCGCGAACAAGAAGGCCGAAGGCAACGCGAAGATGCGCGATCTCCTGGGTGGCAAGGGTGCGGGTCTCGCCGAAATGACCAACGCCGGCCTGCCGGTCCCCGCCGGATTCACGATCACGACCGCGGCCTGCAACGCCTACTTCGCATCTGACAAGAAGCTGCCGCCCGGACTCTGGGATCAGGTCGAGAAGGCCCTCGCGACCATCGAGCGCGCGACGAAGAAGAACCTCGGCGATCCGAAGGACCCCCTCCTCGTCTCGGTCCGATCGGGCGCGGCCATGAGCATGCCCGGGATGATGGACACGGTCCTCAACCTTGGACTGAACGATGAAAGCCGGACGGGCCTCGCGAAGCTCACGAAGAACGAGCGCTTCGCCTGGGACGCCTACCGCAGGTTCATATCAATGTTCGGCCGGATCGTGCTCGGCATCGACCCCTCGAAGTTCGAGCACGCGCTCGACGCCAAAAAGAAGGCGGCGAGGATCAAGAGCGACCCCGAGCTTTCGGCGAAGCAGCTCGAGGAGCTCGTGAACGAATACAAGGGAATCGTCCGCAAGGAGACGGGGAAGCCGTTCCCGACCGAGCCGCAGGATCAGCTGCGCCTCGCGATCGAGGCCGTGTTCGGCTCGTGGTTCGGTCAGCGCGCCAAGGACTATCGGAAGCAGTTCAAGATCTCGGACGACCTCGGGACCGCCTGCAGCATCGTCACGATGGTGTTCGGAAACATGGGGGACGACTCGGGCACCGGCGTCGCGTTCACCCGCGATCCGAATACCGGCGCGAAGGAGCTGTACGGCGAATATCTGACGAACGCGCAGGGCGAGGACGTCGTCGCCGGCATTCGCACGCCGTCGAAGATCGCGCAGATGAAAAAGGACCTGCCCGCCGCGTATGCGGAGTTCGAGAAGATCGCGAAGCGACTCGAAAAGCATTACCGCGACGCGCAAGACCTCGAGTTCACGATCGAGCGCGGCAAGCTCTACATGTTGCAGACGCGCTCCGCGAAGCGCACCGCCGCGGCCGCAATCAAGATCGCGACCGACATGGTGAAGGAAGGCCTGATCACCAAGGACGAGGCCGTCACGCGCGTCGAGCCGGCCCAGGTGGAGCAGCTCCTCTTGCCGCGCTTCGATCAGAAGGAGGTCGAGAGCGCGCGCAACGCCGGCCGCTACCTCGCGAAGGGTCTCAACGCATCACCCGGGGCCGCGACCGGACGCGCCGTGTTCGACGCGGATCGCGCGGTGGTGCTCAAGGGACAGAAGCAGCTCGTCGTTCTCGTCCGGCCTGAGACCAGCCCCGATGACTTCCACGGGATGGTCGCGGCCACCGGGATCCTCACCGCGCGCGGCGGCTCGACCTCGCACGCGGCGGTGGTGGCGCGAGGGCTCGGGCTGCCCTGCGTCGCGGGCGTCGCCGCGCTCGACATCGACCTTCAGAAGCGCGAGATGCGCGTCGGCGGCCAGGTCATAAAGGAAGGCGACGCGATCTCCATCGACGGGACGACCGGCGAGGTGTTCGCCGGCGAGCTTCCGACGATCGCCGCCAACTTCCGCGAGGAGAAGGAGCTCATCGAGCTCCTCTCATGGGCCGACAAGCGCCGCCGCCTCGGGGTGTGGGTGAATGCGGACACGCCGGGTGAGTGCCGCCTTGCGCGCGAGCTCGGCGCCGAGGGCGTAGGTCTCGCGCGGACCGAGCACATGTTCCGCGAGGCCGAGCGCCTGCCGATCGTGCAGGACATGATCCTCGCGAACGACACCGCGGGACGCAAGCGCGCGCTCGCGAAGCTCCTCCCGTTCCAGCAGGGCGATTTCCGCGAGATGTACGAGGCGATGGACGGATTGCCCGTGGTTATCCGATTGATAGACCCACCCCTCCATGAATTCTTGCGTGAATACGCCGACGTCAACGTCGACATCGCCGTCGCGCGCGCGACCGGCCAGAACGGAGCCGACCTCGCCGACAAAGAGCGCATTTACAGAAGGCTCGAGCAGCTACATGAAGACAACCCGATGCTCGGACTGCGCGGCTGCCGGCTGCTCCTCGTCTACCCCGAGATCCTCGAGATGCAGATCCGCGCGATCCTCGGCGCGGCCATCGACTCGGCCGAGAAGGGCATCAAGGCGAAACCCGAGATCATGATGCCGCTCGTCGCGACGATGGGAGAGCTCGATCGGCTCGAAGCGCAGGTCACCGAGGTCGCGGAGACGGTCTTCAAGGAGCGTGGCAAGCGTGTCGAGTACAAGTTCGGCACGATGATCGAGATCCCGCGCGCGTGCATCATCGCGGACCAGATCGCCACGAAGACCGAATTCTTCTCGTTCGGCACGAACGACCTCACGCAGACCGTACTCGGGATCTCGCGTGACGACGCGCAGAAGAGCTTCCTCACCAGATACGTCGAGGAAAAGATCATCCCCGCGGACCCGTTCCAGGTCCTCGACCGCGACGGAGTCGGCGCGATGATGCGCATGGCGGTCGAGCGCGGCCGGAAGACCAAGCCGGGTCTAAAGATCGGGATCTGTGGCGAGCACGCGGGCGAGCCATCGTCGGTTGCCCTCTGTCACGAGCTCGGGCTGACCTATGTATCGCCCTCGACCTACCGCGTACCGGTTGCGCGCCTCGCCGCTGCGCAGGCCGCGCTGGCAGGAGGCGCGGCGCGCGACCGCTAGTTAGGCGGGGTTAGCTCTTCGCCGCCGTGAGCGCCGGAGCAGCTTCATAGCTGTCCGGTAGCGGCGTGCCCGTCGCGGTCGAGTCGACCTCGACGATGTCGGACTTCAACGGACCCAGAATCCCGAGCAGTTCGTCTTGCTCGGGCTTGCCGACACCGAACTTGTTGAGCGTCGCGACGAGGTCCTCGACGAGTGCGTTGAACTCGCCGGTCGTGACACCCATGTCGGCGTGTGCGGTCTTCATGTCGCGGCCGGTGTACTTCGCCGGTCCACCGGTG
>DASWCR010000172.1:0-8084 GCA_036389995.1 Candidatus Limnocylindria bacterium | reverse complement strand
CGTCCGCGGCCGCGTCACCGAGACGCGGATCCGGGCAACGGCGTCCTCCACGTCGACGAGCTCAACGTGGCCGCCGGTCCGCGAGAGATAGCGCTCCATCTTAGTGATCTTCGCGGCGACGCGCTCGGCGAGGTCAGCCATCTTGAGCGAGCATACGGAAACCTATTCGAGGAGGTCTGCCATGTGTTATCCGCCGGGTGCGCGCCCGCCCGACGTTCCATTCGATCTTCTTCCACCAATGACGGGCGGTGCAGGAGGGCAGGAAGCGATCCTGACGAGCGCGGACGGGACGAAATTCCGCGCCCACCTGGCGAGCGCGTCAGGCGGGGACGCGGGAGTCGTCATCGCGCCGGATGTGCGCGGGCTGCACTCCTTCTATGAGGATCTGGCGGACCGGTTCGCATCTGCCGGAATTCACGCGATCGCATTCGATTACTTCGGACGTACCGCAGGGTTGGATCGACGCGCCGACGAATTCGAATACATGCCGCACGTCCGCCAGACCACGCCGAAGAGCGTCTTCGCGGACATCGCGGCAAGCCGCGTGTACCTCGAAAGAGAGACCAAGGCTCGCCGCACTTTCGTCCTTGGTTTCTGCTTTGGCGGGCGCATCGCCTTCCTGTCCTCGGCCGAACAGGCGGGCCTCGCGGGTGTTGTGGGTTTCTATGGCCGGCTCGGCAAGCGCGAGAACGAGGTCTGGCCAGCCCCAGCGGACCAGGCGGCGCGCATGCGCGCACCCGTACTCGGTCTCTTTGGCGGCGACGACCCGAGCATCCCGCCGTCTGACATCGCCGCCTTCGACACCGCACTGGCGACCGCGAAGGTCAAGCACCACCTCGAGACGTATCCCGGCGCACCGCACTCGTTCTTCGACCGAACGTTCGCGGAGCACAAGAAAGAGTGCGACGACGCCTGGCGGCGCATCCTTGCGTTCATGAAAACCGGCGACCCGGCGAAGACGGCGTGACGCTCGACGCCTCGATCATCGCGTTCATCGGGATCGCGGCGCTGCTGACGATCCTGCCCGGCGCGGACATGGCGCTCGTGGCAAAGGTCACGCTGCTCGACGGAAGGCGCGCAGCGTTCTTCACGAGCCTCGGCATCTGCGCCGGCCTGCCGGTGCATGCGACCGCCTCGGCGCTCGGGCTCTCGCTCGTCATCGCGACGAGTGCCGAGGCCTTCACGGTGGTGAAGTTCGCCGGCGCCGCATACCTGGCCTATCTCGGGGTCCGGACGATCCGCGACTCGCTTCGCCCAACTGGCGACGCCGCGGTCGCGGCAGGCCGGGCTCGCACGTCGCGAACCGCCTTCGCACAGGGCTGGCTCTCCAACGTGCTCAACCCAAAAGTCGCGCTCTTCTATCTGACCTTCCTGCCGCAGTTCATCTCACCGGGAGACAACGTGCTCGCCAAATCACTTCTCCTGGCTGGAATCCATGCGGTGCTGGGCCTCGCCTGGCTGCCGCTGTACGCCTACGCGATCGACCGCATCGGTGCGGTCATCCGCGGGGCGCGCCGCTGGCTGGAGCGCGTGTCGGGCGCTGCCCCCATCGCAGTCGGCGTGCGCCTCGCGCTCGAACGTCGCTGACCGTGACGCGCGATACGGACCGCGCGCGCCAGCTCGGCTAGCCTCCTAACCGATGCGTCTCTTCTGGCTCTTCGTTGTCGGCACGGTCGGCTTCGTTCTGATCAGCTACTTCGAGCAAGTGCCGGTGCTCGGATGGCTCGGCGCGGTCATCTCGGTGGTTGCCTGGGTTACGTTTGGTCGCGCGCTTGCGCGAGACGGGGCCTCAGCAACGATCAGCTCCGGGATCCTCGGGGCGTGGACGGGCTTCGTCGGCGCCTTGAGCGCTTGGGCATTTCAGACCGGGAATCTCTTGGGCCTGACCACTCCGGGCCTCGACCGAGTCGGCGCGGGCTTCGGATTTGTCGGAGCATCTCTCGGGCTTTTCTACTGGCCGTTGATCGGAGCTTTGGTTTGTTTCGCCGCTGCGTTTTTCTCACTAGGGAGACGACTGGCCTAGTCGAGGGCGCGAACGAAGCGGGTGGCACGGGGGAGCGGGTTGCGCGCGAGCCGTTGACCGGCCGCGGCAGTTCGGGGCGGACATACAGCGCTGGGGAGCGGACCGGTAGGCGAGCGCGCGACCCCGACCCCGGGACAGGACCCGCGTCAGGCGAGACCGGGGGCTAGGCGACCCGGCGGCGCTTGTGAGAAACGTAGTCGACGAGGACGTATTCGCCGAGATGCTCTGGCTCAACGTAGAAGGCCCGTCCATTGTTGATCTTCGACATCTGATTGACGAAGTCGACTAGGTAATGCCCGCGGGCGAGCATGAAGGTATTGATGGTGATGCTCTCGCGAGTGCAGCGGACCACCTCGCGGAGCGTCGCCTCGAACGTGCGCTTCGTCGGCGGGTAGTTGAACTGCGGATACGTGCTGCCCGGCTCGAAGTAGGCCGTCGGCTCGCCGTCCGTGATCAGGATGATCTGCTTGTTCTTGCCGCGTGAGCGCGACAGCAGCGTGCGGGCAGTCTCGAACGCGTGCTGCATGTTCGTGCCGTACACGTACTCGTTCCACGTCAAGCGTGGAAGATCGGTCGGCTTGAGCTGCGTCGCGTAAGCGGAGAAGCCGACGATGTACAGGTCGTCCTTCGGGAACGTCGAGCGGATCAGTGAGTCGAGCGCGAGAGTGACCTTCTTCGCGGCCAGGAAGCAACCGCGGAAAAGCATGGAGCGGCTCACGTCGACGAGGATCGCGGTCGCCGACTGCGTGACGAGCTCGGTGCGGTACACATCGAAGTCGTCCGCGGTGAGCTTCACCGGAACCTTCGCGCCCTGACGAATCACGGCGTTGCGGACCGTCCCCGGCAGGTCAAGCAGGAAAGGGTCGCCGAACTCATAGGTCTTGAGCTCGTCCGTCGGGTCGCCGCCGCGGCCGCGTGCCTTCGAGCGGTGTCCACCGAACGCGTCCTTCTTCAGCGTCGCGAAGATCTCCTCGAGCGATTTCTGGCCAATCTTTCGAATGCCCCGCGGGGTGAGCTCGTAGCGATCGCCGTCCTTGCGAATGAGCCCGGCCTCCTCGAGCAGCTCGGTCATGCGCCGGAGCTCGTCGAGCGCCTGGCGCGCGGACGGGCCGGCCAGGCGGTCCACCTGGTCGCGGTCGAGCGACTCCAGGTCATCGGAGTTACGCGCGCTGCGGACCGTGTCCTCCATGTCCGAGATCTGGTTCATCTCATCCATCAGACCCAGCGCCTCGGCCAGCGTCAGCGGCTCGTCGCCTGACATCGCGTGGTCGTAGCCGTCCATGGGCATGAGCTGTCCTAAGGTCTCGGCCAGGTCGTTCATCGCCTGTTGAAGCCCCGGATCGTTGAACGCCGCGCCGAGCAGTCCTTCGAGCTGGTCGCGCATATCCGCCGACATCGATTGCCAGAGCGATCGCATCGCCGCCATGCCCTGGGCGAGCTGGCGAAGGAGGTCATCCCAATCTTTGGCGTTGCCGGCGAGCTCGGGGTACTGGCGCTGGAACGCCTCGAAATCCGGCTCGCCGCCGTCCATCCGTTCCTTTAGCGCGCGGTTCAAGTCCCGGATCATCTGACGCGTCCGCTCGAGCTGTTCAGGCGTGAGGTTCTGCAGCGACTCGCGCATGTTCTTGAAATAGGAGCCGAGGACCTGCTGCTGAAGCTCCTTCAGGAGCTCTTGGTATTTCTCGGCGGCCTTCGGCTCGACGAACTCATAGTCTTTGAGCGCGCGCACCGCGCGCCCGAAATCGTCGGGGAGCGCGTCGAGCTGCGCCATGCGCTCGGATGCGAGCTTTTCCATCGTCGCCTTGAGCTGCTCGTTCGGAGCGGGCGCGTTGCGCCGGCGATCGAGACCGTCACGCTCGAGCTTCTTCACCTCCTCGAGCTTTTCCTTGAGATCGTCGAAGGTCTTCGAGAGATCGTGCCGCTGCGCGCGCCGCTGCTTCGCCGTGCGCAGGCGTTCGAGCAGATCCTTCAGCCCCTCCATGCGGCCGGGGATGCCCCAGCGGGAGAGGCGCGCCATCGCATCCTCGAGATCCCCACCCGACAGCAGCTCGTCGGCCATCGCGCCGAGCAGCTCCTCGGCCTCGAGCGCGTCGAGTCGCTGCGTGCCGTCCCAGCGCGAGTACCGCACGTCGCGGAACGGCTGCGCGAGACCCGGTGGGTCGTTGCGCGGATCCTGCGGAGCGGGGTCCTGCATCAGGCCCGGAAGGTGGAGCGGGTCTCGCCGCGCTCCTTGTTGAGCTTGCGGTTCAGGTGGAGCCCCTCGAGAACGAACTCCACCGCGGCCGCGATCGCTGCCGGATTTCCAGTCGCGCCGACCTTCGCGACGGCGCCCTTCATTCCTGGTATCTGCAGGGCCTGCTTCACGTACTCCTGGCTCGAGAGCGTGGGGGAGACGTGCATCGTCGCGCCGCGCTGGAACGCGGCGAGAAGCGAGTCGAACTCGACCAACGAGAACGTCCGGTTAAAGACGTTCAGCACCGCGCGCTGGACGAGCCGGTCGATGACGCGCTCCTCGGAGACCTCGCCGACGGACTCGAGCTCGATCTTGCCGGCTGTCGATGCGACGACCGCGGGCAGGTCGCTGATGCGCGGGACCACGCTCGTCTCGCCCGTGCGGAGCGCGCGTTTGAGCGCGGCCGACGTGAGGTTCTCGTAGTTGGCGACGGTCACGCGGACAGAAACGCCGGACCGCTGCGAGATCTCTGGCGAGCGCCGCGCGAGCTGCGAGATCTCGGCGAGGACTTCCTTCATGTACGCCGGCACGACGGTCGTGATCCCTTCATCGACGAAGACCTGCCGCTCCTGCTCCACGATCCCAACTTCCGTCGCGATCTCCTTCGGGTAGTGGGTGCGGATCTGCGAGCCGAAACGGTCCTTGAGCGGCGTAATGATGCGGCCGCGGTTCGTGTAATCCTCCGGGTTCGCGGATGCGACGACGAAGAGGTCGAGCGGCAGCCGCACCTTATAGCCGCGGATCTGGACGTCGCGCTCTTCCATGACGTTGAGGAGGCCGACCTGCACGCGCTCGGCGAGGTCGGGGAGCTCGTTCAGCGTGAAGATGCCGCGATGCGTGCGCGGCACGAGGCCGTAGTGGATCGTCATCTCGTCCGAGAGGTAGCGTCCCTCAGCCACCTTTATCGGGTCGACCTCCCCGATGAGGTCAGCGATCGAAATGTCAGGTGTCGCGAGCTTCTCGCTGTACCGTTGGTCGGGCGTGAGCCACACGAGCTCGACCGAGTCACCGTCGTTGGCCACGCGGTATTTGCAAGCGGCGCAGATCGGTGCGAACGGATCGTCGTTGATCTCGCAGCCCGCGATCGCGGGAACCGATGCGTCGAGCAGCTCTATGAGCCGCCGCGCGAGGCGAGTCTTCGCCTGGCCGCGCTCTCCTAGGAAGATGATGTCCTGGCCGGAGAGGATCGCGTTCTCGATCTGCGGGATGACCGTTGTGTCGTAGCCGACGATGCCCTTGAACATTTCCCGCTTCGCGGCGAGCGCGGAGATGAGGTTCGCGCGGAGCTCTTCCTTCACGCTCTTAGGCCGGTAGCCGGTCTCGCGAAGCGCGCCGATGGTCGTCGCTTGTGTCATACGGTCGGATCTCCTCGCATATCGATCGGTGTTCTCTCTCCACGGTACTCGGCCAGGGCCGCGCGCACGTCGGGAATCTCGCGGCGACGCTGCTGGAGTAGGTCACACAGGAATTGGGTGCGCCGCTCGAGCTCGGCCGCGGCGGTGTAGATGTCCTCGCTCCGTCGCTTCGCGACGAGCTCGAGCTCGGCGTCTTCGTCGTGCTCGTGCTCGTCCGCGCCCTCGCGGTGTTCGACGAGCGGCAACAGCCTGAGGCCGGTCCCCTCGCGTGGCGTGAGCCGGTGCAGCGTCACCACCCGGCGGGCGTACTCCCCGCCGATCGTCGCGTAGACACGCATCACCATGAGGAGGTCGACGCGCGCGAGATCACCCGGTGCGACGCCGAGCTCGCCGGTCAGCTGCGCGACCGCTTCGTCGGCGGTGTCGGCATGGAGCGTCGAGCCGAGCGCGTACCCCTTGCGGAGCGTCTCGAAGACCCGGACCGCTTTTGGGCCCCAGAGATAGACCGGCAGATGCGACGAGAGCTCGTTTCCGAGAAGGATCGTGCGGTCGGGCGCGGTCTGCTTCAGGTAATCGAAGGTCTCGACCCAACCTCGGACGAACACGCGCCGCACGTCGTTCGGCAGGAAGTCGAGAAACGCGGTTAGGGTCGTCGTCTTGCCCGAATGGGGTTGCTCCGCCGCGATGAGGATCGAACCGTGCGCCTCGAGGACCATCCCGCAGAGTGCCGCGGTGCGCGCATCCATGTTCCGTGCCTCGAGAAGCTCGGTGACCGACATCGGGATCGGCGGCTCCCAGTTCCAGCCCCACCAACCCACTGGCATGTCGTAGTCGCGTGGGGACAACGGACGCTCGACGAGGCTCTGACGACGGTATTGCACGGCCTTCGACTCCTTGGCCGAGCCTAGCACGCTATCCTGCGCACTCCGGTGGCTGAGGACGAGCGGAACATCGATGATCCCGCGCGGCTCGCCGATGAAGCGCGCGAGATCGTGCAGAAGGCGGCGACGGAGCTGCGCGCGCAACGCATTCCGATCGAGACCGAGCCTCCGACGATCTTCAAAGCGGATTGAGTTTCGCCGAAATCCGCTTCGCGACCGCGGCGGAGCTCGCCGCCGCGCTCCGCAAGCGTCGCATTTCGTCGGTCGAGCTCGCGCGCGCGTCTCTCGATCTTCTTGGGAAGCTCGGTCCGAAGTACAACGCGGTGGCCGCTCTCATGCCGGAGCGCGCGCTCGACGAGGCCAAGCGCGCCGATGGCGCTCTCGCGAAAAAGCAGGGCGGGCCGCTCACGGGAATCCCTTACGGTGCGAAAGACTTACTCGCGGCCCGAGGCGCCCCGACGACGTGGGGCGCACCGCCGTACCGGGACCAGATCATCGGAGAGGACGCGACGGTCGTCGCGAAGCTGAAGAAGAGCGGGGCCGTGCTCGCGGCGAAGCTCGCGATGGTCGAGCTGGCGGGCGGCGGTGGGTATCGCTACCCGAGCGCCTCGCTCCAGGGTCCGGGCCGCAACCCGTGGAACAAGGAGCACTGGTCCGGCGGATCCTCGAGCGGATCGGGCGCCGCGGTCGGCGCGGGCCTCGTCCCTTTCGCGATCGGCTCAGAGACGTCGGGCTCGATCGGGACGCCGTCGGCGTATTGCGGCGTCACCGGTCTTCGTCCCACGTACGGCCTCGTCTCACGCAAGGGCGCGATGGCGCTCTCGTGGACGCTCGACAAACTCGGCCCAATGGCGCGGACGGCAGAGGATTGCGCGGCCGTACTCGAGGCGATCGCGGGAGCGGATGCGGCCGATCGGACGACGAGCGGGAAACGTTTCAAGCCGATGGCCGCGCGCCCTGCCGCTGCCGTCGCGAAACGCGCGCGGATCGCGTTCGCCGATGAGGACATCGCCGACCACGCGTCGCCCGATGCTAAGCGCGCGCTCGAAAAGGGCGTGGAGGAGTTCAAGCGCATCGCGCCGAACTTCGTTCGCGCGACCCTTCCGGTGATGCCGTTCGGGCCCATGGTCCAGACGGTGTATGGCTCCGAGGGCGCCGAGATCTTCGCCGATCTCATCGAGGGCAAGCGGTTCGAGCAGCTGATCGATGCTCGCCAGAAGGCCGGACTCCGCGCCGCGCTCGAGACCAAAGCGCGCGACTACCTGCACGCGATGCGGATGCGAACTCGTCTGCAGGATGCGCTCGACTCGATGTTCCGAGACGTCGACGTGATCCTCTCCGTCGGGCGCGCGATCACCGCGACGCCGATCACGCAGCCGCTCGACAGCCCGCCGACGACGGCGAGCGCGACACCGCCCCCGAACCGGCGGACCGGGAACATCGGGCTCATCGCCGCCGGCAACCTCGCCGGCGTACCCGCGATCTTCTTTCCCTGTGGCTTTGGGACCGATGGTTTGCCGGTGGGCCTGCAACTCGTCGGACCGCCATACAGCGAGCCGCTCCTGGTTGCACTCGCCTCCGCCTATCAGCTC
>DASWCR010000171.1:0-7828 GCA_036389995.1 Candidatus Limnocylindria bacterium | reverse complement strand
GGCCTGACCGTGAGCCTGCTCTGCGATCCCGAAGCCGCCGAAAGCGACGCGCTCGCGAAAGCCCTTGAAGCGCAGGGCGTCCGGCGCTCGCCGGTCTACGTGCAGCCGCGGCGGACGCTCCTCATGGATCTCGCGCAGGACGCCGAGGCGATGCTCGGCGCAATGCGCAAGAAGACCCGGCAGTACATCCATAAGGCAGAGCGCGAGGGCGTCGTCACGGAGAAGACGACAGACCTGGCGCGCTTTCATCGTGTGCTACGCACAGTCGCCGAGCGCGACCAGTTCGGCATCCACTCGCTCGAGTATTTCGCGTCGCTCGTCGAGGCGTTCGGCGACGCGCTGCATCTCCGAATGGCGCGCGTCGACGGCGAGGACGTCGGTGCGCTGCTCGTCATCCGCATCGGCGATCGCGCGTGGGAGCTCTTCGGCGGGTGGAGCGGCGCCCACGGCGAGAAGCGTCCCTTTTATCTCCTCAAGTGGCATTCGCTGATGCAGATGAAGGAGCTCGGCGTGCGCCGTTACGACATGTGGGGCCTGGCCGAGGGCGACGAGCTCGCCGGCGTCGAGAACTTCAAGCTCGGATTCGGCGGGGAGGTCACTCCGTGGATCGGCGCGCTCGAGACGCCGGTCACCGCATTCCTCTTCCCGCTGTGGAGGTTCGGCGCGCGCCGGCGCCTCGCCGCCGCGAGCGCGTGAGCGACGCAGGGGCAGGGGCCCCAACGGGATGGGATGACGCCGCGGTCCGCTCACCCGGCGGTCACGTCCTGCAGTCGGCCGCGTGGGCGAAGATCCGTGAGGCGCAAGGGTGGCGCGCCGAGTTCCATCAGTTCGGCGGGGCCCCTGCCCCGTCGGGGGCCCCTACCCCCGCGCTGCCGGTCGCGCTCGTGCTGTGGCGCTCGCTTCCGGGGGGCCGGAGCCTCGCATATGTCCCTCGCGGGCCGATCCTGGGGGAGGAGTCTCAGTTTCCGGCTGTCCTCGCAAAGCTCGCCGCGCTCGCTCGGGATCGCCGCGCCATCTTTCTCAAGGTCGACCCCGAGATCGACGCCGACCGCGGGGTCGGGCCGCTCCGCGCCGCCGGCTTCCGTCGCGCGCCGGACATCCAACCGGTGATCGCCACGCTCGAGCTCGATCTCGGGCCGGAGGAGGACGCGCTCTTCGCGGCGCTCGAGAAGGACACGCGCTGGAGCGTGCGCCAGGCGGAGAAGCGCGGCGTGAGTGTCCGCGATGCGAGGGGCGATGACGACCTGCGGGCTCTTTACCACCTCTACGTCGAGACCGGGCAGCGCGCCGGGTTCATCACGCGCACCTGGGACTACTACCGCCGCATGTGGGGAACTCTGGTCACGCAAGGACACGCGAAGATCCGCCTCGCCGAGAAGGACGGCAAACCGGTCGCCGGCGCCCTGACCTGGCGTTGTGGCGAGCGTGACGTTTATCAGAGCGCGGCGACGAACGACGCTGGTCGCTCGGCCCACGCGGCATACGCGCTTCTGTGGCGGTGCATCATCGAAGCACGCAAGGGGGGCGCGCGCCGATTCGATTTCGGCGGCATTCCCGCGGACGTCACACGAAAGGACGACCCCATGTACGGGCCCTACCAGTTCAAGAAGGGATTCGGCGGTACGCCGCGGCGGTTCGTCGGCGCACACGATGCCGTCTCGAACGAGCTCGTGTACCGCGCGTATGCGCTCGCCGAGCCGCTGTACACGAACGCGCTTCGTCTTGTGGGTCGCCTCCGCCGGTGAAGCTCGGCGCGCTCCTGGAAGCGACGAAGATCCCGGTGCCCGAAGGCGCCGCCGCCATCGACATTCGCCAGATCGCGTACGACTCGCGAAAGGTCAAGGAAGGCGCGCTGTTCGTCGCGGTCCCCGGCTTTCATCGCGACGGGCACGGCTTTGCGAAGGAGGCCGTCGGGCGCGGGGCGGTCGCCGCGATCGCCGAGCATCCCATCGACGTTCGTGTCCCGGTCGCGATCGTCCCCGACGCGCGCGCGACGCTCGCCGACGTCGCGGCGGAGTTCTTCGATCACCCGACCCGCAAGCTGAAGCTCGCGGCGGTCACTGGGACCGACGGAAAGACGACAACCGTCCATCTGGTCTCCGACGTCCTCGAAGCATCGGGTGCGAAGACCGGGTTCTCGACCACCGTCGACTTCAAGGTCGCGGATCACGAGTGGAAGAACGAGACGCGTCAGAGCACCCAAGAAGCGGTCGAGGTGCAGGAGTTCTTCGCCGAACTGCTCGTCGCCGGGGGGACGTGGGGCGTGCTCGAGGCGACGAGCCACGCGCTCGCGCTGCGCAAGCTGCGCGGCACCGAGGTCGACATCGCGGTCTTCACCAATCTCTCGCCGGAGCATCTTGATTTTCACGGCAGCCTCCAGAAGTACCTCGAGGCGAAGGGCGAGCTCTTCGCGATGCTGACGACCTCGGCCGACAAGGGAATTCCGAAGACCGCGGTGCTGAACGGCGACGACAGCCACTGGCGCTACCTCGCTGACCGCGCGGAGGGTGCGAAGGTCGTCACCTACGGGATCGAGGCGCTTTGCGACGTCCAGGGCGCGGTCCTCTCGTCAGACGCGTCGGGGTCCCGCATGCGCATCACGGCGGCGGGGCAGTCGGTCGAGCTGACGCTTCCACTCGTCGGGAGATTCAACGTGCACAACGCCCTCGCGGCCGCGGCCGCGGGGCTCGCCGCGGGCGCGACGCTGCAGCACGCGCGCGATGCGTTGTCGCGAGCGCGCGCTGTGCGCGGGCGCATGGAGCGGGTCGAGAGCGGGCAGCCGTTCAACGTGATCGTCGACTACGCGCACACACCGGAGTCGCTCGACAAAGTGCTGGGCCTACTGCGGCCGCTCACGAAGGGAAAGCTCATCGCGGTCTTCGGGAGCGCGGGCGAGCGCGATCGCGCGAAGCGGCCGGCGCTCGCCGAGATCGCCGCGAAGTACGCGGACTTGTTCGTGATCACGCAGGAAGACCCGCGCCTCGAGGACCCGGCGAAGATACTCGAGGAGATCGAGAAGGGCGCGATCGACGCGGGCAAGCGGAAAGGCACCGACTACCTGGTGATCGACGACCGCCACGAGGCGGTGAGCGAGGCCATCCGCCGCGCCGCGCCCGAGGACACGGTCCTCCTTGCCGGCAAGGGGCACGAGGAATCGATCATCGTGGGCGAGGAGAAACGTCCGTACGACGAGGCCACGGCGGCGCGCGACGCGCTGAAAACGCTCGGGTTTGGCACGTGAGGCGACGTTCCTCAGCGACTGCCGCGCAGACGCGCGCGTACGCGGCTCGACCCGATGCGCTCGCGCCGCAGCTCCGCGCCGAGATCGCGACCGTGCCGGCGACGCCGCACGGGAAGCCCGCGCTCATCGTCGTCATGGGCCTGCCAGGCGTCGGCAAATCACATTGCGCGCGAGTTCTCTGCGGTCGTCTCGGCGCGGCACACGTAGCGAGCGACGAGCTGCGCAGCAGGCTTTTCATCGCGGCGTCTTACGCGGATGAGGAGAACCGTGCCGTCTTCGCGGCCGCCACCGCGATCGTCGACGGTCTGCTCAGCGAGGGACATCGCGTCGTGGTCGACGCCACGAACCTCGTCGCGCGAAACCGCGCCGCGACAGTTGACGCGGCGCGACGCCGCGGGATCCCGGTGACGTACGTCCGGATCACGGCATCGGATGAAGACACCCGCGCTCGGCTCGCATCGCGCCGCGCGGGTCGCGCAGCGGGAGACCACTCGGAGGCGGACGAGCCGATCTACGAGCGCATGCGCGCGCAACCGTTCCAGCCGCCGGCGGAGGGATTCCTCGAGATCGTCAACGGTCCGCAGCTCTCGACGGAGATCGATCGGATCGTCGCGGCGGTCGAGGCGACCTCGTAATGGGTCGGTCGCGCGAGCTCGTCTTCGCGGGCGTCGCCGCCGTTCTCTTCGTGCTGTACCTCGGGATCGGCCTGCGGGTCGGTCCGGCGTTCATCCCGCCGTCGAGTCCGACGCCGACCCCAACGAAGCCGGTGTCCCTCGTTCCGCTGCCGACGGGACCGAACGTCAATGTCAACGGAACGATCGCGTTCGCGCTCCGCGGCGACGTGTTCGTTCTGTCGGGGAAGGGCTACGTCCCGCTGACCTCCGACGGCCGCTCGCATCAGCCGAGCATCTCGAGTGACGGTCGGATGGTGTTCTTCGCGCGCATCGAGGAGATCGACGGAAAGCGGCTGGTCGACGGACAGGTCGTTCCCGCACATCTGCGGTTTTCGAATGTCGTGTCGCGCAGCAGCGAGGGCGGAAACGAAACGGTCCTGGTGAACGGCCTCGTCAAGTCAGCCGATGGCTTTCACGTCGTGACCTGGTTCGACAGCCCGACGGTGTCGCCGGACGGCAAGCGCGTCGCGGTTGTCGCCGACGACGGCCACGGCTACTCGGACCTCATGCTCTTCGACGCGCAGACGGGAAAGCAGATCGGCGCGGCTCTCTCCCAGGGCTCGAATCTCGCCGATCCGGCTTGGTCACCCGATGGCAAGACGGTCGCGGTCACCTCGTACACACTCGGGAATCCGCGCCTGCTTCTCGTGCCCGCGGATGGCCGCGCGTCGACCCCGGTGACGACCCCCGACGGCGAGCCCTATCGGGCCTCGTACTCGCCCGACGGCACGTGGCTGGTGTACACGCTGCGCCATGACAACCGGAACGATCTCCACGCGATCCAAATGGGTGGGACCGCCAAGGACATTGCGCTCACGAACGACGGCGAGAGCTGGAACGGCGTGTTCTCACCCGACGGGAAACAGATGGCATTCCTAAGGGAGACGGGTGGGGTCATCGATCTGTACTCGATGGACCTCGGGGACGTGCTGACCGGTGGAACGGCCAAGAACCCGGTGAAGCTCACGCGGGGAGAAGGCATCGACGGGGCGAGCCGGCCCGCCTGGGGCGCATAGGCCCGCGGGCGGCAGGGGAGACAGGTTTGGAGCGCGGGGGTCTTGCGAGCGAGCGGCCCCTGGCGCGCGGAACATCACGGTCCCACGAGGGGCCGAGCGAGGAAGACCCCCGCGCTACGAAACCCGAGGCCGGGACCCGCGGGACTGATGCGGCGAAGCTAGAGCAGCCTGCGACGTATTTGCGCTGAGGCGAAGTCCATTGCGGCGACGGTGATGACGATCATGAAGATGATCAGCCCGGCGGCTCCGTATTGGAGAAGGTTGATCGATTGGAAGAGCAGGATCCCGATCCCGCCGCCCCCGACCAATCCGAGGATCGGCGCGAGACGCACGTTCGCATCGAGGCGGTAGATCGTGAACGAGATGTACGGGTTCACGATCTGGGGGATCACCGCTGTCCAGATCACCTGGATACGGTTTGCGCCGGTGGCCGTGATCGCCTCGAGTGGGCCCGGATCAATCCCCTCGATCGCCTCCGAATAGAGCTTCCCGAGCACGCCCACGTTGTGGAACGCGAGGCCGACTACACCGGCGGCGCTTCCGATCCCAAGGAGGACGCTCGAGATGATCACCACGATGAGGACGTCGATCGATCGCACGATCGTGAACACGAGACGGATGACGATGTAGATGCCGGCCGTGATCGGATTCCCGGCCATGACGTTCCGCGCGCCCAGGAACGAAAGGGGAAGCGCGAGCACCAGCGAGAAGGCTGTGGCGATCACCCCGAGGAGGATCGTGACGACCATCTGGCCTTCGGCGGTGTCCCACCAGGTCTCGAACTCGTTCTGTGGCGTGAGGATGCGGAAGTCCCAGTTGAAGAGCTCCCGTATGACGGAGGCAGCGTGCTCTGGGTTCGCCCGCGAGAAATCCAGGTTCGTGACCCGCAATCCGAGGTACACGACCGCGACAGACGCGCCGATGACCAGCAGGCGGCGCCATTGCGTCAGCGGATTGCGCGTGAGCTCGGGAGGGACGGGCAGTCCGCGAGCGGCGAAGTATTCGGCCATCAGCGATCGGGCCGTCCCATATCGGTATCGTCGGCAAGCGCGACGAGTGCCGCTTCGGTCGCGCTCATGGGCTGCGCTATGGACGGGCCGATCTCGACCTCGATCGCGTCCTCACCGTAGATCTCCTTGAAGCGCCGTTCGTCGATCTCGCTCGGCTGGCCGTCGAACGCGACCTTGCCACCCTTCAGCGCGACCACCCGCGTGCCGTAGCGACGGGCGAGCGACAGGAAGTGCAGCGAGCAAATGACGGTTATCCCGTCCTTCTTGTTGATCTCCTCGAGGTATTTCATGACCGAGTGGCTTGTTGCCGGGTCGAGGCTCGCGACGGGCTCGTCGGCGAGCATCAGGTCGGGTCGCTGCATGAGCGCTCGCGCGATCCCGACGCGCTGCTGCTGACCGCCGGAGAGCGCATCGGCGCGCGCGTATGCCTTGTCGGCGATCCCAACGCGACCGAGGTTCTCGAAAGCGGCGATGACATCCTGTGCCGAAGGACGACTGACAATCGTGCGCCATGTCGTCCGATAGCCCAGGCGGCCCGAAAGCGTGTTGCTCAAGACCGACGCGCGGCGCACGAGGTTGAACGACTGGAAGATCATCCCGATCCGCCGGCGGATCCGCCGCAGCTCCGGGCCGCTGGCGCGGGTTACGTCGGCGCCGTCGAAGACGATGCGTCCGCTCGTCGGCTCGACGAGGCGGTTGATGCATCGCAGAAGCGACGACTTGCCCGAGCCCGAGAGGCCAATGAGGACGACGAACTCGCCGCGCTGGATGTCGAGCGAGACTCCGTCGACTGCGCGCGTCCCGCTTGGGTAGACCTTCACGAGGTCCCGGATCTCGAGCACCGCCCCCACCGCGGGAGTCTATGGAAAGAAGAAGGCCGCCGGAGCGTCCGGCGGCCTTCGTGTGTAAGCGAGCGGAATGTCTACGGCGACTTCGAAGGTGCCGCTGTCGTTGCGGCGGGTTTCGGCGTCGCGTTCGCGAGTCCTTGCACGTCGACGCCCGCGAGAGCCGCAGCCGTCTTCATGTCGTCGTAGAAGCTCGGGCTGATCTCCTGTATCCCGTCCCACGAGAACAGCGCGGTGAAGACCTTCTTCCCGTCGTCGGCCTTGCTGTAGGCGATGAGCGCGTCCTTCACCTGCTTGGCGATGTCGTCCGGGAAATTCTTGGCCAGAGCCACGCCGTCGTTCGGTATCGGCCCAGCCGTGTCGATGACCTTTGTCTTCGTCTTGATGTCAGGCGTGGTCGCCACGAGGCTGTCGCGGGCGTCGATGAACGTGGCCGCCCCGTCGACGGTGCCCTGGTAGACCGCGAGCGCGGCCTGCGGATGACCGCCGGCGAAGATCGTGCTCGAGAAGAACGTCTTCGGCTCCTGGCCGGTCTTGTTCTTCACGACGAGCGTCGGGTACACGTAACCCGAAGCCGAGAGCGGATCGACGAACGCGAACTTCTTGCCCTTGAGGCCGTTGATGTCGGTGATGCCGCTCGCGACGCTCACCAGGATCTGCGACTTATACGTTGTCGAGAGCTGCCCGGTGTCGTCCTTGCGGAGCGCGCCGAGGACCGGCGTGCCGCATCCTTTGCTGAGCAGGAGCGTCATCTGGAGCGGCGCGAAGAAGCCCATATCGATGCTGCCGGCGCACATCGCTTCGACCTGCGCCGCGTAGCTCGTCATCACCGTCACGTTGATCCGCAGTCCGGTCGCCTTTTCGAGCGCGCTCTTGATCGCCGCGCCGTTCGTGGAAATGGTGGCCGCCTGTGTGGACGGCGTGAATGCGTGCTGGATCGGACGGTCGAGGCCGCCGATCCGTGGCGTCTTGGTCGGACTCGCGCCCGGTGTGGCGGCACTGTTGCAAGCGGCGAACACGAGACTCGCGGCCAGCGCCCACC
>DASWCR010000170.1:0-31679 GCA_036389995.1 Candidatus Limnocylindria bacterium | reverse complement strand
GCACCGCTCGGTCACGCGCACCGGGAGCTCGAGCTTCTCGAGCACCTCGACCGCGAGCGCCGTCATCCTGTCGAGCCACTCCGGTGATTCTTCCGGGGCGCAGTGCACGACCATCTCGACCTTGTCGAATTCATGGCCGCGCTTGATGCCGCGCACGTCGCGACCCGCGCTCATGTGCTCGCGGCGGAAGCAGGCGGTGTACGCGACATAGCGCCGGGGCAGGGAGGCCGCGTCGAGGGTCTCGTCGCGATGCAGCCCCACGAGCTGCGGCTCCGCGGTGGGGACGAGCCACACGTCGTCGTCCTCGTCGCGATACAGGTTCTCGTCGAAGTGCGGAAGGTGCGCGCTTCCGATGAGCGTCTCGCGTCGCGTCACGAACGGCGGATAGATCTCGGTGAAACCGGCGGCGATCTTGAGGTCGATCATCCATGCGATGAGCGTGCGCTGCAGCGCCGCGCCGGCGCCGCGCAGTACGTAGAAACGTGAGCCCGACAGCTTCGAGCCCCGGGGGATGTCGAGGATCCCGAGCGACTCGCCGAGCTCCCAGTGTGGTCGCGGATCGACCTCGAGCTTCTTCGGCTTGTCCTGGCGGACGACTTTGTTGTCGTGCTCGTCCTGGCCGCGCGGCACGCGCGGATCGATCTCGTTCGGGATCCAAAGGAGCTTCTCGTCGCGCTCGGCCTCGAGCGCCGTGAGCTCCGTCTGCAGCGACTTGATCCTCTCCCCCACCTCGCGCATGTGCGCCTTGACCTCGTCACTCGGTGGCCCGCCGCGGCTGGCCTTGTTCCGCTCCGCGTTGAGGGCCTCGACCTGGGCCCGTAGATCGCGTGCTTTTCGGTCGAGCTCGAGGATCCGGTCGAGCGGCGCGTCAAAGCCGCGCGCGACGAGCATGGCGCGCACTTTCTCGGGGTCCTCACGAATGCGTTGGACTGGCGTCATCGGGCGCGTGCCATTATCCGTGCTCACCCGTGTACGACGTCGTGCTCGTCGCCTTCGAGGGACCCGACCGCTATTCGTTCGTCGGCGGCCTGGCCACGCGCATGATCGATCTCGCCGACGCCCTGGTGGATCGCGGCTACTTCGTGCATCAGCTCTTCGTAGGCGATCCGAAGCTGCCGGCACGCGAGGAGCGCTCCGAGGGGCGCCTCGTTCTCGAGCGGTGGTCCCAGTGGATCAGCGTCTTCCACCAGCGCGACGTCTACGACGGCGAGGATGGGAAGTGGCGCGACTTCTCGCGTACCGTTCCGCCGCACGTCGCTGACCTCGTCGCCGCGTCCGCATCGGAAGGGCGGCGCACCGTGCTGCTCTTCGAGGATTGGCAAACCGCGAACGCAGCGATCGGTACCGCCGCCATCCTCGACCTCCGCATGCCCGGCGCCGCGGCGATCCTCTGGAACGCGAACAACACGTATGGATTCGGGAGCATCGATTTCCCGCTGCTGCGCCGGGCCGCTTCGATCACGACGGTCTCGCGCTTCATGCGCGCCGAGATGTCGGCCGTCGACGTCGACGCGGCAGTGCTGCCGAACGGCATCGCCGAGCGCTGGCTCAAGGCCCTCTCGCCCACCGAGGCGCGCCCGCTGCGCGAGGCGTTCGGCGACCGCCCGACGTTCGTGAAGGTCGCGCGATTCGATCCCGACAAGCGCTGGCTCTGGGCCATCGACGCGATCGCCTTCATGCGCGACACCGGAGCGCGCCCGCGGCTGCTCATGCGCGGAAGCCGCAGCCCCTACGGCGACATCGTCGGTGCACGCATCCGAACGCGCGGGCTATCGATCGAGCGCGTCGCCCTTTCTGCTGAAGCGGCGACGCGGGACCTCGCTGCCGTCGTGGCGGCGAGCAGCGCCGACGTGCTCTTCCTCGACTACTTCATCCCCGAGCGCACGCTTCGCGCGATGTACCAAGCCGCCGACGGCGTGCTCGCGAACTCGGAAAAGGAGCCATTCGGTCTGGTCGGTCTCGAGGTCATGGCCTCCGGCGGCGTGGCGTACGTCGGCCGGACCGGCGAGGACTACGCGGTCCCGTTCGGGAACGCCGTGGTCATGCAGAGCGACGACCCGCGCGAGCTCCTCGCGACGCACGCGACGCTCCGTAATCGTCCTGAGGTGGTGCGGACGATCCGCGCCGACGGAAAGGCGACCGCAAAGCGTTTCGCGTGGCCGCGCGTCCTCGACGGATACGAGGCCGCCTGGGAGACGGCGTTCGCCCTGACCTCGAGCTAGAGCTTCTTCAGAATCTCAAAACGCACCGCACGCTCGACGTAGAGCGGCGCGGTGCGGCGCGACGCGGGCGCGAGCCATCGCACGCGCCTCGAGAAGCGCAGGTGATCGCTCAGGTAGTCGTTCAGCTCGGCGGAGTCCTCGAACGGGATCGCGTGCCACAGCCGGCCGCGACGCCGCGAGCGGAAGAGCTTTCGGCGGAGGACCTCGCCGACCGCTTTGTCCGACATCTGATCGTCGGTCTTCGTGGGCCGCTGCGTGCCGATCGTCCCGACTACGCGGCCGCGAGCGCTCCCGGCGCGCACTCGCGCCGAAACGCGTGAATCAGGACGCGCGTCGACGAAGACGCCTCGCTCGACGAGGATCCGGTGGGCCTCCTGGAGGGCATCGACCATGCCCTTGCGCGCAACTCATCAGAGTGTCCACGAGAAGATCACCACGTCGAACGACGCGTCCGGCAGTCGAAGCGACTGCGCGGCTCCCTCGCTGAATTTCACGTTCGAGAGGCCCTGGCGCCTGGCCTCGGCCCGTCCGCGAGCGAGCGCCCCCCGGTCTGGATCGACCGCAAGCACGGAAGCCGCGTCGCGAGCGGCACCGATCGCGAGCCGGCCCTCGCCCGTGCCGACGTCGGCCACCCGAAGTCCCCGGAGGTCGAGGCCGTAGGCGCCCAGCTCGATCTCCGCCGGCGGCCGGAGGTACCCGAGACCGCCAGGGAGAATGCGCCCGGCGCTAGCCGTACCGCTCACCCGACCCCGGAAGCATGGCACCGATTTGGTTGCCGGACGCGGCGAGGCGCTGCGGATCCATGAGCGGGCTTCGGATGTCGTCGGGCGGCTCGGCGCCCGCGAACCACCACACGACCTCGAGATTCGCGCGGAAGAGCTCGTCAAAGACCCCGTCTTCCGGCGACGAGTTGCGGCTCGAGTACCACCAGAACCAGTCGCTGCCTTCGGCGACCATGAGCGGCTGCCGGACGCTCTTGGGCATGAAGCGGAGCGAGCCCCATTGCTCCTGCGCGAAGCGGCGCGTGCGCTCGAGCGCGCTCCACGCGCGAACGTGGGCCGGCTCGCCGGTCCAGACGCGGAGACTCGCCTCGATCCACGACCCGGTGTGTAGGCGCGGAAGCTCGACCGTGGCGGGCGAGCGCTCAAGGAAGTCGGAGATGCGCACCGTTTCGAAACGATCGTCCGCTTCGAGCTTGCCGTACAACGCGCGCAAGAAGTCGTTGCCGTTGTTGGGGTACTGCTCCCAGGCGTTCTCGCCGTCGAGGATGATCGACGCGAGGTACGGCCCGCCGCTGTCCGGCAGGCGGTCCCGAGCGCGCTCGAGCTTCGCGATCATGTCGCCGACCGCGTCTTCGGGCTTCATGTCGCCGTAGACGAAGCCGATCCGATCGCTGAGCTCGCGGTCGCGGAAGATGACCGTGGCGCCGTTCGCGAGCCGGTAGGGCCGGTACAGCAGCGCGGGCTCGAGAAGCGCGCCGACCTCGTCGCGTCGCAGCTCGACGTCGACCGATCGCGCGAGGACCCCTTCATCCGACGCGAACCACGACAGGCCGGCTTTACGGATCGCGTCCGCGGCCTCAGGCGACACCGCGCCTTCCGAGGGCCACACACCGCGGGGCTTCTGACCGAACGCACGCTCGTGCGACGCGACTGCCTCCTCGAGCTGGAACGCGGCGTCGTCCGGATACGCGAACGGCGTTTCCGGAAGCAACGCCGAGGGGTCGGACCGCAGCGCGGAGCGGTCGTCGATGATCAGTGGGAGGATCGGGTGGTAGTAGGGCGTCGTCAGGATCTCGACCTGGCCGTCGCGCTCGAGCCGGTGGTAGAGGTGTGGGACGCCCGACGCCATGAAGCGTTGCCGCCCGATGACGTAGCGCACGTCCTCGCGAGTGAAACGCGCGCCTTTGTCGGCGAGCTCCACGAGCCGCTGATCCGAGCGAATGTCGTCCGGGTCGATCCACGCGAGGTTGAACCAGAGGGCGAGATCGACGAAGTAGTCGTCCGAGAGGAGCTCGTGCCGGTCGCCCGTCGCCATGGCCAGCTGCAGAAGTCGCCGGTATTCCTGATAGCGGTGAATGACGTTGCCGTGGTGGATGGAGAAGAAGCGCCGCAGCATGTGCGCGCGTTCCTCATCGGCGAGCACGCCGTCCACCGTACGCATCGTGAGCCGCGTGTCTTCGTCATCGGCGCCGCGCGCGTAGTCCTCGAGCTGATCGCGCAGGCTCGGGACCATCGTGAAGTTCACCTTCACTTGCGGGAACTCCTGTAGGAGCCGGGCCATATGCAGGTAATCCTTCGACGCGTGCAGGCGGACCCACGGAAGGACGAACTCGCTCGTCTGCGGGTGCTTGTAGTAGGGCTGGTGCATATGCCAGAGGATCGCGACCGGCAGCTTTCCGTTCACGCGGCACGACCCAGGTCGTCGAGACGACGGCGCACTCGCTCGGGCTCGATCGAAAGGAGGAGCCAACCCGCGCGCGGTCCCTTCGGTTTACCGAGGAACGCGAGGTAGATCGCCGCGAACGCATCCTGCGAAGGGGTGCCGTCCGCTTTCACGAGGCCGACGTTCTTCGCGACCTCGTAGAGCTGGTTCTGCATCTCGGCGGCATCGTGGACCGTGCCGATGAGCGCCTTGATGGCGAACAGGTATCGACGCTGCTCGGGCGTGAGATCTACCGGCGGAGTCTTGTCGAGGACCTCGAACCTCGCCTCATCCGGGGCCCAGCGCTCCAGCCAGGCGCGCGCGAGCTCGAGACGCCGGTGCAGGTCCCTGAGCTCCGCGTCGGGCAGGCGCGCGCCCTTCTCTTTCTCGGCCTCGGCCTCCGGCTTGATGCTCGGGATCTGGAGCCAGTTCGCCACCGTCGTAAAGCGCACGCGGAAGCCGGGCGCGGCGGGCGCAGGCGACACCTGAGAGAGGCGCCACGTCTTCGCGAGGTCGGTCTCGGGGTCCTCGCGGTACACGTCCGCCGCGCGGTCGTACTCATCCATGAGGCGGGGTAGCGTCAGGCCGGCTGGATCGAATTCGAGGTGGCGCTTGGGATGCGTCCTCAGCATCAGGAAACGCACCAGCTCGGGCGGGTAGATCCCGACGATCTCGAGCGCCTCGGCGCCGATGCCTTTCGAGCTCGCCATCTTCTTGCCGCCGAACGTGAAGAACTCGTGCTGCAAGCCGGGCGGAGGCTCCTTCTTGAAGACCTCGCGGTAGATCTCGTTCGAGCGCTCGCGTGATCCGCCGGCGGTGAGCAGATCCTTGCCGCCTTCCTCGTACGTGACGTTGAAGTGATCCCACTGCGCGCACCACTGCTCGTTCCACAGGAGTTTCGCGTTCCCCTTGAATGGGGAGATGCGCCCCTTGCGCCCGCATCCTTCGGCCCACTCGACGTAGTCGCGCTTGCATTCGTACGCGACGGTCTTTCCGTCGTAGTCGGTCGCAAGCGTCGTGCCGATCCGTCCGCACTGCTCGCAGATCACCGCGACGGGGAGCCAGCCCTCGGGATGGTCGACGTTCGCGATGCGCTTGTGGACCTGACGGATCGTCTCGGCGTTGCGCAGCACGAGATCGATCTGCCGGTCGAGCTCGCCCGACCGATACAGGTCGCGCATCCGATGAAAGTCGGGCGTGATGCCGAGGCCCGTGAAGAGAGCGACGAAGCGGGTCGCGTGATAGTCGGCGAAGTCCGTCCCGACCGAAGGATCCGGGCTCGGGATCATGCAGAGCGGCTTGCCCATGTGCTCCGCCATGCCCGCGCGTTCCTTCATCGACTGCGAGTCCATCGGGTCGTAGTCGTCGATCGTGTACACGAACCGCACGTCGAGCCCGTGCGCCTTGAACGTGCGGAAGAGAGCGTCGCTGATGATCGGACCGCGCAGGCCGGAGATCGGCACCGGTCCCGACGGCGTCTTCGAATCGCGCACGACGTGCGGCCGGCCGGGTGCGAGGTATCGCGTCTCTTCGTCGGCCCAAAAGCCCGCCTCGTGCCCGGAGCTCAACGTACGGTGAGGATCTTCATCTCCACCGCGCCGGCCGGGACGACCAGCCGGACCGTTTCCCCTGCGCGGTGCCCCATGAGCGCTTTGCCGACCGGAGACTCGTTCGAGATGCGCCCTTCCGCGGGCGCGGCCTCGGCGGAGCCGACGATGACGTACTGCTCCTTCGACCCTTCGGCCTCCACGATCACGTGGCTGCCGATCTCGACGGTCTCGTGCTTCGCCTTCTCGTCGATGATCTGAGCGTTCTTCACCATCTGCTCGAGCGTGAGGATGCGACCCTCGAGGAACGCCTGATCATTCTTTGCCTGTTCGAGCTCGGAGTTCTCGGTGAAGTCTCCGAACTCCATGGCCGCATGGATGCGCTCGGCCACACGCTGACGGCCGGCGGCCTTCAGTTCGTCGAGCTCGGAGTGGATCTTCTTCAGACCATCCGCGGAGACGTAGACAGGCTTTTCTAGGTTGTTCATCGGAGCCTCCGCTCTCTATGCGCACGGTTTCTTCCCGTGCGTGCCCGTCAATGAAAAGCGCTGAAGGCCGAAGGCCCTCAGCACTCAACCGGGCGTACTCTTCTGTGCCGGAATTGTACGACACACCAGCCTCTCCGGCGACGTTTCGCAGGCGCATCCTCTCCTGGTACCGCCGCTCCGGCCGCGATCTTCCGTGGCGTCGCACGCGCGATCCGTACCGCGTGCTGGTGAGCGAAGTGATGCTCCAGCAGACGCAGGTGTCGCGCGTCCTTCCCGCGTACCGACGCTTCCTGCGGCGGTTCCCGACGCTTCGCGCGCTTTCCCGCGCGCCGCTCGGTCAGGTGCTGCGCGAGTGGTCTGGCCTCGGGTACAACCGCCGCGCGCGTGACCTGCACCGTATCGCGCGGACGAAAGCGCTACTGCCGCGCACCGTATCCGGCCTCGATGCGCTGCCGGGCGTTGGGGCGTACACGGCATCCGCCGTGGCGTGCTTCGCGTTCCACGAGCCGACGAGTTTCGCCGACACGAACATCCGCCGGGTGCTCGGCCGGGCAATCCTTGGTCGCACCGCCACCGATCGCGAGGCCGTCGAGCTCGACGCGCACTTCGGGTCGAAACGCTCAACCGCGCGATGGCATCACGCGCTCATGGATATCGGCGCGACGATCTGCCACGCGAAGCGACCGCGATGCGAGGTGTGTCCGATCCGCACCCTCTGCGACTACGACGGCGTCGAAGGACAATCGCAACGAAAGCAATCGCCATTCGGAGCGAGCGACCGCCGCGTCCGCGGCGCGATCGTGCGCCATCTCGCATTGTCAACTCGCGGTGTGAGGGTCGGCGTGCTCCGAAGAGGTATCAACGACCCGCGCGTGCCGCGCCTAGTACTGGTACTCGCACGCGAAGGTCTCGTGGAGGTCTCATCCGGGAGCGTTCGTCTTCCGGCGCGCTGACGTGAATGTCACGATCGCGCGCGGTGAACAGCTACTACGACCTCCTGGGAGTCCCGCCTCATGCGACCGAGCTGGAAATTCGTTCGGCGTACGGCCGCGACGTCCTTCGACTTCAGGAGTCGGCGTCGGACAAGGTCGCGCAATTTCGCGCCGCGCTCGATGCGGCCTTCGCGACACTCGTCGACCCCGAGAAGCGCTCCGAGTACGACGAGACGCTCGCCGCGGCGACGCAGCTCAACGCGATGGGCGCCGACGAGGATTCCGAGGCCGCGTTCCGCTACGCGCGGCGCGGCGGACTCTGGTTCGCCGGTGGCGCCCTCGTCACCGCCGTGACCTACGCGTTCTCCGAAGGCACGTACTTCCTTGCGTGGGGACCGCTGCTGTTCGGCGGCTTCCAGCTCGTGCGCGGCCTACTCAGATATCTGACCGTGCCGAGCGGAGCGCGCCAAGCCGCGCACCTCGCGGTGCTCGGCGGACTGATCGCGGTTGGGGTCCTGTCCGCCGGGTTCGTTGGTCTAAGCGAGGCGCAGGCGGCGCAAGAAGCGGCCGAGACCCAAAAGTGGATCGCGCTGATCGACACAACCAGTCTGGACATCGCGAAGGCGACCGAGCTCATCAAAAGTGTTGCGAACCGCTCAGGTCCGTGGGACGCGAGCTACAGCGCCGACATGGAGAAGGCCTCGGCCCTCTACGCGAACGTTGCCGACGCTGTGGCCGCCGCGACCGCGCCGGCGCGGATCGACTGGTACCGCGTGGCAATGGCGAAGAACTTCCGCGAAGCCGCGTCGATCACCCACGAATACGCGCTCCTCACCGCGACATCACCCGCGAGCGCGTTCGAGGCGCTCGACAACCGCTGGAAGACCCGCCTGGACGAGACCACGGCTTTGTCGGATCGCTTCGAGGCGCAGGAGGGGACCGCGCCTTAGCGCGCGACGGCGATCAAGCCGGCTCCAGCCGGACCGTGGTCGGCAGGACGGACGCAACGAGCATCGAGTCGAGCGAGCTGCCCTTCCGATATTTCTTGCGGTAGCCATCCGAGGCGCGCTTCACCGAGTCGCTCTCGGCGGCGGCGATCGCGCGGACGGGGATGCGGATTCTGTTGACGACGAGCGCCCCCGGGCGAGCCACCAGCTCGCGGTACCAGCGCGACGTCGGCCCGCGAACGGCGCGGATGAACACATCGTCACCGTCGACCACGATCCAGATGGTGACCGAATGCGCGGTGCCTTTCGGCGAGCGCGTCTCGATGTCGACCTCGTCCGAGCGGTTGAGCAGCGCGAGGGTCGCCTTCGGAAAGCTCAATCCCGCTCCGGAAGAGGAGGGCCGGCGATAGCGAGCGCGTGACGGTCGGGTGGAAGGAATGCCCGGGCCATCTCGATGACCTGATCGAGCGTGACGGCGCGCAGCTCGCCCGGATATCGCTCGGCGTAGTCATTGCCGAGCTCGAAGACCTCGCCCTCCAGTAAGAGCGAGGCGACGCCCGCAGGGCTCTCGCGCGCGATGTCCAGCTCACCGACGAGCTTGTCCTGCGCGAGGTCCAGGTCGTCTTGCGAGACCTTCCCGTCAACGATCTTTCGCAGCTCCTCGAGTGTCGTGCTGACCGCGCGGTCGACGTTGATCGGGTTGACGCCCATACGCACGACCCACGGTGACTGGCCGCGCGAGCCGCCGAGCGTGCTGAAGACGTAGTACGCGAGGCCGAGCTCGTCGCGGACCACGTGACCAGCGCGGCTCGCGAACGTGTCCGCCGCGAAGACCATGTTGGTGACACGCGCCGCGACGAAGCGCGGATCGGTCCGCGGTAGTCCGGGCCACCCCAGCACAACGTCGCTCTGCGTTTTGTCAGGGACGACGTCGAGCTTTCGCACGGCCGTCGCCAGACGGGCCTCGGGGACCTTCCGGTCATCGCGCGGCCCGCCGGTGCGCCACGAGGAGAACGCCTTCGCGGCGGCATCGAAGACCTGCTTGGCATCGACCCCTCCGGCGACGACGAGGACCGCACCGTCGGGACGGATCGCTCGGCGATGATGCTCGCGAAGGTCGCTGGCGGATGCGCCACGCACGACCTCGAGATCGCCGATCGGCCGGGCGCGGAAGGGATGTCCTTTCGGATAGACGAGCTCGCGCCACGCGCTCTCGGCGACCGCGCGCGTGTTCTTCGCGTCCTCCTCGATCTGCGCGACGGTCTGCTGTCGCACGAGCTCGACCTCTTTGTCGGCGAACGACGGACGCACGACCGCGTCCGCCATCAGCTGGAGCAGGACGTCGAGATCGCTGCTCAGCGATTGCGCGCTGAACGTCGCTGCGTGGGATCCGACATCGAGGCGCGCGGCGGCGCCGATGCCGTCGAGCGCGTCGGCCCACGTCTTCGCATCGCGCGTGGTGGTGCCCCGCAGCATCGCCTGCGCGCAGAGGCGGCCGATCCCGGGACGGCCCGCGGGTTCGAACCACTGGCCCGCCTCGATGGCCAGGAGGACGGCAGCGGAAAGAAGCCCGGGTATCGGGACGACGGCGACACGCAGGCCGTTCTCGAGGCGATGCCGGCGGACGTCCACTACGAGGCCTCCGGGACGAACCAGCCCACCACGCGGCCCTTCTCCCGGAACACCGACTCGGCCGCGGCGCGTACGTCCTCGGCCGTGACCGCGGCGAGCCGGTCGTACCACTCGCCGAGTGACGTGGCGGCCTGCGTCGCGAGGAGCTGGCCGAAGCGCATGGCGCGCCAGGTGACCGTGTCGGTCATGAACGCGCTGGCGGAGAGCATCTGCCTCCGCGCGCGGCCGAACTCCTCATCGGTGAGCGCTGACCGTGCCATCTTGTCAAGCTCGTCGAGGATGACGCGCTCGACGCGATCGTGGGTCACGCCCGGCCGCATATGCGCCTCCACGACGAAGAGATATGGGTCCTTCATGAGCTGGAACGACGCGTCGACGGTCGTGGCGAGCCCCGTGTCCACGAGCGCGCGATAGAGGCGCGACGACCGTCCCGACGCGGCCTCTCCGCCGCCGGCGGTCGCGCCGCCCAGCGCGACGGCGAGGGCCGAGAGTGCGGGCGCTCGCGGATCCGAAGCGCGCGGCGCCTTGTGGCCGATCTGGATGATCGGAAGCGCGCCGCCGGCGCGGCGAACGACGACACGCTTCTCGCCGTACTGCGGCGGCTCGGGCGCCTTCGGCGGCTCGATCGGTACCTCCGCATCGAGAGAGCCGAACGCAGATGTCGCGCGATCGAGCAGCTCCTTGGCGGGCGCGTCGCCCGCGACGATGAAGTACGCGTTGTTCGGCGCGTAGTGACGGCGGTAATGCGCGTAGAGGCCATCGCGCGTCATGAGCTTGATGTCGTCTTTGCTACCAATCACACCTTGCGCATACGGGTGTCGTGCGAACGCGACGGCCTGCAGCTGCTCGCCGAGGAGGAACGATGGATCGTTCTCGAGCCCCTCGCGCTCGCTCACGATGACGTTCCGCTCGGCCTCGGTCTCCTCGACGGTGATGAGCGCGTTCCGCATTCGGTCGGCCTCGAGCTCGAGCGCCACCGGATAGCGCTCGGCGGGCACGGTCTCGAAGTAGCAAGTCACGTCTTCGCTCGTGAAAGCGTTCCAGAGCGCGCCGTATCGCGCTAGCAGCTTGTCGAGGTCGCCCTTCGGATGCTTGGGCGTGCCCTTGAAGAGCATGTGCTCGAGGAAGTGCGACATACCTGTCGTTCCGGGGACCTCGTTGCGCCCGCCGACGTGATACCAGACCCAGAGCGAGACGACAGGAGCGTGCCGCGCTTCGAGCGCGTGCATGACAAGCCCGTTGTCGAGGCGTCGCGAGGCGGGGGCGTCGGTAGCGGTGGGGATACGAAAAGTGTATAGAGGCGCGAGGACTACTGGGGTGCGCGACGGCCGAGCTTGCGAGGCCGTCGGGCGGGGCCTCAGCAGACCGCAGCGCCGCCAGGCGCGAGGACTACTGGGGTGACTGACGGCCGAGTTTACGAGGCCGTGAGGCGGGGCCTCAGCAGACCGCAGCGCCGCTAGGCGCGAGGACTATTGGCTCGAGAACTGGTACGCGTGCGCGAAGACCTCGTATTCCCACGGAACGGTCGGCGGCGGATACCCGTCGTGCATCTGGATCTTGAAGGTTTCGCCGGCCGCGAGGTTCAACCACGGTTTGTCGTTGGCGGCGAGCTCCGGACGCCATTGCAGAGCGCCGAGCACCTCGCGCGATGACGCTTTGCTCCGAAGGACAACGACCAAGTGAAGCTTCGAGAAGCCCGGCACGGTCGTGGTCGTCGCGACGGTCAGATCGCATCCGATCACGCCGACCGCGGCGTCATTCGCGCACGTTTGACTCGCCACGCTGACGCCGCTCACCTCCCCGATCGTGGTGAGACTTCGCGCGACCTTGAACTCTTGCACGTCGCTTTGACTGAACGTCTTGTCATATCGCACGACCGTCCACGAGTCGCCTGGTGGGATCGGGAAATACCAGTTCTGGAACTTTGCATCGACTCGATCGGGCGGCACGCCGGCGTTGCCGATGCGCTCGTCGGTGACCGCGAGTCCGTCCGCGCTTTTGAATCTCACGGTCATGAACCAGTCGAGGACGAAGGCATTGGGGTTCGAGAACAAGATCGCTGTCTTGCTAACCGTCACCACCGTCCCCCCGCGCACCGCGATTGGATCGACCTCGTAGGACAGAGGCAAGATGTCCGGCTTCGCGGCGACCGTGGCCGAGGGTGCGGGTGTGGGCGTCGGTCGATATTCGGGAGCCTCGACGCTGCAAGCGGAGAACACGACGGCGACCAGCGCGCACGTCAAAACGCGACGCATCAGGAGGAGCCTAGCCCCGTGCCCCGAGCGCTCCGGTGGCTACGGCGTGGCGAACTTCGCGGTTAGCACGGCCTTCACGGCGATCGCGGAATCCACCGAGCCGAACACGCCGGGCCTCTCGGTGTACTCATCGAGCACCGCGGCGACGGCGATCGACGGCTGCTCGAATGAGGCCCAACCGATGAACCACGCGTCCACCTTGCCGGTGACCGGCGACTCGGCCGTTCCACTTTTCCCTGCCGTGGTCGGCGAATACGTGCGGAACACGGAGGACACGGTGCCGTCCAGATCGGTCGTCACCGCATGCATGCCGTCGCGGATGAGCGAAAGGTCGGTGGGGATCGAGAGCGCCGACCCGGCCTGCGTCTTCGGATAGCTCTTGACGCTCGTGCCGGCGCGGTCGCGGAGCTCGATCACCAGCCGCGGCTTCCACACCATGCCGTCGTTCGCCAGCGCCGAGACGTAGTTCGCCATCTGCAACGGCGTCGCGAGGAGGAAGCCCTGTCCGATCGCCAGGTTCGTCGCGTCTCCCGGGTTCCACACCTGGTCGGAGGGGTTCGCGAAATACTGCTTCTTCCATTCGGGGCTCGGAACGATCCCCTCGTCTTCGTAGACGAAGTCGATGTCAGTGGCCTTGCCCAGACCGAAGCTCTTCGCCATGTTCGGCAGGATGTTCGGGTCGCGGTCGTTGAGGCGCTTGCCGAGCTCGTAGAAGAAGGTGTTGCAGCTCCTGGCGAGAGCGGTCCGAAGGTCCATGAGACCGAGTGCGACCGGCTCGTGGTTGACTTGCGCCCACTGCTCGCCGTACCCGGTCCAACGCTGCGGGCAGTCGATCCGGTCGCCCCAGTTGTACACGCCGTTCCGGAGCGCGGCGGCAGCGGTGATCGGCTTGAACGACGACCCGGTCGGGTATCGCCCGAACGTCGCGCGGTTGAAGAACGGCCGGTTCGGGTCCGAGGTGTAGCGCGCGATCGCCGCGGCGTCGCCGGAGACCAGCGCGTTCAGGTCGAAGGTCGGACGGCTCGCGAGCGCGAGGATCTCGCCCGACCACGGGTCCTCCGCGACGATCGCTCCTTTGTTGTTGCCCAGCGCGTTCTCGGCCACGCGCTGCAGCTTTGGATCGAGCGAGAGCACGACATCGCGTCCCGGCACGGGCGCGGTCTCCGCGAGCGTTTCGACCGAACGCTCGTCCGACTCGACGATGCCAAGACGGAATCCGTAGCTCCCGCCGAGCTCGTCGTCGAGGGTCGCCTCGAGCCCGGTGTCCTTCTTACCGATGAGATCTCCGGCCTCGATGCCGCGCGCCGTCTTCGCCTTGGCCTCGTCCTCGCTCGCCTCCGCCAGGTAGCCGAGCGTCTGCGACGCGAGACCGGTCGGGTAGCTCCGCACGCGCGTCGCCTGCACCTGCACGCCCTCGATCAGGGAGAGACGTGTGCGTAGTGCGTCGAGCTGGGCCGCGGGAACGGTTTTGATCGGTACGAAGAGATCGGGCTTCACCCACGACTGCGTGTACTTCGCCTTGATCTGGTCCGGCGTCATCGCGAGCGCCGACGAAAGCGACGACAAAAGCCCCGCCTCGGAGCGGATCTGTCCGGTGACCACGCCGACGACCCCGGCCTCGATGAAGGTTGCGAGCTCGGTGCCGTCGCGAGCGACGATCCGACCTCGTGAGGTGGGCAGGCGCGTCATCCGCACGAGGCGCCCCGCAGTGAGATGCGGAAGGATGGCCTCGGGAGTCCACGCGATCCGCCAGACGGCTTTGTCCTTCTCCCCGACCATCACGAGCTGGAGCGTGGTCGCGCGAGCGATGTCACCGACACGTTGCGTGTGGAAGATCAGGTCGAGAGGCACGCTCGCCTTTCGCGGGTCAGGCGAGCCGTTCGGGAGCGCGGGGTGCGTCGCCGTCCCTGGCTTTGCCTCGAGCGAGCGGAGCGTCATCTCCTCCGCGATGCGCGGCAGCCGATCGATGAAGCCCGCCGTCGTGACCTGGTCCTTCGCGTCGTCAGTCAAGAGATCCCACATCGCCTGGTAGTCGGACTTCTGCCACGCGGCGGCGTACTGGCGCGCGATGGGTTCGGCCGGAGGCGGCCCAGGCTCGCAAGCGCTGAAGATCGACGCGCAAAGGATCGCGACCGCGGCCACCACACCGCGGTTAATACCCAGCGGCCTGACCCTCGCGGCGCGGATCCGCGCCACCTGCGAATGATCCGTTCGGGTCGATCGCGATCGCTTGCGCGCCCCCGGTGATCTCGTCCCAATCTCCAAGCACCGCGACCTCGTGGCCCTTCGCCGCCATCGCGCGACGGACGGCTTCGGGATAACGGCGCTCCATCTTCAGTGTGCGCCCCGAGTCGTGATACCAACGGGCCTCCTCGATCGCCTGTTGCACGTCCATGCCGAAGTCGATGAGGCCCACCGCAAGCTGGAAGTTCGTCTGCACCTGCGCATGGCGTCCGGGCGTGCCGAACACGAATCGCGGCATCGAGCCCTCGAGCGCGATCACCGTGTTCAAGGTGTGCACGGGGCGTTTGCCGGGCGCGAGCGCGTTGAGCGAGCGCGGGTCGAGCGAGAAGCCCGAGAGCCGGTTGTTGAGGAGGATCCCGGTGCCCGGCACGACGGTGGCCGCCCCGAACGCGCTGAACACGCTTTCGATCAGCGAGACGGCGTTGCCGTCGCGGTCGACGACCGCGAGATAGGTCGTGTCGGCGGGCGTCATGAGCGAGCCGGCCTCGCTGCGCTCGCTCGCCTTCGCATTGACGGCGCGGCGGCGTGTTGCGACGAACTCGACGTCGAGCAAGCGGCGCGCATCGAAGTCGACGCGCGCGGGATCGCCCGCGTGGGCGTCGCGATCCGCGAACGCGAGCTTTTTCGTCTCGACCATCAGGTGGATGAGCTCGGCGCTCCCCCACTCGAACGATCGGACGTCGATCCCCTCGACGATCGCGAGCTCCTCGAGAAGGATGTGACCCTGAGAGACCGGCGGTTGGCCGAACAGACGGAGACCGCGATAGTTGATAGAGAGTGGCTCGGGGCGATCCGTGCGATGCGCGGCCAGATCGGCGCGGTCGATCGCACCACCGATCGACGCGATGGCCGTCGCGAAGCGCTCACCGAGATCGCCGCGATAGAAAGCGTCGGCGCCGTCGCGCGCGATCGTCTGAAGTGTGACGGCGAGGTCCCGCTGCTGGAGCATCTCTCCGGCACCGGGCCAGCGACCGCGCGGACCGAAGATCTGGGCGGCCTCCTCATCACGAGCGATGCGGTCACCCTCTTCGGCGATCGCCTCGGCAAGCACGTCGCTCACGGGGAAGCCGTTCTCGGCATAGCCGATCGCCGGAGCGAGCGCCCGTTCGAGGCCGAGGCGGCCGTGGTCCGCGACAAGATCCGCGAGCCCGGCGACGAGTCCGGGGACGGTGGCGATCGTCGCGCCGTGGGGCGGGAATTCCGTGCCGAAGCTCTCGGGGTCGAGGGCGTGAGGCGCGGCGCCCGAACCGTTGTACGCGGTCACCTCGCGCGAACGCGCGTCGTAGAACAGCGCGAACATGTCGCCGCCGATCGCGGTGCGATGCGGCATGACCACGGCGCAGACCGCGGCCGCGGCGACGGCGGCATCGGCGGCGTTGCCGCCTTCGCGGAGAGCGGCGAGACCAGCGGACGTCGCGAGGTGATGTCCGCTCGCGACCAGACCGTTCGCGGCTCGGACCGTGCGGCGGGTCGTCAACAGGCCTCGATGGTACTCAAGGGGCGAACGCGATCGCGATGCGTGAGACCACAGCTGAGACCGCCGCGATGCCGATCCCGAGGCTCAGCGAGCCGCGCGGCCGCGGCACCATCGGAGCGAGGGCGAGCGCGAGCAGGACGAAGCCGAAGTGCGGACTTCCCTGCGTGAGGAGACCGCCGAACAGGATGTACCCGATGCCGATCCACGCGAGGGGCGCGAGTCCATCCGCGAGGATGACGATCGCGCAGATCGCCGCGGCGATCACCGAACCCCAGAGCACGTACTCGGCGAAGGTCGCCGCGAACCTGCCGCCGGTCTCGTTGAACGCGAGAACGCCGATCGCGGCCGTGTCGAATCCGGCGGCGAAGAACCGGGCCGCCTTCCCCATCCGGCTCACTGCGCTGACTTTCCTCCGGGCTCGACTCCGAGGAAGAGCCGCGTGTATCCGACCGGCTCGCCCGACCCGAGAGGCTCGGGGATCGTCCCATCGAGATGCAGGAGCATCGCGTGCTCGTCGCATGCGAAGCGCTTTGGGCAAACCGGGCACTCCGACGCGCTCTTCTCCGGCAGCCGCCCAAGGCTGGTGAGAACGAACCCGCACCGCTGGAAGAAATCCGGCACCAGGGTGAGCGCGAAAACCCGACGCAGACCGAGCCGCCGCGCCTCGGAGACGCAGGCGAGCACGAGCTGCCGGCCGATCCCGCGGCCCGACGCCTCTGGACGCACGGCGAGCGAACGCACCTCGGCGAGATCGGGGGTCAGGACGGCGAGGGCGCAGCATCCGAGGAATCCGGACGCATCCTTGGCGACGAGGAAGTCGCGGAGATGCTCGAGAAGGAAATCGCGCGACCGCTCGAGCATGCGGTCCTCGGCCGCGTACCGGTTGATGAGCGCTCGCATGTCGTCGACGTCCTCCACCCGCGCCGCTCGTATCGCGACGCTCACTTTCGAAGGGCCTCCGTCGCTTCCGCGAGCGCCTCGCGAACGCGGTCGGGTGCGGTGCCGCCGGGCGAGGCGCGTGAAGCGAGCGAGCGTTCCGGGCGGATCTCGTCGACCGCGCTCGGCTCGAAGCGGCCGTCGTACCTCCGCAGCTCTTCGATCGTGACTCCGCCGAGGTCCTTTCCGGCCGTGAGGCGCTCGCGGACGATGCGCCCGACGATCTCGTGCGCTTCGCGAAACGGCACGCCGCGCTTGGCGAGGTGATCGGCGAGATCCGTGGCCGCGAGCATGCCGCGCTCGGTCGCACGCCGCATGGCCTCCCGGTCGAAACGAAGACCACG
Organism: Candidatus Limnocylindria bacterium; assembly: GCA_036389995.1. Lineage (GTDB taxonomy): Bacteria > Chloroflexota > Limnocylindria > P2-11E > P2-11E > 3-1-20CM-2-70-9. The sequence continues at coordinate 14,231 of DASWCR010000170.1, read as the reverse complement.
GACCACGAGTGCGAGCACCGACAGTGCATCAGCCAGGGAGGTCGCGTCGTAGAGGGGAACCCGTTGCTCCTGGAGATCGGAGTCGTACGCCAACGGGAGCCCCTTGAGCGTGGTCAGGACCGCGATGAGATCCCCGAGGAGGCGGCCCGAGCGACCGCGGACCAGCTCGGCGACGTCGGGATTCTTTTTCTGCGGCATGATGCTCGACCCTGTCGCGTGGCCTTCGGCGAATTCAGCGAACCCGAACTCAGCGCTCGTCCAGACGACGAGCTCTTCCGCGAGGCGTGATGCGTGGACGGAAGCCACGGCCGCGACGTACACGAAGTCTGTGATGAAGTCGCGATCGGCGACGGCGTCGATGCTGTTCCGGAACACACTCGCAAGCCTGAGCTCGCGGGCCGCCGACGCGGGGTCGATGGCATAGGGGACGCCCGCGAGGGCGCCCGCGCCGAGCGGCGACGTCGCGGCACGCTCTCTGGCCTCCGCGAGGCGGGAACGATCGCGCCGAAGCGCCTCGACGTGTGCCAGCAGGTGGTGTGCGAGCGAGACCACTTGGGCTCGCTGAAGATGGGTGTAGCCGGGCATGACCGTCTCGACCTCGTCCTTTGCGCGTTCGATAAGCGCGCGAGCGAGATCGGCGACTGAATCGTCCAGCGCCGAAAGGGCGTCGATCGTGAAGAGGCGGAGGTCGAGGGCGACCTGGTCGTTCCGGCTCCGACCGGTGTGCAGCTTTCCGGCGACCTCGCCGACGAGGTCGCGGAGTCGACGCTCGACGACGGAGTGGATGTCCTCGAAATCGCTCGGCCATGGGAACGACTTCTGCTCCATCTCTTGAGCGATTCGCCCAAGGCCGCCTTCGATGGTCTTCGCTTCCTTCTCCGTGAGGACCCGCTGCCGACCGAGCATTCGCACATGGGCAAGGCTGCCGCGAACGTCGTAGAGCGCGATCCGGCGGTCGAGCTCGAGGGAGCTGGTGAATCCGGCGACTCTGCGCTCAAGCGGAGTCACAAATCGCCCGGACCAGAGCGGCTTGTTGTTCGGCTCGGTCAACGAGCGCGCTTCTTGCTGGTGGTCGCCTTCGTCGAGGGTTTCGCCGTGGTGGGCGCCGACAGCGCCTTCCTCGGGATGTCGAGCGACGCTTCGCTCCCCTCGCCCCAGAGCGCCTGCGTGCGCGCCTGGGTGCGGAGCGGCAGCCCGAACACCTTGATGAATCCCTCCGACGCGCGCTGGTCGAACGCGTCGCCCTTCCCGTAGGTCGCGAGCGACGTCGAGTACAGCGAATGGGGCGAGCGGCGGCCGACGACCGTGGCGGTACCGCGGTGGAGTCGAACGCGCACCTCGCCGGTGACGAAGCGCTGGGTGCTGCGCACGTATGCGGCGAGATCCTGGTGGTGCGCCGAGAACCAGAGCCCGTTGTATACAAGCTCTGCGTACTCGCGGGCGAGCTGCGCCTTGAAGCGCAGCGACTCCTTCGTGAGCACGAGCGACTCAAGCGCGCGATGCGCCTGATGCAGCAGCACCGCGGCCGGCGCTTCGTATATCTCGCGCGATTTGATCCCGACGAGGCGGTCCTCGACCATGTCGATCCGCCCCACTCCGTGTTTTCCGGCGAGCTCGTTGAGACGCTGCACCAGGTCGATGCTCTCCACCTTCGCGCCGTCGAGGGTGACCGGAACGCCCTCGTCGAAGCCGATCTCGATCTCGCGCGGCTTCGCCGGCGCCTCGTCGGGTTCGACCGTCCACTGGAAGACGTCGCGCGGCGGAGCTCCCCAGGGATCTTCGAGCACGCCGGCTTCGATCGACCGGCCCCAGAGGTTCATGTCGACGCTGTACGGGCTCTTCTTCGTCGCCTCGACGGGGATGCCGTGCTTGCGCGCGTAGTCGATCTCCTCGTCGCGCGTCATATTCATGCCGCCGCGCATCGGCGCGATCACCGTGAGATCGGGCGCGAGCGCGCCGACCGCGAGATCGAAGCGCACCTGGTCGTTGCCCTTCCCGGTGCAGCCGTGCGCGACGAAGCGCGCGTTCTCGGCCCGGGCCGCGTCGACAAGGAGCTTCGCCAGGAGCGGGCGGCCGAGCGCCGTCGCCAGCGGGTACCGGTCCTCGTAGAGCGCGCCGGCTTGCAAAGCCGGCCACACGAAGTAGCGAAGGAAGATCTCCCGAGCGTCCTGGACGATCGCCTTCCGGGCCCCGCTCGCGATCGCCTTGCGCTGCACCGCATCGAGGTCGGCTGTCGCGCCCAGGTCCCCGGTGCAGGTGACCACCTCGAAGCCGAGAGTCTCGCGCAGCCACGCGACGGCCACGCTCGTATCGAGGCCGCCCGAGTACGCCAGCACGCACGTCTCGCCGGGGTACTGCTTCGTCACCTGGCCCCCTTCCGCGCGATCCCGAACGTGGTCAGCCGGCCCAGAAGCGCACGCGCGTGGCGTTCGTTGGTCGCGGCGATGAAGACGGTGTCATCTCCCGCGAGCGTTCCCACGGCCTCGTCCAGACGCGACGCATCGAGCGCCGCGGCGAGCGCGTTGGCCGTTCCCGGGAGCGATCGCAACACCACGAGATTCGTGGCCAGCGCCCCTTCCACCGGATAGTCCTCGCAGAACCGGCGGAGCCGCTCCATCCCGCCGCCGGGCGCGGCCGCGGACGGCGGCGCATATGCGTGCGTCCCGTCGCGCGCAACTTTCACGAGCCCGAGCTCGACGATGTCGCGCGAGACGGTCGCCTGGGTCGCGGAAAACCCCGCGCCGCGCAGGGCGCGGACGAGGTCGGCCTGGGTCGAGAGCCGCTGCTGGGACACGACGCGGAGGAGCGCCTGCTGCCGGTGATGCTTGCGGGCGAGCGCGTCCCTCATGCGGCGGCCTCGAATACCGTGCCGACCTGCTCGCCTGCGAGGAGCCGTTCGACCGAATCGACGCCGCGCGTCGCCACGATCGCCGCGCGGCACCCCGCGGCAGCGGCGACGAGGCACGCCTCGACTTTCGGGAGCATGCCTCCTTCGATCGTTCCGTCGTCGACCAGAGCGCGCGCTTTGTCCGCGTCGAGCCGCGCGATCACGCGACCGTCCTTGCCCCGCACGCCGGGAACGTCGGTGACGAATACGAGAAGCCGCGCGCTGAGACTGGCGGCGATCGCGCCCGCGGCCGCGTCGCCGTTGACGTTGAGCACCTCACCGGAGGTGCGGTCGAGCGCGGCCGGCGCGACGACCGGCACGCGGCCCGCATCGATGAGCTCTTCGATGAGCGCGCTGTCAACAAGGGTCACGCGACCCACGAACTCGAGCTCGGTGTCCTCTCGTTCGGCACGGAGCATCCCCCCGTCGATGCCCGTCAGACCCACGGCCGGGACGCCGCGACCGATGAGCGTCGCGACGACGCGTCCGTTCGCGAGCCCGCCGAGGACGGCGAGCGCGAGGTCGCGCGTTTCGGCGTCGCTCACGCGAAGACCTCGCACGAATCGCGTCTCCATGCCCATTCGTTCCGCCCACTCGCCGACGAGCGGCCCGCCACCGTGCACCACGACGAGCGGGTGCCCCGCGTCGTTGAGCGCGACGACGGCGTCGAGCGCGGCGTCGTTCTCGGCGCCGACCGATCCGCCGATCTTCAACACGAGCAGGTCCTTACGTGGTGTAGTCGGCATTGATCCGCACGTACTCTTCGGAGAGGTCCGTCCCCCAGGCTTCGCCCTTGCCCTTCGCGACGCCGAGATCGACCGCGATCCGCACACCCGGCGTGCTGAAGATCTCGCGGATGCGCTGACTGTCGAAGGGACGCGGCGCGCCGGATTCGAAGACGTTCACGTCTCCGATGCGAACTGTCGCCTTTGTCTGGTCGACCTTGGCCCCGGATCGACCGGCGGCGGCGAGGATGCGGCCCCAGTTTGGATCGGCGCCGTGGATCGCGGTCTTCACGAGGTTTGACGTGGTGATAGTCCGCGCGGCGAGCATCGCTTCTTCGTCTGAGGCGGCACCTCTGATCAACACCTTGAACACTCGCGTTACGCCCTCGCCGTCCGCGAGGATCTGCTGCGCGAGATCCTGGCAAACGCCTTCCACGAGCATTTCGAACATGCCGAGATCTTTGAGAGCCGGCTTTAGTCCTGAGGCTCCGTTGGCGAGAACGAGGAGCATGTCGTTCGTGCTCGTGTCGCCGTCCACACTGATCTTGTTGAAAGTCTCTGCGGCCATGTGACGGATCCACCCCGACATGGCGGAGCTTGCACCAATGTTCGCGTCAGTCACCACGAACGCGAGCATCGTCGCCATGTTCGGATGGATCATTCCGGCACCCTTGGCGACACCCCGGATGTGGACGGTTCCGCGCGCGCCACGAAAGCCCAGCGCGTAATCGTTCCGCGACAGCTTCGGTCGCGTGTCGGTCGTCATCATCGCCTTCGCAACGTCATCCCAGGCATCGGCGCGTAGCTCGATCGATCGGATGGCGGTCGCTATTCGGTCGACAGGGAGAGGCACCCCTATGACGCCAGTGCTCGCGACCGCGACTTCGTGTGGATCGCACCCGATCTTTGTCGCGGCCGCCTCCGCCATTGCGATCGCATCACGTTCGCCCTGTTCGCCGGTGCACGCGTTGGCGTTTCCAGAGTTCACGACGATCGCGCGCAACGGCCCACCTTCCAGGTGCCGTCGGGTCACGACGCAGGGCGCCGCGATGACCTGATTCGTCGTGAACGCACCACCGGCCACGCATGGGCGGTCCGACACGATGAGTGCGACGTCGAGCCGGGTCGGCTTTCCATCCCGTACTCCTGCGGCAGCGGCGCCGACCGAGTAGCCGAGAAGGTCGCCCGTGGGCTGGGGCGGCCAGGATTCGCGTTGCTCCGTCATGGCCATAGTGGGAGCGCCTCGAGGCCCATGGTCTCCGGGTACCCGAACCGCGCATTGAAGTTCTGAAGCGCCGAGCCCGCGGCGCCTTTCACGAGGTTGTCGAGCGCGGCGAACGCAACGAGCCGTGAGTTTTCCTCATCGACGAGCGCGTGCACGAGGCACCAGTTGCTACCCAGCGTGGCCTTCGTCGCGGGATAGCTGTCGACGACCCGCACGAACGGCTCCTCCGCGTATTCCTTCGCGTACGCATGCGCGACGTCGGCGGCGGTCTTGCCTGGACGAAGCGGCGCGTAGCACGACGCGACGAGCCCGCGGTTCATCGGAACGAGATGCGGCGTGAACGTCAACTTGAGCGGCTTGCCGAAAAGCACGGCGGCTTCCTGCGCTATCTCGGGGGTGTGGCGGTGCTTCGGAACGCCGTATGGGCGGACGCTCTCGTCGATCGTGCCGAAGAGGAACGCGTCCTCGACAGCATGACCCGCGCCGCTCACGCCGGACTTCGCGTCGACGATGACGTCCTCGGTCACAAGGCCCGCCTTGAGCGCGGGGATCAGCGCGAGCAGCGCCGCGGTCGGATAGCAGCCGGGGTTGGCGATGAGGCGCGCGGTCCGCACGCGATCGCGCGTCAGCTCGGTGAGGCCGTAGACGGCTTCCTTCAGGAGCTCGGGCGCGGGGTGGGTGTAGCCGTACCAGCGTTCGTAGAGCTTCGGGTCCCGCAGACGGAAGTCGCTTCCGATGTCGATGACGGTGCGACCATCATCGAGCCACGCGCGCGCCTGCTTCGCGGCCTCGCCCGCCGGCAAGGCTGTGAAGACGACCTCGGCGTCATCGACGTCCGACCCCAGGACAAGCGAATCAGGAGCGTTATGCAGGTGCGGCTGCACGGAGCGAAGTGGCTCGCCCTGACGAGATCGCGCGACGGCCGCGACGAGCCGCGCCTCAGGATGCCGCAGCACCAGACGCGCGAGCTCGCCGCCAGCGTAGCCGGTGACCCCCACGATCGCGACCTTCGTCGGCATAGACGTGGGATTATGCGGCCCGATGGATAATTATGCAAGGGCGACGAGTACGGCGACGTCTCTAGGGGAAGATGCCTCGCTTCGTGATGGCGCTCGCCACCCGCTCCACCGCGACTATGAACGCGGCCTCGCGCAGCGGGCAGTCGTACACCGTCGCCTTCGCGAGCACGAGCTCCATCGCCCGCCGCATGTAGATCTCGAGCCGCTTCTCGACCTCTTCGAGCTCCCAGTAGAACTGGGCGCGGCTCTGCACCCACTCGAAATAGCTGACCACGACGCCGCCCGCGTTCGCGAGGATGTCCGGCGCGATCAGCACGCCGCGATCCGCGAGCAGGCGGTCCGCCTCCGCGGTCACCGGACCGTTCGCGCCCTCCACGATGATGCGGGCGCGTATCTCGTGAGCGTTGTCGCGGGTGATCTGGCCCTCGAGCGCGGCTGGAACGAGCACGTCGACGTCCATCGCGAGGAGCTCCGCGTTCGAGATGCGCGTCACGCCGGCGAAGCCTTCGAGCGTTCGCGCGGGATTGCGCCGCACATGCTCGATCGCGCGCGCGACGTCGATGCCGTCGGGCGCGGCGTAGCCGCCGCTGACGTCGGAGATCGCGACGATGCGGCACCCCGCCGCGGCGAGCGACTTCGCCGTCACGCTGCCGACGTTGCCGAATCCCTGGATCGCGACGCGCGTCTCGGCTGGCTCCTTCCCCTGGCGTCGAAGCACCTCGAGCGTGACGAACGCGACGCCGCGTCCGGTCGCTTCCGTCCGACCGCGCGAGCCGCCGAGCTCGACCGGCTTCCCGGTCACGACCTCCGGCGAATGCTTGCCGGTCATCATCGTGACCGTGTCGACGATCCACGCCATGGTCTGCTCGTCGGTGTTCACATCGGGCGCGGGGATGTCCTGCTCAGGACCGATGATCGGAAGGATCGCGGCGGTGTAGCGCTTGGTGAGGCGCTGCACTTCGTTTGAGGAGAGCTTCCGCGGGTCGACCGCGACGCCACCCTTCGCGCCACCGAGGGGCAGGTCGGTGACGGCGCACTTGAACGTCATCAGCATCGCGAGGCCCTGCACCTCTTCGAGCGTGACCGAGGGATGGAACCGAATGCCGCCCTTTCCCGGCCCCCGACCCGTGGAGTGCTGCACCCGGTAGCCCGTGTAGACCTCGAGATGACCGGCGTCCATCGTCACCGGCAGCGCGACGATGAGCGTGCGCTCGGGCTGCTGAAGGAAACGGTGCATCCCTGGGTCAAGATTGAGCGCCTTCGCTGCCCGGTCGAGCTGCGCGAGCGCGGACTGAAGGAGCTCGTGGCCGGGGTTCGCGGCACCAGGCACCTTCAGGACGGTCACGAGGGCCGCAGACTAGCAGCCGTGACCGATGCGGACACGACCTACATGCGCCGCGCACTTCGGCTCGCCGCTCGCGCCGCCGGGAGGACGAGCCCCAATCCACTCGTCGGCGCCATCGTGGTCCGGGCCGGCGCGGTGATCGGCGAAGGTTATTACCACGCGGCCGGCGAGCCGCACGCCGAGGTCAACGCGCTCCGCAAAGCCGGCGACGGCGCGCGCGGCGCGACGCTCTTCACCAATCTCGAGCCATGCGCGCACCACGGCCGCACCCCGCCGTGCGTCGACGCGGTGCGCGAGGCCGGCATCGCGCGCGTGGTCGTCGCGATGCGCGATCCCGATCCGCGAACCGACGGGAAGGGCATTCGCGGGCTCCGCGCCGCCGGGATCGCGGTCGAAGAGGGCCTCCTCCGAACGGAGGCCGAACGCCTCAACGCGGGTTTCCTGTCTCGTCTGAAGCGGGGGCGGCCTTTTGTGCTGCTGACGCTGGCCTCCACGGTCGATGGGCGCGTCGCGGTCCCCGGGCGGCGGTATCTCTCGGGGAAGGCCGCGCTGCGCGAGGTGCACCGCCTTCGCGACCGCAACGATGCGGTGCTGGTCGGGATCGGCACCGTGCTCGCCGACGACCCCGCGCTCACCGTTCGCGAGGTCAAAGGACGTGACCCGCTTCGCGTCATCGTCGACGCGGACGCGCGCACGCCGCCGACGGCCAAGGTCGTACGCTCGAAGGATCCGCAGCGCACGGTGATCTTCGTCGCGCGCGATGCCGACGTGCGCCGCACCAACAAGCTCCGCGAGTCAGGTGTGCTGCTCGTGACGGCGCCGCGTGCCGATGGCGGGCTCGATCTCAGCGCGGTTCTACGCTGGCTCGGCGAGCATGGCGTGAATACCGTGATGAGCGAGGCTGGGCCGCACGTGGCCGGCGCGCTCGTGCGGGGTCATCTCGCCGATCGCGTGCTCCTCCTTTTCTCGCCTGTTGCCGGCGGCGACGGCCCGCCCGCGCTCGAAGGGGTCCCCACGGCGAGCCAGCTCCACGATGTCCGCGTGCGCAAGCTCGGCGACGATCTCGCGTTGGAAGGAGCGCTCGGCTAGATGTACACGGGGATCGTCGCGGAGATCGGCACGATCCGACACACCGGACCGAACGCCGCGGGTCTACGGCTCGAGATCGCGTCGTCGCGCGTCGCCCAGGACCTTGGCATCGACGCGGACGTCAACGTCGCTGGCGCACACCTCACCGTGGCGGAGCGGGACACGCACGGGTTCGCGGTGGACGTCTCCGCGGAGACGCTCTCGCGTACCACGCTGGGGCGCGCCATCCGTGGGACGCGCGTGAACCTCGAACCCGCGGCGACGCCGACGACCGCGCTGGCCGGACACTTCGTGCAAGGGCAGGTCGACGCGACGACCAAGCTGGTCGGTCGCCGCGAGGCGAGCGGTGGAGCGGCCCGTCTGCGCTTCGCGGTGCCGAAGGGCCTCGCCCGCTACATCGTGATGAGGGGTTTCGTCACGCTCGACGGCGTCTCGCTCACCATCGCGGGGCTCGGCAAGACGTTTTTCGAGGTCGCGCTCATGCCCCACACCGCCGAGAGCACGACACTCGGCGCACTCGCCCCTGGGGATCTCGTCAACGTCGAGAGCGACGTGCTCGCGCGGTATATCGAGCGTCTCGTCAAGAAGGCGTGACCGGTCCTATTGCGCCTCGCGCTTCCACTCGGTAGCGCTTGTGAGCAGCTGCTTGTCGGTACCGCCGCGCAGGTGCGCGTCGAGCGTCGTGATCTCGGAGTTGTCGTTGAACGTGAAGACGACTGCGACTCCTTCGAAGTGCTGCACGGTGGGCGCCGGAACGGTCCGCATGTCCTTCAGGCTTGTCCACGACTTGTTGTCATCGAAGAACGGCAGCGCACGCATGATGTGAAATCCGCTGCCGTCGATGATCGTCTGGGCACGCGCGCTCGGCAGGCAGGTGACGATCGCGACGAGCAGGACGGCGGCCGCGATCGATGGATTCAGGACGATCGCCGCAAGCCCGCGGCGCAGAAGTGCGATCGGCCGGCGTCCGCCTTCGTGCCAGCCGCGGAGGGTGCCGCGTGCCCAAGCCGTCGCCGCCTTTCCCATCGCCACTCGCACGATGCCCGCGGCGAGCATCGCAGCGAGCCCGAACGCGGCGGCGAGGACACGCGGATCGAATCCCGCGAGCGGGTAGTCGAGAAGATAGGCGCCCGCTGCGACCGGAGTGCGCGTCGCGATCGCGAGCGCATCCGGCATGAGCGCCGTGAACGTCAAACCGGCGAGCGAGAACACGAGACCGACGACCGTCGGGACGAGCGGGTCATCTTCGTCGTGGAAGTGGTCGCGCAGCGAATCCGTCGCGTTCTGCAGCTCGAGGAAGGCGCTTCCGGCAAGATCGAGGCTGCCGCCGCTCGCCTCCTTCACCACACGCGCCAGAGGGCCGGAGAGCGTCGGCTCGGCGACCCCTTCGACCGGGATGCCGAACGCGACCGGCCTTCCCCTCGTGCGCACGACGACACGCCCACGTCGCGGCTTGATCTCCCGCACATCGGTCCAGGCGACGTCGATCGGCTCCTTTCCGTCTATGCGGAAGCCGAGCTGCTCGAGGGTGATCTGCAGTTTCTGCTCGGGGTAGCCCATGACGATCGGGCCGCGTAGTAGGACGCCACTCGGAGCAAGGACAAAGCGCGGCTTGGGCGCTGGCTTCACCTTCGCGGGCTTCGCGACCACGGTCTTGGCGGCCTTCGCGGCCTTGACCGCTTTCTCTTTGTGCGGCTTCGCCGGCTTTTCTTTCTTGTCTTTCTTCGTCTGGATCGCGGGCGCCTCGACCGCTTTGAAGATCGGGGTCGGCCTCGCGGCGGCGAGCGGAGGCAGCGGCGGCGGCGCCTCGCGAACCGGCGCTTCGGGCGCGGCCGGCGCGGTGTACGACGGCGGCGTATACGCGGGTGGCGTGTACTGCTGCGGAGGGGGCGTGTACTGCTGCGGCGGGGGCGCGGCAGCCGGCGGCGCGGGCGGCGCGAACGACTGAGGCACCGGCGTGAACGTCGGGGGCGCCGGCGTGAACGTCGGGGGCGCCGGTGGCGCCGCAGGAGCGTCGGGCGGCGGAGTACCGCTGAACTTGCCCATCCCCGGGAAGAGATCGCCGACGGTGAGTGGCTTGTGTGCGGGCATGTGCACCGACGGGGTCGCTGAAGGCGGAGGCGGCGGTAGAGGCGCCGGTGCGACAGCCGGCGCCGTCGGGACTACCCAGTCCGTGGGCTTCGGCGGAGCGGCGGTCTCCCAGTCCGGCGGGGCGGGCGTGGCGGCGGGACCCGGCACGAGACCGAGGGCGACGAGGCGCGGATCGACTTCGTCGGTCATCCGGTCAGCCGGCAGTCTCGGTGCATGCGTGGGCTAGATTGCGGCAAGCGTCGACCCCTGGGAAGACTGCGAGGTCGTCTCGCTTCGTCATGCGATAGCCCCAAGCGCGGCGCGCGCATCGCGAAGAGCCGCCACGGCGAGATCTCGGTCGACCCGGCCGAACCGAAGACTTTCGCCCGGCAGTCGCTGAGCGACGAGACCGAGGTCGGCCGTGATCACGGTCGCGATCACCGGATAGCCGCCCGTCGCTTGATGCTCTGCGAGGAGGACGATCGGCGCGCCGCCCGAGGGGATCTGCACGGCACCGGCTACGACGCCGGTGGTGAGGATCTCGCCTTCGCGAGCGACAATCCGCGGCCCGCTCAGGCGCGTGCCCATTCGGTCGCTCGCGGGTTCGACCCGGAATTCGGCGCTAAAGAACAGGGAATCGGCCTCATCGGTGAAACGTTGCGCGTGCGGACCCGTGATGGTGCGTATCTGTCCGGTGTCGTAATCAGGACTGACGGCGGAACGACCCGCCCGCTCGATGTCCACACGGGCGATCCCGAGCGCCAGGACCTCGCCGGCGCGCAGCGCGCGGCCGAGACCGGCCGGCAGATAGGCCGAGCGGCTCCCAAGGATCGTTTCGGTGGCTATGCCCCCGGACACGGCGAGGTAGGCGAACCGCGAGCGTTCGCCGCAGACGACGGTGAAGGTCTCGCCCGGACGGGCGAATGCCGCGGTCCAGCCCGGCACGAGGCCGCGCCCCCGAAGCGCGACGTCGCGCCCGGTCACGGCGACGATGCGGCGGTCCTCGCATCGGAAGGCGAACGCATCGCCGATGATCTCGATCGCGGCCGCATCGAAGTCGTTGCCGACGAGCGCTTGCGCGGCGGCGAAGGCGACGGGATCTGCGGGACCCGACGGCGGAACACCTTCCCGAAGATGACCGAATCGACCGCGATCCTGGACGGTCGCGCGCAGCCCGGTCGCCTCGATCCGGATCATCGCGCGACGAACCGCACCCGATCGCCTGGACGGATCAGCACCGGCGGTTCTTTCGCGCTGTCGAAGACGCGGACGTCGGTCCGTCCGATCAGCCGCCAGCCGCCGGGTGAATCGAACGGATAGATCGAGGTCTGCCCGTCCGCGACGGCCACCGATCCTGCGGGGACACGCTCGCGCGGACTCACCAGGCGAGGCGCAACGATCCGCGGATCCAGAACGCCGCAGTACGCGAAGCCGGGTAGGAATCCGAGGAAGAACGCGCGGTACACGCGACCCGAATGCAGAGCGATGAGCTCATCGACGGGGAGCTTCGATCGCTCAGCGGTCTCGACAAGATCCGGTCCGTCGTAATGCGTTGGAATCTCGACCTCGCGACCACTCTCAAATGTCGCGCGACCCTGGGCCTTCGCGAGCCGCATGACCTCGCGCTCCGCGTCGGCGGGCGCGAGACGAAGCGGATCGAACCGCACGACGACGGATGCATACGCGGGGACCGCGCGACCGTGAGCCATCGCGTCCCACGCGTCCGCGAGCGCGCGAGCACCAGCCGCGACCGCATCATCGATCTGGTCGCCGAGCTCGACGAGCAGCGCCGCGTCGCCGAAGGGGCTGATCCGTAGATCGCTCAGGACCGGAACGGCGCGACCTTCACCTTGGCTTTGCCGAGCGCATCGCGGACCGCACGCGCGATGTCGGGCGCGCCCGGGGTGTCGCCGTGCACGCAGAGCGTGTCGACCGCGAGCTTCAGAAATGTCCCATCGACGGCGGTCACCCCGCCGTTCTTTACGAACGAGAGAGCCTGCCGAACCCCGTCCGCCGGATCGGTGAGTACCGAGCCCGCGATCGAGCGGGACTGCAGCGTCCCGTCAGGTTCATACGCGCGGTCCACGAAGCCTTCTCGCGCGACTTTCATTCCCATGCCGCTCGCCTCTTGCGCCATCGCCGAGCCGGGCGGCGCGACTATGACGAGCTCATGCCCGCCGGTAGCAGCCTGCACACCGAAGATCATGTTGCGCGCAACGGTCGCGTCGCGCTCGCCCTGGTTGTACAGCGCGCCGTGCATCTTCACATGCGTCACGCGCGCGCCCATGCGAGACGCGATCCCGACGAGCGACTCGACCTGTCGGCGGATCGACTCGATCAGCTCGCGGGCGGGGATGTCCATCGGCACGCGCCCGAATCTTTCGCGGTCGGGATATCCCGGATGCGCCCCGATGGCGACCTTGTTCCGGATCGCGAGCTCGACCGTGGTGCGCATCGTGTTCTCGTTCCCGGCGTGCCCACCGCACGCGATGTTCGCGCTCGTAATGAGCGGCATGAGCGCCATATCGGTGCCGGCGCCCTCTCCAAGATCAGAATTGAAGTCGATCGAGCCGGGCACTCCGAGATTATTGAGCGAGGAGCCACTCCCGATGATGAAGCAGCGACGCGCCGAGCCGGCGCGGGTGGCACTGGCGAGCGGGTTGTGCGCGAGCCGCGGGTGCCCCGGGAACCCGCCATGCGGAGTGAGCGTAGCGAACGACGCGAAGGCGGGGAGGGTGCGGCGAGCGCACTGCCCCGAGCCAGGGACAGGACCCGCGCCGACGCGGTAGGCGCCGCTAGACGAAGAGGGGTGCGAGCACGAGCGTGATCGTGGCGAGCAGCTTGATGAGGACGTGGAGGCTCGGGCCGGCGGTGTCTTTGAACGGATCTCCGACGGTGTCGCCGACGACGGCGGCCGCGTGGGCGGGCGTCCCCTTACCCAGCACGTTGCCCTTCTCGTCTTTCAGCATGCCCGATTCGATGTACTTCTTTGCGTTGTCCCATGCGCCACCGCCGTTATTGAGAACGGTGGCGAGGATGACGCCAGCCATCGTGCCGACCATCAAGAGGGCCGCCTCGGCCTCCGCCTTGAGCAGATAGCCGACGACGACCGGCGCGAGCACGGCGAGAAGACCCGGCGCGATCATGTTGCGCAGCGCCGACGCGGTGGTGATGTCCACGACGCGCGCGTAATTCGGTTCCTCGGTGCCGGCCATGATCCCGGGGTGCTCGCGGAACTGCGTCCGCACCTCTTCGATGATCGCGGCGCCGGCGCGACCGACCGCGCGGATCGCGAGCGAAGAGAACAGATACACCAGCATCGCCCCAAGGAAGCCGCCGAGGAACACGTCAACTTTCGCGAGGTCGACCGTGTTGAACGGCTTGCCCGTGAGCTGCGCCACCTTGTCTAGATAAGCCGAGAAGAGCAGGAACGCCGCGAGTGCCGCCGAACCGACGGCGTAGCCCTTGGTCAGCGCTTTCGTGGTGTTGCCGACGGCGTCGAGACGGTCCGTCCGCTCACGGGTCTCCGCAGATGCGCGCGCCATCGACGCGACCCCGCCGGCGTTGTCCGTGATGGGACCGAACGTGTCCTCGGCGAGGATGAACGCGGCCGTCATGAGCATGCCCATCGTGGCGACGGCAGTGCCGTAGATGCCGCCGTGCGGCAGGCCCGTGGTCTGACCCCATTGGTCGCCGAGCCAGTGAGAGATGAACAGTGCGATCGAGATCGTGATCGCTGACGACGCGGTGGTCTCGAAACCCACGGCGACGCCTGAGATGATCGTCGTGGCCGGACCCGTCTTGGCGGCCTCCGCGATCTCCTTCACCGGTCGCCAGTCGCCTGCCGTGTAGTACTGCGTGATGAATACGA
>DASWCR010000169.1:0-11023 GCA_036389995.1 Candidatus Limnocylindria bacterium | reverse complement strand
GATCGCCCCGTACGACCCGACGAAGGTGAACGTCGCCGACGGTCTCCTCTCGCCGAGCGCGGCCCACTGGCTCGGAACGGACGACCTCGGCCGCGATGTCTTCTCGCGGGTCATCGTCGGGAGCCAGGTCTCCCTGCGCGTCGGAGTCATCTCGGTGCTCATCGGCTTCCTCGCGGGCGTGAGCCTCGGGCTCGGCGCTGGCTACCTCGGCGGCACCTTCGATCTTCTGGCCATGCGTCTGGTTGACGCGCTCCTCGCGTTCCCGGCGCTCGTGCTTGCGATCGCGATCACCGCCTCGCTTGGCCCGAAGATCGAGAACGCGATGATCGCGATCGGCATCGTCGCCATCCCGGCCTACGCGCGTCTGACGCGCGGGCAGGTCCTCGCGGTGCGGGCGCGTGAGTACATCGTTGCCGCGCGCACGATCGGGAGTACGCCGCTTCGGATCATCGCTCGCCATATCTTTCCGAACGTCGTGAACGCGCTAATCGTCCAGGCGACGCTCTCGACGGCATTCGCGATCCTGGCCGAGGCCGCGTTGTCGTTCCTCGGGCTCGGTCCGCAGCCGCCGGATCCGTCCTGGGGCCAGGACATCAACTACTCGACCCGCTATCTCTCCAATCTGAAGTGGTGGATGAGCGTCGGGCCCGGGCTGGCCATCTTCTCCGCCGTCTTCGCCTTCAACTTCCTTGGCGACGCACTCCGAGACGCTCTCGATCCCCGCCTGCGCCGCTCCGCCTGAGGACCGGGTACTTCCGTACTAGCCCTCTCTCCCCTTGGCCGGGGACTCCCCGCTGGCTCGGCCGCCTGCTATTCCAGACCTAAACATGCAGGTGAGCCAGATCGCATACGACCTCTTCGTGCTTGAGCTCCCGCCCGCCGACGCCACGTGGCGTCCCCTCGGGGACCCGGAGGTTCTTGCTGAGACGGCCGCGTGGCTCTGGGACTTCGGCCCGAAGCCGCTCATCGCGGTGATCGGGGTCGACAAAGCCGTTCCGAGCTGGCTCACGGCGTGGAGACCGCGTGGAGTCCGCTTCGCGCCGGGCGGCGCAATGTCCGGCGTAGCGGTCGTCCTCGCGAACCGGAAAGACCTCGAACGCTTCCTCTCGGAAGGAGCGCCCCATGAGCGCACCGTGCTCCTCTGGCCGCGAACCACCGACACGAAGACGTTCGAGGCCTTGAACGGAGCCGCCAGCGCCTGGGTGAATACGGTCGATGGTCACGCGATGATCCAGCGGGGCGGCGAGGTCTACGAAGTCCATTCCGTCATGGCCTAGGCCTCACGGGCTTGTCGACGACGCGCTCCTCCGCGTGACGATCCCGAGATAAGCCCCGATCAGAGCTCCCGCGACGCTGAATCCGAGCGCTACGATGCCCGCGGGAAAGGCGCCGCTCTGCAGGGCCTCGGAGATCGGGATCGGGGCTCCCACGATGAAGGCGATGACCATCGCCGCGCGGGGTCGCACCGCCGCGAGCGCCGCGGCGATGAGGAAGAGCAGACCGGCCTCGATGCCCGTGTCGTCGGTTCGGGCATCTACCAAGGTGAGCCAGAGTCCCGCGAGGCACGCGAGGACCAGGACAAGCACCGTGATGACGTTCCTCACGGACGCTCCTCGGCGCGCCGCTCAGCCTCGGCGCCGAGCTCGCGCGTTCGTTGGTACGCGGCGTACACGGCTTTCGATAGGACGGTTCGCAATGCGCCTTTCTCGAGTTGGTAGATCGCGGCCGCGCTCGTCCCGCCCGGCGACGTGACCATGTTGCGGAGCTCCGCGAGGTGCCGGCCGCTCTTGCGAGCGAACAGGGCAGAGCCTTCGACGGTGCGGAGCACGAGCTCCTCCGCGACGCGCCGCGAGAAGCCGAGGTGCACGCCCGCATCGACGAGCGCCTCCATCAACAGAAAGACGTAGGTCGGCCCGGTTCCCGAGAGGGCCGTCGCCATGTCGACGAGGTTCTCGTCGTCGACCATGAGCTCTTCGCCGAGCGCGCCGAGGATCGCCTTCGCGCGGTCGCGCTGTTCGGCATCCACCGCGGTGGTCGACGTCCACGCGGTGACGCCCATGCCGACCTGCGCCGGTGTGTTCGGCATCGCGCGCACGATCGCTGCGTGATCGAGGCCGTCGCGCAGCGACCGCAGCGTCGCGCCGGCGACGATGGAGATCACGAGCTTGTCCTCGTCGAGCTTGCCGCGGAGCTCGCGCATCACTGTCGCGAGCACCTGCGGCTTCACCGAGAGCACGACGACGTGCGCGTCGGCCGCGGCCTCGGCGTTGGATGCGAGCGCCCTGACGCCGTACGCCTTCACGAGCTCGGCGCGCCGCTCACGCCGCGGGCCGGTGACGAGCACGTGAGACGGAGGCACGAGGTGGCGATCGAGCAGGCCGCGCACCATCGCTTCGGCCATGGTCCCGCCACCGATGAATGCCAGCCGCTTTCCGGTGAGCGTCACGGGGCAAGTATGCGGAGGTCTAAGGAGCGGGACAGGTCACCGTGTACGTGCAGTCGTTGAAGCCGTCGCCCTTACGGTCGGGGAGCGACGGTGTGGCGATCAGGGTCAGGTCGAAGTCGACAAGCTCCATCCGCTCCGCCGAGATGAATCCGGCCGAGGCTCCGTTCACGCGTGCGCGATCGAAGCGGACCGTCGTGAGATTCGGCATCGGACCGACCTGGATGCCGCCCGAATCGGTGATAACGACGGGCGTCTCAATGACCCATTCAGCGGTCGCATAGCTCGAGGGGTAGGGAAGCGTGATCATGAATCGCGAACCCGTCGATTGGTTCGCGATCACGATCGTCCAGACCTCGGGCAGGCGACCTTCGGAGATCGCCACCGCGATGCGGTCACCAGGCCGCACGGGCAACGCTGTCCGCACGAGGGGCGCCGGGATGGCCTCCCACCACGCGTAGTAGTCAGCCGCTCCGGTAGCGTCGATGTCGTGGCCGATCCCTGCCTGGATGAGGGTGTCGTCCCCGATCGAGCAGGCGGCATCCACACACCCGCCGCCGATCCCGATCCAGCTCGAGGAGTACTCGGCCTCGCCCGCGCGGTGCGGCGTCGCCGTCGGCACGATCCAGGTCGCTGCGACGGAGTGGAAGGTCTTGTTCTTCTCGAGTGCGCCCTGGACGTACCCCGCCCAGTTGAACGACTGATTGGCCGCGACGACGACGATCGGGCGGGCGGTCGCCGCTCGCGGTGAAGATGGGAGCGCGACGAGCGCCAAGACCAGGAGGGGAGCCGCCCAACGCACGAGGATCGAGCGGCAGGCTTCGTGCCAACCGCGCTAGGGCTTGGACTCACCGCCGGGAACGTCTTTTGGCGTGAAGTCGAGGGCCGCCGAGTTGATGCAATACCGCATGCCCGTCGGGTCCGGACCGTCCGGGAAAAGATGCCCGAGATGCGCGCCGCAGTTGCCGCACTCGACCTCGGTGCGCCGCATCCCGAGGGAGCGATCCTCCTTGGTCGTGACGTGGCCCTTCTCGACGACGTCGTAGAAGCTCGGCCAACCGGTCCCCGACTCGAACTTGGTCCCCGAATCAAAGAGCGGATCGCCGCACACGACGCAGCGATACGTCCCCTCGCCGTGGTGATCCCAGTACGCGCCCGTGAATGGCGGCTCTGTCCGTGCCTCTTGGGTCACCGCGTACTGGATCGGGGTCAGCTTCGCGCGACGGGTGTCCTGGTCTGCAGTGCTCATTTCCTTCCTATAAGTATGAGCTTGCGCACCGCGAACGTGGTCGGTGCGATCTGGAACGCCGCGACGGCGGAAGACGAGGCCGTTCGCAGCCGCCGCCGCACTTCCTCAGCTCGGTCCGGCGGGGTTTGCGAGCGCTCGAGCCAGTTCTCGGTTGTGAGCTTCGTGATCGCGGTGTCGGAGTCGACGGTCGTTCGCAGCCCGGCCCGCTCCACCAGCCCGCGCCATCCGGCGACCGTGTGATTCCGTACGTGCGAGGGGTCGCGCAACGTCTCCACCTCGTTGATGAAGCGCTGGAGCTCGGGCTCGTCCGGCGCGTAATTGTCGACGAGGACGAACAGCCCGCCGGGTCGCAGGATCCGCGCGATCTCGCGGAAGGCGCCGGCCGCGTCGGCGAAGTGATGTGCGGCGAGGCGCGACGTGACGACGTCCGCCGATCCCGACGCGATCGGCAGCGCGGTCGCGTCGGCCTGAACGAGCAGCGCGTTCTTCACGCCGGCGCCCGCGAGGACGCCCAGACCCGCCTCGAGCATCTCGCGCGTCGCGTCGACCCCGACCGCGGCTCGGAAGCTCGGCGCGACGCGGCGGAGCGCATGACCGACGCCGGTGCCGACGTCGACGATGCGCTCGCCGCCCCGCTCCGTCGCCAGCGCGACGATGCGATCGAGGTCCTCTCCGCGGGCGTGGTTCGGACTCTCGACGTACGCGGACGCGGCGCGGCCGAACTGCTTCTGGACCGGCTCGATGCCGCTCACTTCGTGACGAGCTCCTTGGCAAACTCGACGGTCTTTTCACGGTAGTAGCCGATGCCCGCCCAGAACGCCATCGCGTCGTCCTCGCCCTCCCAGACAATGAGGTTGAGCTTGCGGCAGCCCATCGCGCGGAGCCGCTCCTCGATCGTACGCACGAGACGCGTCGCGATCCCGCGCCGCCGCGCGTCGGGATGCGTGGCAACGTGATACAGCCAGCCGCGGCGGCCGTCGAAGCCGGCGAGCGCGGAGGCCACGACGCGACCGCCCTCACGCCCGACGATGCACAGACCCGGGTTCCGAGACGCCATCGCCGCGAGCGACGCATCGTCGTCGCCCGGCCGGTCGCGAATCCCGCACGCGCGCCAAAGCGCGCGAAGCTCGTCGCCGTCGCTTTCGCGAAGGTCGCGTATCTCCACGGCCGCCCATACTGACGCCTCGTGCGCATCGGTCGTTTCGACGTGCGGATCTTCAGCGACGGTGTATTCCGGCTCGACGGCGGCGCGATGTTCGGCATCGTCCCGAAAGTGCTCTGGGAGCGGCAGAAGAAGGCCGACGAGCGCAACCGCGTGACGATGGACATGAACTGCCTGCTCATCCGCGACGCCGATCACGTGGTCCTTGTTGAGACCGGCGCCGGGCCGAAGCTCACCGATAAACAGAAGCAAAACTTCGGGATTGAAGATCCGCCGCGCCTCCTCGATGAGTTGAAGACGCTCGGCGTGCGGTCTGGGGAGGTGACGCTCGTCATCAACACGCACCTGCACTTCGACCATTGCGGCGGCAACACCTACCGCGACGGTGAGCGGGTCGTCCCCACGTTTCCGCGGGCGAGCTACGTGTTCCAGCGCCGCGAGTGGGAGGATGCGATCGCCCCGAACGAGCGGACACGTGGCAGCTACCTCCCCGACGACTACGCGCCGCTGGAGGCCGCGGGGAAGCTCGAGCTCATCGACGAATCCGTCGAAATACTTCCGGGCGTCCGCCTCGACCGGGTCCAGGGCCACACGCGCGGCACGCAGACTGTGCGCGTGACCGACCGCGATACGACGCTCTTTTTCTCGAGCGATTTCTTGCCAGACCGCCACCATCTGCCTCTCCCGTGGATCCCGGCGTTCGACCTGTTCCCGCTCGACACGCTCGCCGCGAAGAAGCTGATCCTGCGGCGCGCGATCGATGAGCGGTGGATCGTCGGGTTCACGCACGATCTCCCGCGGTTCGGGCGCATCTCGGAGGCAGAGGGCAAGCTCCGCTTCGACGAGGTGGACGGCTGACCGACCTTCCGCGGATGGCGTCGACGATCGTCCTCGGCGGTGGCGTCGTGGGCGCCGCGGTCGCGTTCTTCCTGTGCGACCGAGGCGAGACTGACGTGCTCGTCCTCGAGCGCGATCAGCTCGGCGCCGGGACGACGAAGGGCGGGCTCGGCGGCATCCGCCATCAGTTCGTCGACGAGCTCGACATCCGCATGTCGCAGCTCGCCACCGCGTTCTGGCGAAACTTCGAGGACCGCACGGGCTCGCGCCACGACTTCGAGGAGCGCGGCTACCTCTTCATCGCGAACACCGAGGTCGGCGTCGCCGAGCTGCGTCTGCCGATGCCGCTCTACCATCCCATCGTCGGTGCTGTGCCCGGTGTTGCCGGCCTCTACATCGCGGCGGGATTCAGCGGCCACGGCTTCATCCACGCGCCGGCGACGGCGCAGCTCGTCGTCGAGGAGATGCTCGACGGCCGCGCGCGCACGATCGACATCGGCGATCTATCGCTCGAGCGCTTTGGGGCCGGCCGCCGCCCATTCAAGGCGGCCGTGCTCTGAACGTCCGGGTCACCTCGCTTCTCGAGGGAGCGCGCTCGGCGACGGGCCACGCGGTGATCGTCGATGTCTTCCGCGCCTTCACGACCGCGGCGTTCTGCATCGCGGCTGGGGCCCGCGAGATCGTGCTCGTCGCCGATCACGAGCAGGCCCTTGCGATGAAGCGTCGCGATCCGCGCCTCTTTCTGACCGGCGAGATCGGCGGCCGGCCGATCCCCGGCTTCGATGTTGGCAACTCGCCGTCGGCGATCGAGAAGCTCGATCTCACCGGACGCCGCGTGGTGCAGCGCACGAGCTCAGGCACGCAGGGCGTCGTCGCCGCGACCGGAGCCGCGGAGGTCCTCCTCGGCAGCCTTGTGATCGCGAGCGCGACCGCGCGGTATCTCGCGAACGCGGACGTGGTCACGGTGGTCGCCATGGGGAGCTCCGCTCAAGAGAGGAGCGAGGAGGACGAGCTCGGCGCGGCATTCATCGCGGCGCGCCTGCGCGGTGAGATCGCGAAGGCGTCGCTCGATCTGCGCGACGACACGGTCTGGGAGGAGTGGTTTCCGCGACGCGACGCCGAGCTCGCGCTCGAGGTGGACCGCTTTTCGTTCGCCCTGCCCGTGTATCGCGAGAACGGTCTCCTGATCGCGCGTCCCGAGTCCGTCTAGCCGGCTCTCCGCGCGACCGTTGTTGGAAACCCGCTCGGCCCCATCGGCCCGGGCGGTGGTCCCTCTTCGCCGGGCCGCGTGAACCCGGTGATCCGCTCGGCGAGGCGCCCGCCCTCCGTGAGTTCGTCCATCGCCTGGTCGAGATGTTTGTCGGTAACCCGCAAGCCGGCTCCGTTGCCCTCGATCGCCGCAAAGACCGCGGCCTTCCGGAGAAGCTCCTTGATGTATGCGGGGCTCGCCCCCTCGGTGCGCGCGATGAACTTGTCGAGATCGGTCACCTTGAAGTCCAGCCCGCGCGCGTAAAGCGCGAAGAGTCTGCGTCGAGCGTCGGGATCCGGCAGCGGAAGGGGTACCGCGAGGTCGACTCGTCCAGGCCGAGCCGCGAGTGCCGGCTCGAGGATGTCGGGGCGGTTGGTCGTGAGGACGAAGAGGACATCGATGTCCTCGCGCAGGCCGTCCATCTCGTTGAGCAGTTCGAACAGGAATGGTTGCGTCTGCACGCCAGGCATGCCGCGTTCCTGCGCGATGAGGTCGACGTCCTCGACGACGACCGTGCTCGGCTGGAGGAGCCGCGCCATCTGCGTGACCGCGGCGATCATTCCGAGAGCCCGCCCGGTCGTGAGCAGAACGGTCCGCCCCTGCATGCGGCCGGCGAGATACATGATGGTCAGCGTTTTGCCCGTCCCGGGTGGGCCGAAGAGCAGCAGGCCGCGCTTGACCGGGCGACCCGAAGCGATGAGCTGATCGGCGTGCTCGCTGAACGCGATCGCGTGGCGGTCGATGCGATCGAGTACACCGCTCGGAAGGATCACGTCATCCCGCGTCACCTTGGGAAGGCGGTGGAACGTGATGATCGTCTGCGGCCCGAAGCCGAATTGCTGAGGGCCGAGCGAAACGATCTTGCCACGGTAGACGTTGTGCTCGGCCATGAGCCCGGTGATGTCGGCCACGAAGCGCTCTGCCGTGGAGCGTTCCGCTGCCATCACCTCGACGCGCGCGCGTGCCTGTCTCGGCCCCATGTTCTCGTTCGGTCCGGAGACGAACGCGATGAAAGGCACGCCGTCCGCCTTCACGAGGTAGAGGCCGAACTGCACGACCGGAAGCACGCGATCGCCGTCCAGGTGGAAGTTGACGTAGTCCACGGGGCCTTCGGCCAGACGAAGGCTGTACGGCGACGTCCCGCGATTCACGAAGTCCGACAGGCCGAGCCCCCACTGCCGCTTGTTCTCGGCCGCGAGGCCGATGAGCTCCGCGCTGTGGCCAGGCTGCTCGACGTACGCATCCATCGCGACCTGGAGGTTCGCCTGCTGGAACCGCTCAAACTCTTCAGAGATCACGGACATCCGCGTCGGTTCGCCACCGAGGTGCGCGCGAAGGCGCTTCAGCAGCGGGCCTTCGGGCACCTCCGCGCGGTTGACGATGTCATCGAGGAAGCGTTTGAAGAGAAGCCCGAACTCTTCCGGTGACGGGCGCTGATCCATGCGGGCGAGATTAATACCGGTCGTGCGAGCGAGCCCAGGGGTAAGGGGCCTGATGGGGCCGAGGCCTCAGCTAGGCTTGCCGGCGACCGCCGGCTAGACGGTCATCAGCCGAATGTCCGATCGATCTCCGATAGCGCGAGAACACCGCCTGAATCCCACGAGCCGTCCGACTCCTGCGCGTCGGCCGCGAACCAGCTCACCGAGCCGCCATACGTGCGCAGGAACTTGAGCGGCTGCGTGAACGGAACGGTGCGTTTGGTGCCGTCCGCCGCGATCTCGACAAGCTTTCCCGCGACCGACACGGTCAGCACGCCGTCCCCGACGTACGTGGCGGGGTCGAAACGCACGATGCGCGCGGTCACATCCTCGAAATGCCGGTCGACCAGAGTCCCTGACGTGAAAAGTCGGTTCATCTCGTTCAGCGCATCGTTCCGCGCCTTCCAGAAGGCGGTGGTCGGTGGCCTCACCGCGCCGCTGGGCCACACCCCGGGCGCGAAGCTCTCTGCACTCAGGTACTCGGCGACGACATCGGGGACCTCGTTCTCGAGGGAGAATGCCGAGTATCGCGGCGATTCGCCCTCGAGCCACCGGCCTGCGGTCGCGTCGAAAGCGTCGACGATCTGCCAGCTGCCGGCGACGCTCATGCGCAGCCTGACCGGCCGCTCTTCCGTACTCGGGCCGTTGATCTTGCCTGTGTGTCGATCCACCAGAACGAAGTGGAGCTCGATCATCGCCTGGCGTCCCCAGGGTTTGGCGTACGCGCGGTCGAGCGCGATGTCACGGATCTCGACGGTGACTTGGTCGTCCGCGCCGCGATATGCGAGCCAGCGGCGCAGGACCTCGACGTAGCGTGGTGCGGCATGCATCGCTTCGAATTGCATGCGCGTGTTGTCCTGGTCCGTCTGCACCGTTCGCGGAAGATTCGCGTACTTGGTGAGGAGGTCGGCGTAGCTTCTTGCGATCTCGGGCATGTTCGCCGCGACCAGACCCGTGTCGTCGGTGGAGGGGGCGACGAAGCCTTGTACGGGTCCGATCGGGAAGGCGCGACGGTCGAGCGTCACGACAGGCCGGGTGAGTACCGGCACGCTCACGAGAGGCGGTGCCGGCGTCGGGACAGGCGCGGTCGCCACGGGTCTGTCGACCATCTCGACGGCCGGGGTCGCGGACTGCGTCTCGGCGGGCGAAGAAGAAGGCGCGGTGATCGGTGCGGCGGAGGAACAAGCCGCGGCCAGGACCACCAACGCGGCAAGCGCTCCAAGGCGCCTCATGTGTCTCGAAATTCTGGTCACCCGGAGAGCCGTCGTCGTCCGTCATGGCCTGTCCGAAGTCGTACGAGCGCGCTAGGAGTTAGGCGGCGCCCTCTGGCACAGGCTGGCCTTCGCGGAGCCGGAGAGTCGCCAGACGCACGCCTGCCAGGATGACAAGCCCGCCCACGAGCTGAAGCGGTTGGGGCCGGTCGCCAAGCAGCACGACCGCCAGCGCAAGCGTGAGAACAGGCACGAAATACGAGGACATCGAGGCTATCCCCGCCCCGACACGCCGCACGACCCAATAGAAGAGGGTGAAGCTCCCGACCGTGACGACGAGCGCCAGGAAGAGGACGTCGGCCCAGACCCCCGCGCTCCAGGTCGGGACGTCGCGGTAGCCCTGTTCGAGAAACCCGAACGGCAGAAGCAACAGCGCGCCGATCGCGGCGGCGAGAGCGACCACCTCGATCGGCGAGCGCGTGCGGAGCGTGATCGTCCCGAGCACCGTGTAGATCGACCAGCACACCGCACCCACGAGCAAGAGCACATCGCCCAGGAGGCGCTGCGACGAGACCTCGCCGCCGGTCTGCCCGGCTGCGATCACGAGCGCCGCACCGATCGACGCGAGCGCGAACCCCGCGACCTTCGTGGTGGTGACCCGCTCGCCGAAGAACGACGCCGCGATCGCGGTGAGGACCGGGATCGTCGTCGGCACGATGAGCGCGGCATCGGATGCCGGTGCCATCGTCAGGCCGACGAAAACGAACGCGTTGTAGCCGAGGTAGCCGAAGATCGCGGACAAAACGACCGGGCCGAGCGCGTCTCTTCGGATGCGAGTCCGCGTCGCCACGACGATGATCGCGAGCGCCCCAGACGCGATGATGAAGCGGATCGCCGAGAACTCGAGCGGGGGCGCGCTCGCGACGCCCAGCTTTCCCGCGATCCACCCGCCGCTCCACGCAAGCGCGACGCTGAACGCGGCAAGCGGCGTGAGAACCGATCGGGGCATGCGAAAACCATACGTGGCACGATGCCGCCGTGCTCCGCGTGTTGATCACCGGCATCACCGGTTTTGCGGGCAGTCACCTCGCCGAGCACCTCGTGTCGCGCGGCGACGAGGTCCACGGTCTCGCGCACGAACGTCCGCCGTTCAGAAACCTCGTGGCAATGAAAGACCGCGTGCGTATCCATGAAGGTGACATCACGCGTCTCGACGACGTCCAAGGTGCGCTCGCCGGCTCGCGAGCGGACGCGATCGTGCATCTCGCCGGGATGGCCGTTCCCACGCTCGCAGCGGCGGACCCGGTCGCCGCGGTCCGGGTCAACGTGCTCGGCACCGCGACCGTGCTCACGGCGCTCGAGCGGTATCCGACGACGCGGCTGGTGCTCGCCTC
>DASWCR010000168.1:0-6908 GCA_036389995.1 Candidatus Limnocylindria bacterium | reverse complement strand
GGTCTGTCCGGTGAACGCGATCTTGTTCACTCTCTTGTGCGACACGAGCGCGTCGCCGATCTCCGCACCGGGTCCGTGGACCGTGTTCAGCACGCCCGCGGGGATGCCGACCGAGTTGATGATCTCGATCGTCTTCTGTGTTGCGAGCGGTGTCGTCGACGCCGGCTTCAGCACGACGGTGCAGCCCGCCGCGAGGGCGGGACAGATCTTGTTCGCCATGAGCGTGAGCGGGAAGTTCCACGGTGTGATCGCGACGACAACGCCTACGGGGCGCCGCATCGTGAGGCCGAACTTGTTCTGGTCCTCGAGCGGCACGTAGTCGCCACGGAGCTTGTCCGCGAAGCCCGCGAAGAACTCGAGGTTCTCCGCGACTCTCGTCGCCTCGATGACGGCATGCGCGAGCGGCTTGCCCTGCTCGAGCGTGAGGAGCTTCGCGATCTCGGGGACCGCGGCCTTCACCTTCACCGCCGCGGCGTGCATGAAGGCGGCGCGCTTGGTGCCCGAGAGTGACGCCCACGCCGGCAGCGCTTTCGCGGCGGCCTCGACCGCAGCGTCGACCTCCGACGCGGAGCCCTTCGGGATCGTGTCCACGACCTCGCCGTTCGCGGGATTTCTGACCTCGATCGTCTTTCCCGTTTGCGCGGCGACGGTCTGGCCGTCGATGAGCATCGTTGCCATGAAGAAGTCCTCCCGTTCGGTGGGCGGAACGCCCACGACGCGCTAGCGCGCGCGTCATTCGCCAGTCGGTCTAAAGTCTAGGAACTTTCAGCGCGGGGGGTTTGATGGCGGTTCGTCTCGAGAAGCAAGACTCCATTGGGCACGTCGTGCTTGATCGGCCGCCCGCTAATTCCTACGACAAGGCGTTCATGGACGAGCTCGAGGCGGCGATCGAGGAGGCGCGCCGCGACGATGCGGTGAAGGCGATCCTTTTGCGGAGCGCCAACGAAAAGTTCTTCTCCGCCGGTGCCGACGTCTCCGTCTTCGCGAAGAGCGGCCTCGACGAGCAGAACGCGTTCGTCGTGTGCGCGAACGACGCCATGGGGAAGTTCGAGAGCACGCCGAAGGTCGTCGTCGCCGCGATCAACGGGCACTGCCTCGGCGGCGGCCTCGAGATGGCGCTCTGCTGCGACTTCCGCATCGCCGCCGAGGGCTCGTACCGCATCGGTCTTCCCGAGGTCACGCTCGGGCTTCTCCCCGGCACCGGTGGCACGCAGCGCCTGCCGCGACTCATCGGCCGCCAGAAGGCGCTCGACTTCATGCTGCGCGGTGCGACGATGCCTCCGCAGGACGCGCTCGCTGCCGGCATCGTCGACGAGGTCGTGCCGGCAGGGAAGCTCGTCGAGCACTCGCTCGAGCGCGCGCGCATCTACGCGAGCGGGCCGACTTTCGCGATCGGACGGATCAAGCTCGCGACTGTCCAGGGCTTCGGCATGCGTCTCGAAGAGGGACTGAAGCGCGAGCGCGAGCTTCTCATCGAGCTGTTCAAGAGCGAGGACGCCAAAGAAGGTGTCACCGCGTTCGTGGAGAAGCGGAAGCCCAACTACAAAGGGAAATAGCGAAGCTTTAGGTCGGGCGGATCGCGATGACCACACCGTCCTCGGTACGCCCGCCATCGGGCAGGATTCGCCAGCAGCCTGGAGACCCGATCGGTTTCATGCCGACCGAGTAGCCGACCTCGCCCCACGGTGAGGTCGCTCCATACCCAGCCGCCGACCAGCGGACCCATGTTCCGGCCGAAGGAGGATCGAGCCGGTAGGCGATGACCGCGAGAGAAGTCGCGGGACCGCCCCCTCGCCAGACAATCTGAACGACGTCATCGCCTGCGAGCGAGGTCGACCCGACCACACCAAACTGACCAGTCGTTGTGGCCACCGCTTGCGCGTCGCGCCGGGTCGTCGGCTCGCAGATCCCGTTCACGTATCCGCCCCGGTCGTCTCGGCTTGGGACGCACGAGATCGTGAGTAGCAAAGTGGCGAGTGCGAGGCGCATGACCTATCTACATGCATGGTCCCGGCCGGGTTCCCGCTAGCCTGCCGCTGATGCCGGCGCAGCTCGCCTCCTTCAAGGTGGCGATCGACGAGTCCCCGCTGCTGCCAGGAACGCGACCGATCGAGCTGCGCTACCAGGAAGGCGGCCGCGGTGCGCCGATGGTCCTGCTGCACGGCGGGTGGGGCTATGGCTTCTATCCGCACGACGACGCGGTCGCGAAACTGGATCGCCGGTTCCTCATCCCGGACCGCACCGGCTACGGCGGCTCACCCCACATCGCCGAGCTGCCGCCGAAGTTCCACCTCGCCGCGGCGATCGAGACCGAGAACCTCCTCGACGCGCTGCGAATCGGGCGCACCGTGCTCTGGGGCCACAGCGACGGCGCGGTCATCGCGACGATCCTCGCGCTGCGTGACCCCGAGCGTTACGACGGGATCATCGTTGAGGCGATCCATCTCGATCGCGAGAAGCCGCGGTCGCGCGACTTCTTCCAGCGGATGCAGAACGACCCCGACGCGTTCGGCGACCGCGTAACGCGGAAGCTTGCGGCCGAGCACGGCGAGGACTACTGGCGGACGATCATTCGCGCCGGTGGTCGCGCGTGGCGCGAAATCGCGGCAACGCCGAACGAGGACTTCTACGACCATCGTCTTTACGAGCTGAGCGTGCCGATTCTCGTCGTGCATGGTGCCGACGACCCGCGGACCGAGCCCGGCGAGCTCGACCGCATCCGTCGCGAGGTCCCCACCGCTCGGATCGAGATGATCGAGGGTGGAGGGCACAGTCCCCACAGCACCCGCGCCACGGCCGCGCAGGTCACGGCGATCGTCGACGACTTCCTCGCCTCGCTACCGGGCTCCTGATCACGTCGCGTAGTGCCGAAGCGATGGGCGCTGCGTATCATCCCGCCCGATGACAAGGACGTTCGCGGCGTTGCTCACGAGCGTGCTCGTGCTCGTATCGTGCGCCGGGGCCGGGACACTGCCCAGCGCCACGCAGGTGCTCGTCTCAGGCAGCGCGACGCCGCAGCCGAGCCGCGCCAAGATCGTCGTCTCGTATAGCAACGTCCTGGCCGACTTCTTCCCGGCGTACGTCGCCAAGGAAGCGGGCATCTTCGACCAGAACTTCCTCGATGTCGACCTTCAGCTCATCGCGAGCACGACCGGCCTGCCGGCGCTCCTTTCGGGTCAGACGCAGATCGCGCACATCGGTGGCTCAGAGGCGCTCACCACGACGGCTGGTGGCGGCGACGTCGTCGTCGTCGCGAACACCGGTCCGGTGTGGCCGTACCAGCTCTATGCGGCGGCGGACATCAAGACGCCCGCGGACCTCAAGGGAAAGAAGGTCGCGATCGCCGGGGTAGGCGGTACGTTCGACATCGGTATCCGCACGATGCTGCCGAAGCTCGGGCTCGTTCCGGATACGGACGTGACGGTGTTCTCGACCGGGTCCACCGCAAACGCGACGGCCGCGCTCCTGAGCGGCGGCGTTTCGGCGACGCTGTCATCGCCGCCCGACACGCTGAAGCTCGAAGCGGCGGGTTTCCACTCGCTCGCGAAGATGGCCGACCTGAACCTGCCCACCGCCGCGACGACGATCGTCGTGACTCGCGCGTTCGTCAACGCAAACAGGGCAGTCGTGCAGCGCTACGTCGACTCGATCGTCCAGGCGATCGCGAAGGCCCGCGCCGACCGGCCCGGGACGATCGCGGCGCTCAAGAAGTATCTGAAGTCCGACGACGACAAGGGCATGCAGGCCGCGTACGACTGGTACGTGGGCACCGTCCTCAAGGATCCGCCCCTACCGACGGCCGCTCAGCTGGCAGGCATCCAGGAAGTCGTCGCGAAGTTCAACGACAAAGTGAAGACGGTCGATCCAGCGAAGATCGTCGACGATTCGTTCGTAAAGAGCGCGCTGGACCGGGGACTCCTGAAATAGGGCAACGCCTCGGGCCCGCTCCCAGTGGTATAACCATTTGCCAATTGGACCCCTCGCCCGGCACGGGCGGGGGCGGGAGATGGGCATGGCTGTCGCCGAGCGTCCGACCCGTACCTTCCGTGATCTCCGTGATTGGCTGAAGCGCATCGACGACCTCGGCGAGCTGCGGGTCGTTCGTGGCGCCCGCTCCGAGGACGAGATAGGCATGGCGACCGAGCTCGCCGGCCGCGTTCACGGCACGCCGGCGCTCCTGTTCGATGAAATACCGGGCTACAAGAAGGGATTCCGGGTGCTCTCAAACGGCCTCGGCTGGTTTCCCCGGCTCGCGCTCACGCTCGGACTCGACCCGAAGAAGTCTCCCGAGGAGCTCGTCCGCGCGTGGCAGAAGCGCGTATCCGAAGGCATCACACCGATCCCGTCGATCGAGGTGAAGGACGGTCCGATCTTCGAGAACGTCGCGCGCGGCACGGACGTCGACATGACGATCTTCCCCGCGCCGAAATGGCATGAGAACGACGGCGGCCGGTACATCGGCACTGGCAGCTTCGACATCACGCGCGACCCCGACAACGGCTGGGTGAACCTCGGCTGCTATCGGGTGATGGTCCATGACAAGAACAAGCTTGGCTTCTACATCTCGCCCGGCAAGCACGGCCGGATGCACCGCGACGCGTGGCTCGCGCGCGGGGAGAAGATGCCGATCGCGTTCGTCGCCGGCGGCGACCCGCTGCTCTTCCTCGCGGCCGCGACCGAGGTCCAGTTCGGGCTGACCGAGTACGACTGGGCCGGCGGGGTGCGCGGCGAGCCGTACCGCGTCGTGAAGGGACCGGTGACCGGGCTTCCGCTCCCGGCCGAGGCCGAGATCGTCATCGAGGGCTGGGTGGACCCGAAAGAGCGGATCGTCGAGGGTCCCTTCGGCGAGTGGACCGGCTACTACGCGAGCGACGCGCGTCCCGAGCCGTTCATGCAGGTCGAGGCCGTCTACCACCGCAACGACCCGATCATGCTCGGCTCGCCGCCGAACCAGCCCCCCGACGAGCAGTCCTTCTACCGCGCATTCCTCCGATCGGCACTGCTGCGTTCGGAGCTCGAGGCGGTCGGAGTTCCGGGGATCAAAGGTGTCTGGTGCCACGAGGTCGGCGGCTCGCGGCTCTTCAACGCGGTGAGCATCGAGCAGCGGTACGCCGGACACGCGCGTCAGGTCGGGCATCTTGCGGCGACGGTGCATGCGGGCGCATACCTGGGCCGGTACGTGATCGTCGTCGATGAGGACATCGACGTGATGGACCTGAACGACGTGGTGTGGGCGATGAGCACGCGTTCAGACCCGGTCGAATCGATCGACATCATCAAGCGCGCGTGGAGCGGACCGCTCGACCCGCGCATCCCGAAAGACCGCAAGGGCCACAGCTCGCGGGCGATCATCGACGCCACAAGGCCGTTCGAATGGCGGGCGGACTTCCCGCCGGTGAACACACCGAGCGCGGAGGTAAAGCGCAAGGCGAAGGAGAAGTTCGGCTATCTGCTCCGGGGCGAGCCGCATCCGACCGACGGGAAGCTGAGCTAGCTCCGATGTACGACCGCTCCGCGAAGCTCGCCGCGAAGGGCGTCGTCATCGAGTACTGGCTGCACCGCTCGAAGACGCTCTTCAGGGCCGTCCAGGGAGTCGATCTCACGGTGCGCCCCGGCGAGTTCCTGGCGATCGTCGGCCCGTCGGGCTGCGGTAAGACGACGTTCCTCAACGCGGTCGACGGCCTCATCCCGATCGCGGAGGGGAGCCTCACGCTCGACGGGCGAGAGATCACGAAGCCCGGCGCCGATCGCGCGATGGTGTTCCAGCAACCCGGCCTCCTCCCGTGGCGCACGGTCCTCGGCAACGTGATGTTCGGCGTCGAAGCGCAGGGAAGCATGACCAAGGACGAGGCGAAGAGACGGGCGAAGCAGCAGATCGAGCTCGTGGGCTTGAAGGGGTTTGAAGACGCGTACCCGCTCGAGCTCTCGGGCGGCATGCAGCAGCGGGTGAACCTCGCCCGAGCCCTTCTCACCGACCCGGAGATGCTCCTCCTCGACGAGCCGTTCGCGGCGCTCGACGCGCAGACGCGCGAGATGATGCAGCTCGAGCTCCTGAAGATCTGGTCGCAGACGCGCAAGACGGCGCTCTTCATCACGCACGACATCAAAGAGGCGATCTATCTCTCGGACCGCGTCATCGTCTTCACTCGCCGTCCTGGTCGGGTGAAGAACGAGCTCGAGATCAAGCTGTCGCGCCCGCGCGACCTGCGCGTGAAACGCGACCCACAGTTCCTCACTTACGAGGACGAGATCTGGGAGTCGATCCAGGAGGAGCTCGCCGTGCCGGCTGAGCGACTCATGGCGGGAATGCCAGCCGCATGAGCATCCAGAGTTGGGAGCCGGCCGCGCCGACGACGACGCTGGACAGACCGCCGGCCCAAGAACGCCGGTCGATCGTGAAGCCCAGCCGGGGCAAGCAGTACGAGCCGATCGTCATCGGCACGTTCAGCGTCATCCTCGCGCTCACCGCCTGGCAGCTCGTCGCGAACGCGCGCGTCATGCCGATCCTCTTCCTACCCGGTCCGAACGACGTCGCGCAGGCGTTCGTAAAGCTCTTCCAGACGGGCGACATCTGGCTGGACATCGGGACGAGCGGCGCGGAGCTTGGGATCGGTTACGGCATGGCGATCGCCATCGGTCTGGTGACCGGCCTGCTGATGGGCTGGTACACGCGGTTCCAGTACGCGCTGGATCCGTTCGTGAACTTCTTCTACAGCACCCCGCGCATCGTGCTGATTCCGCTGTTCATCATTTGGTTCGGCATCGACATGCCGTCGAAGATCGCGGTCATCTTTCTCGGCGCGCTCTTCCCGATCATCATCAACACGATGGCGGGCGTCCGGAACACGGAGGCAGCGCTCCTGCGTGTCGCGCGATCGTTCGGCGCTTCAGATGCGCTCATCTTCCGT
>DASWCR010000167.1:0-20237 GCA_036389995.1 Candidatus Limnocylindria bacterium | reverse complement strand
CCTTCAAACGAGGAGGACACCGCGGGTGCCGCCGAGCTGACCGTCGACTGCACTGCGGGATCCAGCGCGCCCGTCGTGCCTTGCGGGAAGCCATGCAGCGGACGCTCCTTCTTCGGCTGCGCCGCGTCCTCGGTCTTCGGGGGAATCGTCGCGAGGCGGGGCGAGACGTCGTTCTTGGAGGACCGGATGACCGTGACCCCACCCGGATCTTTTGCGACCGCAGGATCGGGAACCGCGAGCGTGAGCGCGAGCGCGAGCGCAAAGACGGTCGTGAACTTGAACATTCCCTCGTCTCCCTCACCAAAGACGCGCGTTCGGCTGCGTGGGAGAGAACGGTATGGCGTGACGGGCGTCCTGTCATCAAGCGACGCCCCGATTGCCCGGCGTGGCGCTGGGCGCCTCTTCCGAGACTGGCGGGCGGAGTCAAACGAACCACTGTCGAGTCCACAGGGGTTTCGCTCTCGTCGCAAATCTGACCGCCGCCGTCCACGGAGCTCGAAACCCAAACTCTCAACGCAGCTGCTCGGGGCGCCTTGGCGCTTACCGCGGTGTTTGTCCGCGACGCCATCGCGCTCGCATCTCCCCCGAAAGTCCGACGTTGGCCGCACGAGCCCCGGTTAACATCGCGGCGGAGTGAAGGGTCGACTCGTCGCGGGAATCTTCTGGTGCGGAATCGCGCTCGCCGCCGCGTGCGGCGGCGGTGGATCGGGCGGCGGAACGAACGAGACCGCCGCGGACGCGCTGAGCCGCGGTCTGGCGGCGCATACGGCAGGAAAGCTGGATGAGGCCGTCGCGGCGTACTTCACGACGCTTTCCAAAGAACCGACGAACAAGTTCGCGTTCTATAACCTCGGCGAGATCGCGCAACGGCAAAACCGGCTCGCTGCCGCCGAGTCGTTCTACCGGCTCGCGCTCGATCAGGATCCGAAGATGGAGGTCGCGCTGTTCAACCTGGCGATCCTGCGGACCAGTCTGGGCGCGACGGCGGATGCGGTCGCGCTCTATCGGCAGGTCATCGCGGTGGATCCGAACTATGCCGCCGCGCACTTCAATCTTGGCCTTCTCCTCCGTCAGTTGGGGCAGACCGCGGAGGCGCAGACCGAGCTCGCGACGGCGCAGAAGCTCGATCCGACCCTCGTCGCGCCGAGCCCTCCCGCGAGCCCGATCCGCCAAGCGAGTCCATCGCCGAAGCCGTGACGGCGCTCGACGAAGTGCGCCGCCCTGACTTCTACCTCGTCGCGTCTTCCCCGAACGCTCCCGTCGTTCCGATCGAGCTGCCGATCGTCGCGGTCGTCATCCCCGCGTATCGGGCTGCGTCGACTGTCGCGAGCGTCATCGCGAGCGTTCCCGGGTTCGTCCGGCATGTGGTGGTGGTCGACGACGGGAGCGCCGATGCGACCGCGCAGGTCGTCCGGAACCTTCGTGATCCGCGGGTCGATCTGGTGCAGCTCGAACAGAACCAGGGCGTCGGAGCCGCGGTCATGGCCGGCTATCACCGCGCAGTCGTGCTCGGCGCCGATGTCATCGCGAAGATGGACGCGGATGGGCAGATGGACCCCGATCACCTGCTGCCGCTCATCACCCCGATCGTCATCGGCAGAGCCGACTACACCAAGGGCAATCGCTTTCTAGACGCACGAGAGCTTCGGTCCATGCCCGGCCGCCGGCGCTTCGGCAACGCGGGGCTCTCGTTCATGACCAAGCTCGCATCGGGGTACTGGGACATCTTCGATCCGACCAACGGGTACACCGCGATCCACGCCTCGCTGATCCCGCTTCTCGCCGAAGCTCCGATCGGGAAGCGCTACTTCTTCGAGTCGAGCATGTTGCTCCGGCTCAGTCTGCTGCGCGGTGTGGTCCGCGACGTGTACATCCCGGCGAGATATCCGCCCGGCGCGGCGAGCCAGCTCTCGGAATCCCGCGCGGCCTTGCAGTTCCCGTGGCGACTCTTGCGCGGCTTCGTGCGCCGCATCGTTCTTCAATACTTCGTTCGGGACTTCACCGCCGTCTCTCTTTATCTGGTCTTCGGGCTTTTCCTCGGGCTATTCGGCACGATCTGGGGCGTGTGGCACTGGGCCCTCGCGGCGCAGGCCGGAGTCGCGGCGACGACGGGAACGGTCATGATCGCGGTCCTCCCGATCATCGTCGGCGTCCAGCTCCTCCTCCAGGCGCTGACGCTCGACATCCAGAACGTGCCGATCGAACCGGTCCACGCGAGCGTCCGCCTGGTGACCGCCGACCACGCCCAGGTGAGACGGCCGTAAGCGCCGAGCGGTCCGCCCGCGATCGGCGCGTCCTGGTTCTGGGTGGATCGGGGATGCTCGGCCACAAGCTCTGCCAGGTGCTCTCCGCGGATTCGGTCACGTTCGCGACGTTCCGTGGGGCCAGTCCGGATCTCGCCCAGTTCTACGGGCGGACCGAGCCGATCGCCAACGTGGATGCTCTCGAGTTCGAGTCGGTCTCGGATGCCGTCGCGCGAGCGCGGCCCGACGTCGTCGTGAACGCGATCGGCATCGTCAAGCAGCGGTCGACCGCGACCGATCCGGTCCTCAGCATCTCGGTCAACTCGCTGTTCCCGCATCGCCTCGCGAAGCTCTGCGCCGCCACGGGCGCGCGTCTCGTGCACTTCAGCACCGACTGTGTCTTCTCGGGCCGGCGTGGCGAGTACCTGGAGCAGGACACGCCGGACCCGGTCGATCTCTATGGACGCTCGAAGCTGCTGGGTGAAGTCGAGGGTCCGGGCGCTCTGACCATCCGGACCTCCATCATCGGGCGAGAGCTCGAGAACATGACGGGCCTGCTCGAGTGGTTCCTCAGTCAGGCCGGCGGTCGCGTCCAGGGATTCGCACGCGTGACGTGGAGTGGCGTGACGACGACCTTCCTCTCGCAGACGGTCGCGCGGCTGATCCGCGAGACGCCGAGCCTTTCCGGGGTCTTCCACCTCTCCGGCCCTGCGATCTCGAAGTACCAGCTGCTGGTCTGGCTCAATGAAGCATTCGGGACCAGGACGACGATCGAACGAGACGACGCCGTGGTGTCCGACCGGAGTTTGGTCTCGGATCGGTTCTGGTCGGGGACCGGCTTCCGGCGGCCGAATTGGCGCGACATGGTGAGCGAGCTCGTCGAAGAAGCGAGGATGTATGAAGGAATCGCCAGTGCTCGACGGTAAACGCGTCCTGGTCACGGGTGGCACGGGTTCTCTCGGCCGCGCGCTCGTGCGCCGACTTCTTTCGGGCGAGCTCGGAAAACCCGCGAAGGTCGTCGTGTTCTCTCGCGACGAAGCGAAGCAACATGAGATGCGGGCGGAATGGAATCGCCCGAGGGTGCCGACGGAGGACGCGGCGTACCGCGATTACAAGCGCGTCCTCGAGTTCAAGATCGGCGACGTGCGCGACTACGATTCGATCTCAGCCGCCGTCCGTGACGCCCAGTTCGTGTTCCATGCCGCCGCGTTGAAGCAGGTGCCCTCCTGCGAGTACGAGCCCCTCGAGGCCGTGAAGACGAACGTCCTCGGCGCAGGCAACGTCGTCCGCGCGATCCTTTCGCCCGGGGCCGACATCGAGGTCGCGCTCGCGATCTCCACGGACAAGGCGTGCAAGCCCGTCAACGTGATGGGCATGACGAAGGCCCTGCAGGAGCGCATCTTCGTGAACGGCAACCTCGGCCACCGCACCAAGTTCCTCTGCGTCCGCTACGGGAACGTGATCTCGTCGCGGGGCTCGGTCATTCCGCTCTTCCTCGATCAGATCCGGGCGGGGGGACCGGTCACCGTGACGATGGCTCGCATGACGCGCTTCCTCCTGACTCTCGACCGCGCCGTCGACACGATCTTCGCGGCACTCACAACCGGCGAGGCGGGAGACACGTACATCCCTCGCGCACCGTCGGCATCGGTCATAGATGTCGCGAAGGCGCTGATCGGCGACCAGAAGATCGCCATCGAGATCATCGGCGTACGGCCGGGCGAGAAGGTGCACGAGATCCTCATCTCCGAGGAGGAGGTCTTCCGGACGATCGAGCGCGGCGACTACTACGTCATCCGCCCGGTGCTGCCCGAGCTCGGCGCGGCAGGCCCGCCCGCGCGTGACACCGAGTACTCCTCGAGTGACGTGACCCTCGACGTCCCGGGTGTGCGCCGGCTCCTCGCCGAGTCCGAAACGGCGCGACCGCGGTCGGCGGTCGCGAGCGCCTAGGTATTCACCGGCCCGGCTCTCTTTTCGGCCTCGGCGCGCAGGAGCGACACGAAGTTCGCGGTGACCGTCTCCCAGTCATCGCGTCGCTGAATGGCCTCCCGGCAGGTCTTCCCGAGGCGACGCGCGATCGCCCGTATGGCCGTCGGGTCCTCTGTCTCGGCGAGGCTCCTGACCAGATCGATCGCTGACTCGGGCCGGTCGATGTAGAGGATGCCGGGAAGGGACGGGAACTCGGCCTCCAACCCCGGCAGGCGGGTCGCGATAACGGCCTTTCCGCGTTCCATGTACTCGACGACCTTGGTGGGTACGAGGTGCTCCATGGTCTCGTTGCGGTACGCCGGAAGGAGGCCGAAGTCCGCGGCTTCGATGAGCACGCCGACCTCGTCCACGGGGAGCTGACCGGTCATGACGATCTGCCGCTCGAGCCCGCTCGCCGCCCGGATTCGTTGCAGCTCGTCATAGAGATCGCCGCGACCGACGATCGCGAGTCGAAGCCAGGGGACCTCCGCTCCCCGGCGCGCGAAATCGGTGACCAGCTCGCGCAGACCCGAGAACACGTACTGCCAGCCGACGAAAAGGAGGAGCACCTCGCCCTCCCCGACGCCGAGCCGCGCCCGGGCGCGCGCGCCGGCCTCCGGGTCAGCGTCGACCCGGCGAACGCCGATCGGAATCACTGTGAGTCGATCGGGCGGCGCACCCATGCCCGCGGCGTACCGCGCCAGGCCATGGCTCACGACGACGACCCGATCGGCGTGGCGCATCGTGAGGCTCTCGATGAATCGCGCG
The DNA here is from genome assembly GCA_036389995.1 of Candidatus Limnocylindria bacterium. Taxonomy (GTDB): domain Bacteria; phylum Chloroflexota; class Limnocylindria; order P2-11E; family P2-11E; genus 3-1-20CM-2-70-9. The sequence goes on along the minus strand of DASWCR010000167.1, from coordinate 15,258 downwards.
ATCGCGCGGACCGGAAAAGACTCGGCATGCGTATGGAGCGCGTCCATGACGTGATAGACGAACGGGCGTCCGGCGGCGCGGCTGGCCGCGAGCGTTACGAGCGCGTTCGAGATGCCGTACGCGACCACGACATCGGGCTTTGCGTTGCGGAAGATCGTCCGGAGCTCGCGCCAGTTTCCAAAGAGCCACGAGAGACGCGCGATGAGCCCGATGCGGATCATTCCCGGCCGGATCAGGCGGATGCGCGAATCCGCGAAATACTTGTGAATGCCGGCGAATTCGTGACGGCGCTGCAGGAGCGGTCCCGCCTTGGCCGCCCAGTCGATGTCGTAGTCGATCACGGTGACGTCCGCGTCGTGGGTCGAAAGCCATTCGAGAAGGCGGTGATGGACGATCGGATTGCGGCTGATCCAATCCGTCTCCTGCGTCGCGAGGATCCTCATGCGGCGAAACGCGAACGCACCATCCGGCGCCATGCGCCGACGCGCCCGCGGACGCCGCGGAGGCGCTCCGGCAGGTCGCGTCGCGCCAGGGGCACGGCGACGAGCACGATCAAGCCGAAGAGAAAGAGTGGCGTCTTGATCGGCGTCGAGCGGTACTCCACGGTGACGAAGTGGTCCCCGGCCGGGAGCGTCATGCCGATGAAGCTCGGCGAGACCATGAATGTCTCGACCGGCTGCCCGTCGACCGTCGCACGCCAGTTCGGGTGGTAGGTCTCCTTCACCACCAGCGTCGCCGCGTTGGGACAGGTGCTGATGAAGTCGAAGCGGCCCGACTGGACCCGCTCGTACCGGAGCGCGCCGGACGCGCAGCCGCTCACCTCCCCGGAGACGACGCGGTCGCCGGGCGCCGGATAGTCCCAGCGGATGTACGTGCGCGCCGCGGGACCGGGTCCGTTCACGAACGCACGATTCCGCAGGTAGAGCTGGATCGCGGTGGACACCTGCTCGCGGTCGGCGAGCGCGACGTACTCCGCGTGTCCGCTGGATGGTGCCGCGTAGAGCACGTAGCGGCTCGTCGTCCGCAACACCTGCAGGAAGCTCGGTAGGGCGAGGCTCCGGGGCGCGACGACGTACCGGACGTTGTAGAGGTCGTACTGCGCCGCGATCTGGTCGTTGAAGTCGAACTGCAGGTCGGAGTTGAGCGATGCGCCGCCGTACGGCGGGGCGAGCATGCGGAACCGCTCGGTGACGAGGTACTGATACGCATGGACCGAGCGGAACGGGATCGCGAAATCGAGCTGCTCGCCCCAGTTGGAGCGCAGGCCCGCGTAGACGCGGCCGGCGGGCAGCCCGCGGAGGGCGCTGACGATCGATGCCATGTCCGTGTCCGCGTCGATCGCCGCCATCGTTTGCCGCATCCAAAGCGCGTTCAGGTTCTCGAAGTCCAGGCGCTCCTTGATCGCTGGGACGAGGAGGATCGCGATGGCCGCCGCGGCGAGAGCGGTCCGCGCGCGCGACTCTTGCGCTCGGAGGAGACCGAAGATCGCGCTCCCCCCGACGCCGATAAGCATGATCGCGGCGATGTGCACGCCGCCGATGAACCGATGGAAGAGGAGCGTCTCCTGGAGCGGGAGGAGCGACGCGAGCGGTCCGAGGGTCCCGCGGCCGAAATAGAGCACCAGCCACACAACAAAAAGCAACAGCGCAAAGGCCGCGGAGCTCGCTCGGAAGCGCACGGCGGCGACGACTCCGACCGCCAGGAGGACCGCGAGCACGGGCAGGCGCCCGTAGTCGGTCAGCTCTCCGGCAAAAAGCCATCCGAGGATCGTCGAAGCGCCGAAGGACGCGAGCTTTTCCGGTTGGAGATACGGGTTCGCGCCCTGGAACCCTCGCTCGAGGATGTATGGCACCCACATCCACGATGTGAGCGCTAGAGCGATCGCCCCAACGCCCGCGAGACGGGCGATGCGCACGAGCGCGTTCGCACGGGTCACTCCCCACATCAGAAGAAGTGCCGCGGTCACGACCATCATGTACGCGTAAAGCAGGTGCGAGAGGACGAGCACCGCAAGCACGACGGCGGTCCAGCGAAAGCCCGTTCCGTAGCGAAGGAGGCGCCAGAGGCTCGCGAGGGCGATGAACGAGAGGTGCATGGCCCAGATCTGGGTGTAGAGGCCGAGCCCGCGCCACAGGTAGCTTCCGAAGTCGAAGCCGTAAAGGAAATTCGTCGCGAGCAGGGTCGACGCCGCCGCGGCCACAGCCGCAGCGACCGTGTCGAAGTCCATGCGCCGCATCGACCAGAACACCGTGAGCGGGAGGAGCACGAGCCCGAGGTAGCGGACGATGTTGAAGACGGTGAAGATATCGATCGTTCCGAGGAGCAGGCGGTGAAGCGCGACCACTGAGACGTGCGGAAGGTTTTGGTAGTAGAGGAATTGCGGGAAGCCCTCGTCCATCTCGGGCACCCAGAACTCCAGAACATTCTCTCCGCGCGCGAGCGCGTCGCTGGCGTTCTCGATGTAGAGCGCGTGCTCGGTGTCGTCGTTGACGTTCGGGACGGGGACCGTCACCTCCGGGAGGAGGCCGATCGCATGCGCGGCCATCGGCATCGCGACGAGGAGCGCGAGCGCGGCGGTTCTCAGGGTCAGTCGATCGACCACCACCCTGCTCGCCGCCGCGCTCAATCTCGAACGCGCAGCCAAAGCAGGACTGTCGGCTTCACGATGCTCCACCAATCACGCACCCGGCGGATCTTCGAATAGTTGCCGCCGCCCTTCGGGTACGTCTTCGAGACGCCCACCTCGATCACGCGATAGCCGAGCTTGATCGCCTTCCAGTGCACGTAGTACTCGAGCTCGTACCGGTCGAGCCAGGACTGGTCGATGCGGATCCGCGGATCGTCGAGCAGCGAGAGGCGATACGCGCGAAATCCGTTCGTCACGTCGGTCCCTTTGAACCCGGAGAGGACGCTGAACAGCCAGGTGTAGCCGCGGATCATGAGCCCGCGGCCGCGCGGCAGGCGGACGCTCGCCCCACCTTCCCGGAGGAACCGCGATCCCTGAACGTAGTCGTACCCGGCCCGGAGCTTGTCGATGAGGCGCGGTGCCTCGGCCGGATCGTCTTTTCCGTTCGCGGCGAGCACGACGACGGCGCTGTGACCATTCGCGCGCGCCACCTCGATACCAGTTCTGATAGCAGCTCCGACCCCGCGCCGGCGCTCCTGGGTGATGACCCGCGCGCCGGCCTCGCGCGCGAGCTCGGCCCCACCGTCGTCGGACCCGTCGTCCACCACGATCGTCTCGGCGATGACCGCCGGGACGCGCTGCACGAGCCCGGCGATGGCGTCCCGCTCGTTATAGAGCGGGAAGATCATCGCGACGGTCCCGAGTTCGGCCACGACGGCACTCTACGAGACAACGACACCGCAAACGTAGTGGCCTTCTGTGACCGGGCCTAGCGGATCGGGTCCTTCTCGATCAGGCCGCGGTTGTGGACGTAGAGCGCGGCCTGTGTCCGGTCAGTGAGCTCGAGCTTGCTGAAGATATTCGAGATGTGGGTCTTCACCGTGCGTTCGCTGATCCCGAGCGACGCCGCGATCTCTTTGTTCGCCCGGCCGCTCGCCACGAGCTTCAGCACCTCGCGCTCGCGCGCTGTGAGATCGCTGTAGCCCTCATCGTCCCCGGTGGGCCGATCGCCGCCGCGCAACCGCCCGAACTCGTCGAGCACGCGCTTCGCCACCGAGGGGTAGATGAGCGAGAAGCCGTCGGCCACGGTGCGGATGGCGTTCGTGAGCTGGCTGCCCGTGACCTCCTTCAAGAGATATCCCGATGCGCCGGCCCGGATGGAGCTGAACACAAGCTCGTCCTCGTCATAGTTCGTGAGGACGATCACCCGTGACGACGGAACGGAATTGCGGACGCGCCGCGTCGCGGTCACGCCGTCCCAGTCACCCATCTTGATGTCCATCAGGATCACGTCGGGCAGAAGCTCCTGCGCGACCGCGAGCGCCTCATGTCCATCGCCGGCCTCGCCGACGACCTCGATCTCGTCCTCGGTCTCGAGGATCGACCGCAGGCCGCTTCGAACGAGGGCGTGATCGTCGGCGATGAGGACGCGGATCTTCCGAATCTCGGTCATCGGCCGAAGAGCCTACCAAGGAAGCTCGCTTTTTCGGTTCGCTCGAGATCCTCGATCGCGCCGCGCTGCTCGGTGTCCTCGACGGTGTCGGTCCAGCTGGACGGCGCACCATCGACCGTGACGCGGTACGGGATCGTCGCTCGGACGATGGTCCCGCGGCCGGGCTCGCTGCGCACCACGAGCTGCCCGCCTACGCCCTCAGCGCGCTCGCGCATACCGACGATGCCGTAGTGCCCGCGCTCTTCGGCTGTGGGCAGTTCGTTCGACTCGAAGCCCTTGCCGTCGTCCTCGATCGTCGCGACGACCTGCTCGTCGTCGTACCGCAGGATGACCTTCGCGTTCGATGCGCCGGAGTGCTGTCCGACGTTCCGCAGTCCCTCGCCGATGATCCTGATCACGGCGCGCTCGACGAACGGCTCGAGCTGCCGCTCGGCGCCGGTCTCCTCGAAGTCCACGGCAACCCCGCTCTGCCTGCGAAGGTCATCCGCAAGGCGCGCGACGGTCACCGGCAGGTTCAAGCCGCCGGAATCTTCGGTCTGACGGAGCGCCGCCATGTATTGCCGCACGTCCGAGAGCGTCGCGCGCGCGTCGCGGGCCGCCTTCGCCAGCTGCGGTCCAAGCGCGCCGGGATCGCGGTCCAGCGCGCGCTGGCAACCCTCGAGGGCGAGCACCACGCCCGTGAGCTCCTGCGCGACACCATCATGGAGCTCCTGCGAGATGCGCCGCCGTTCGTTCGAGGCCGTTCGCTGAACGAGGTCGGTGGATGCCGACTTCTGCAGCATCCCCGAGAGGTACTCGCCAAGCGTCGCGACGAAGTCGGCCTCGGCCGTCGTGTACGGCGTCGTGGCGCGCCCGAGGACGAGGACGCCCAGCACCACGCCGGTCTGCGCGCCGCCGATCGGCGCGAGCAGGAAGTGCGTCGACGAGGGCGCGGCCCAGTCCGGGCGGTCCTCGGCCATGCCGTACTGCGCCGTCGCGGTGCGTCGCTCGCGAAGCACCTGAGCCAGCACCGTGTCGGTGCCCGATGTCGAGATGTCGGACGGGATGACGTCACCGTAGCCGGTCGCGGCACGAAGGTGCAGGTGGTGCTCCTCCGCGGCCCACACGCCGACGGCGTCGTGACGCAGGTTGTCGGCCAGCATCGCCACGGCGCTCTCGAGGTCGTTGTGCGGATCGTTCCCCAACGTTGCGAAACGCGAGAGCTCGTAGAGCACCAGGGCCTGGTGCCGATCCTCCTCGGCCCGCTGGAACTCCCCGGCGGTGAGGTACGCCGCGGCGATCTCCGCAGCCGCTTGCGTGAGCGAGTCCACCTGGACCTGCCCGTACCGCTCCTGTGACGCGCGGTGCTTCACGTTGACGACGCCGAGCGTGCGGCCGTTGGACCGCAGCGGGGCGATCATCGATTCGCTCGCGGTCGGGTCGGAGCCGCCTTGCACTTGGCCCGAGAGGAGCATCGACCGTCCGGTCTGCGCGACCGTGCCGGAGATCCCTTCACCGATCCGCTTGCGATCGAGCTTGGCCGCGTCCGAGAGGCCACGCGAGGTTCGCACCGATAGCTCGCCCTGCGCGTCCGCGAGCATGATCGAGACGCCGTCGGCGCCGAAAACGTCGGCGAGCTGCGCCGTCGCGCGCTCGAGCAGCTGGTCGGGATCGCGCTCCTTGCGGATGATCGCCTGCAGGTCGCGCGAAGCTTTGAGCTTTGCCTCCGCGTCCTGCTGCTGCCGCTGCGCGCGCCAGAGTGCGTTCGCCTCCGCGAGCTCGAGACCGATGAGGTCTCCGACGCGACTCAGGCCGCCCAAATCCTCCGGCGCGAAGCTGCGACCCACGAGCATCGCGGCGAGACCGCCGACGACCTGGTCTTTCCACACGACGGGCGCGACCGCAAGGGTGTCGGCGACGCGGCCGTCCGACAGCACGAGCGTCACACCGCTCGTCGTCTGATCGGAAGCACGCTCCGCCATTGCTTTCGCGAGCATGGCGGACGGCAAACCGACGCTCCACTTGGTCTCGGTCGGAAGGTTGTAGGCGACGTACGTGACGTAGCCCTCGCCCTTCATGTTCACGACCACGGCGATCGCGTCCGCGCGCGCCACCTTGGCGAGGTAGCCCATGCGCGCGTTCCAGAAATCGGCGTCGAGTCGGAGGGTCAAGGTGAGGCCTTACGCCACGCCGGCGCCGGCCTCGCCCTCGATGCGGAGCTCCAGGGAGGTGCCGCCGCTTCGCTGCAACACGAAGCGCGGCTGTTCTAGGGTCGCGATCGCGGACCAGAGCTCGTTGACCAGCATGGGTACGCGGAGTCCGACCGCGAGCGTCGCGACGCCTCCCCTGAAGTCACGCACGTAGAGCGTACGGACCTGCGCCAGCGACTGAATTCGCCGCTCGATATCGACGAGCCGAGCAAATGACGGCACGGGCGAGAGCATCAGCACAATGTTGCTGGTCGGAACGGCCGGCTCCTCCCTCTCGGGAGTGAGTTGCTCCGATTCCGCCACCGATGGGACCGGTTCCCGCTCGACCACGGTCAATTCGGGGGCCGCCGGAGGGGTTTCGACGGCGTTTCGGGGCTGTCTCACGAAGAGCTCCTCTTCTTCCAGGACCGGCTGCGTCTGAGCCGCTCGGGCCGCCTCCGCGGCACGAGCCGCCTCCTGCGCGGCACGCGCGGCGCTCTCCGCGATCCTCGCCGCCTCGTCGATGCGAAGAGCCTCGGCCGCCGCGGCGCGCCGGGCCGCCTCCGCGGCAAGTCGTGCGTCCTCGACACGGCGCGCCTCGATAGCACGCCGCTCGTCTTCCTGCTGGCGCTCGGCCGCGCGGCGCTGCTCTTCTTGCGCACGCAGCGCGGCGAGCCGTTCGTCTTCGTCGCGGCGCTGCTGCTCGCGGCGCTGTTCTTCCTCACGCCACTGACTCGCGCGCTGCTGCTCCTCCTCGCGCCATTTCGCGGCGCGCCGCTCCTCTTCCTCACGCCGCTGCTGCTCGAGACGCTCGGCATCGGCGCTCCGATCCGCTTCGGCCGCGCGGGCGGCTTCTTGGGCTGCGCGCATCGCTTCCTGTGCCGCACGAGCCGCCTCCGCCGTCCGCCCGGCTTCGAGGGCTCGGTCCGCATCGGCCTGCTGCAACGCGAGACGCTGCGCTTCCGCAACCTGGCGCGCCTCTTCCGCGGCGCGACCGGCCTCTTCGGTCGCTCGCTGCGCCTGCTCCGCTGCCCGTGCCGCGTCCAAAGCGCGCTCTGCCTCGGCGGCGCGCTGCATTTCGAGTGCGCGGCGTGCCTCTTCCTGGGCCAAGCGCGCCTCGTCCTGAGCGACGCGCGCTTGTTCCTGAGCGGTCTTCGCCTGCGCCGCCGCGGCGTTGGCTTCGCGTGCCGCGTCGGCGACGGTTCCCGCCTGACGGCGGATGTCCTCGAGCAGCTCGGTGAAGACACCGCGTAGCGCCTCAGCCGCAAGGGCTCGCGAGTCCGGGGCGGTCTCGTCGACGGTCTTCTCGGCCGCCGTTGACGTTGGCGCCTCGCGACGCGGACCGCGAAGAGCGGAGAAGCCGCTGCGCCGGTTCGACGCGATCTCGTCGACGAGACCGTCGCGCTCCTCCCGGAGCCGCTCGATCTCCTTGATCAGGAGCTTCCGCTCGTCGCGAGCTTGCTCCAGGATCTGCTGCGCGGCATTCTCGGCTCGCACGCGGATCTCATGCGCGGAGCGAAGCGCCCCCGAGAGAGCGTCGCGAACGGTTGCGTCAAACTCCTCGTAGACCGCGACGCGCTTGCGCGCGGCGTCAAGCTCTGACTCGAGCGATCCGACTCGTTTGGTCAGCTCGCCGACACGGTCAGAAAGCGCCCCGATGATGTCGCCCGACGCGCCTAGACCTTTGGGCTCCTCGGACACGCGGTAACCCTCCGGATGCTCGCTTCTCTGCCCACTTCCCCGCGTGTAACGAGAGCGTATACGACTGGGGCCAGGAGGGGCATCATCCGCGCATCACGCGGCCGAAGGTCCTGCTCGTCGTAGGGCACCCAAGCATCGGCGCGGCGCTCGAAGCGCTGCTGCGGATAGAGGATCGATACGAGGTGAGGCGCGCGCAGTCGCTAGAACAAGTCGCGTCCGGCCTGGACGGCTGGCTCGCCGATCTCGCGCTCGTGGACGGCGTGCTGGTCCCAACGGGACGGACGGAGGTGCTTCCTATACCGACCCTCGTGCTTTCCGGTAACCCGCACGACGGCCGCCGCCTCGCGGAGCGCTTCGCGCAGGGACGCGGCTGGCTCCGGAAGGACGCGACCGCCGAGGAGATCCGTGCCGCGATCGATCGGGCGCTCACCCCCCGAGCGCGGCGTTGGTCGGCCGCGATCGTCCTGGCGGTGCTTGTGCTGGCGGTGATAGTGGTTGCCATCGCGTGGTACCTGCTCCGCCTGCGGGGGTAGAAGTGGCTAAGGACGACAAGAAGAAAAAGAAAGGGACCGGACACGACGAGGTCGTCGATCTGGCGGCGCGTATCGGCGCGCGTCAGTCGCCGCCGGAATCGGCGCCGCCCGAAGCCGCGCCACCGGCCGAGCCGCCTCCTCCTCCGACGACCCGCCTCGATGGACCGATCCCTTCGGCGCCGAAGCCGCGTCTCGTGCCGGCGAAGGAGGACCGCGCGCAGAGCGCGATGATCCAGAAGGCGCTCGTCGAGGAAGATCGAAAGCCCGAGCCCGCCATCCCATCGCCGCGCGCCGCGCCTGGACCCGGCGAGGTCGACCTCGTCGTGACGCCACTTCCGACAGCCGATGACTGGCATCGGTTCGAGCTCGCGCTCCGCAAGGTGCGAGGCGTAGGGCAGCTTCGGACGGAGTACTACCGGCACGGGGTCCTGAAGGTGAGGGTGAGCTACCAGGGGACCGACCGGCTCGCGGCTGCGCTCCGCACGGGTGTCCCGGGGTACCGCGTGCGGGTGATCGGCGAGGATCGCGCGACGTTGCAGATCCTGGTCACATCCGATGGAGACGAGCGCCGGCCGGGCTGATCGCGCCGCGGACGAGGCCCGAGCCGATAGAGTGGACGCGATGTCGGACTTCGAAGCCCGCGCGCGAAAGGTCCTCCCACCCGTCCTCGGCCACTACACCTGGTTATCGATCGAGCGCGGGGAGGGGAGCTGGCTCGTGACGACCGACGGTCGACGTGTGCTCGACCTGACATGCGGAATCGCCGTCACGGCGGTCGGACATTCGCATCCGCGCGTCGTGAAAGCCGTCGTCGATCAGGCCCAGCGGCTGATGCACATCTCCACGGGTGTGGCGAAATACGAATCGAGCATCGCGTTCGCGGAGCAGCTCGCCACGATCACACCCCGGGGCCTCGATTCGGTCTTCTTCGGCAACAGCGGTGCGGAGGCGGTCGAAGGGGCGATCAAGCTGTCACGCCAGACCACGGGCCGCGAGGCGATCATCGCTTTCCGCGGAGGATTTCATGGGCGCACGGTCGGTGCCGCGAGCCTCACGACGTCGAAGGCCCAGTACCGCCGCGGTTACGGCGCGCTCCTCCCTGAGGTGTATGTGGCCCCGTATCCGTACCCGCTGGCGTGCCCGCTTCCCGACAACCACGACGCGGAAGCGTGCGCGGCGCATTGCTTCGCCGAGCTCGAGGCGATGCTCGAGCATGAGGTCCCGCCCGAGCACGTCGCGGCGATCGTGATCGAACCGGTGCTCGGCGAAGGCGGCTACGTCGCAGCCCCCGCGTCGTTCGTGCGATCGCTACGAGAGCTCGCGACGAAGATCGGTGCGCTCCTCGTGTTCGATGAAGTCCAAACGGGAATGGGCCGCACCGGTGCGTGGTTCGCGGCGCAGAAATTCGGCGTGATCCCGGACGTGATAACCGCGGCGAAGGCGCTCGGCGGCGGCATGCCGCTCGGCGCGGTCATCTCGACGCGCGAGCGCATGGAGCGCTGGCGCACCGGCACGCATGGCTCGACGTTCGGCGGCAATCCGGTTTCGTGCGCGTCCGGCCTCGCCACGCTCCAGGTCATCCGCGACGAGAATCTTGTCGCGAGGGCCGAGACGATCGGCGAGATCATGGTCGAGGAGTTGACGCCTCTGCGATCGCATCCGCGTCTCCGCGAGATCCGCCGCTTCGGCGCGATGGTCGCGGCCGAGTTCGACGACAAGTCGGTCGCGAAGGCGGCGATCGCGGCCGCGCTCGCGCGCGACGTCCTCCTCATCACGTGCGGTTTCCACGACCAGGTGGTTCGCTTCATACCCGCGCTGAACATCGGCGAGGCGGACCTACGCAAGGGCATGCGGACCTTCGTCGAAGCCGCGCGGTCGGCTCAGGTGGCATCGCCGGCCTGATCCTCTGCGACCGTTTTCGGTCGCGATCATCGTTCCCCGGCGCTCCCAGATCTTGTGCCCGTAAATTGATGACTCCTAGCCCTTGACATTGCCATGCTTGCGGGACTACGGTTCGCCGCCTGTGCCGCTAGATGTTGGGCCTGACCGGGCGGCCGGACCCAGATGTAGTGGCAGGACTAGCATCAGGGAAGGTAGAAGGAGGGTCTGATGACCCGTTGGCCGTTCGCTTCCGCGTCCATAAGCGAGAGGCTCCTTCTCCTTCTTCTAAAGGCACTGGCAAGCGGTTCGAACCTCGTAGCTTTCTAGGGGGGCACCCACATGGCAATCGCCGACATCGCAGAAGTCTCCGTCCACGGCGCCGAGCCGAAAGGGCTCCGGATCGGACGCCGCTTCACCCGCGAGGGCGTCCACCCATACGACGAGGTCGAGTGGGAGCTCCGCGACTCGGCCATTCCTGGCGAGAGCGGCAACGTCTTTGAGCAAAAAGGCGTTGAAGTTCCCAAGTTCTGGTCGCAGACGGCGACGAACGTCGTCGCGTCGAAGTACTTCCGCGGCAAGCTCGGCTCGCCCGAGCGTGAGTCGAGCGTCAAGCAGATGGTCGATCGGGTGGTCGACACCATCGCCCGCGCTGGCTTCGAGGGTGGGTACTTCGCCAGCGAGGCTGACCGCGACGCCTTCGCCGACGAGCTCAAGTACCTCATGGTCCACCAGCACGCATCCTTCAACTCCCCGGTCTGGTTCAACATCGGCGTGGACGGGGTTCCGCAGCAGGCGTCAGCCTGCTTCATCCTGTCCGTCGAGGACGACATGCACTCGATCCTCGATTGGTTCCGCAACGAAGGCGTGATCTTCAAAGGCGGGTCGGGCTCTGGCGTCAACGTCTCGAAGATTCGTTCTCAAAAGGAGAATCTCTCCGGCGGCGGCTTCGCGTCGGGCCCGGTCTCGTTCATGCGCGGTGCGGACTCAGTCGCTGGGTCGATCAAATCCGGCGGGACCACGCGCCGCGCCGCGAAGATGGTCATTCTCGACACCGACCACCCCGATATCCACGAGTTCATCTGGTGCAAGGCGAAGGAAGAGAAGAAGGCCTGGGCTCTGGGCGAGGCGGGCTACGACATGAGTCTGAACGGCGAGGCCTGGCACTCGATCCAGTTCCAAAACGCCAACAACTCCGTCCGCGTGACCGACGAGTTCATGAAGAAGGCGCAGACGGACGAGGATTGGAGCCTGACCGCGCGCGTCGGCGGCGCGGTGCTCGAGACGATCAAGGCGCGTGCGCTCCTGGCCGAGATCGCGGAAGCGGCCTGGCAGTGCGGCGACCCGGGCATGCAGTTCGACACGACCATCAACGACTGGCACACCTCGCCAGTTAGCGGACGGATTAACGGATCTAACCCGTGCTTCCCCGGCGACGCGAGGGTGCATACCACGGTCGGGCTCTTGCCGATCGCGGAGCTCTTCGAGCGAGCGGAGGCAGGCGAGGACATCCGCGTGTACACGAACCTCGCGACCGCGGCCTCACCGGCCGTGGGTGTCGTCGCGAGCCGGCCGATCGCGGTCATGCGCAACGGGACGTCGGATGTCGTTCGGCTGCGCTTCACGAACGGCGGCGAGTTGCGATGCACCCCGAACCACCGGATCTGGACCAGCAATCGAGGCTGGGTCGAAGCACAAGCGCTGACCGACCACGACGAGGTCCTCCTGAACGACACGGCCACCGAGCCAACGGATTCACGGTGGGAGCTGCCCGTGAAGGCTGGAGCTGTCGCCAAGTCGTGGCACCGTGGCGGGTCCGTGATCACTCGCGAACTCCCTACCCGCTGGAGCGAAGGTCTTGCCGAGCTCACGGGCCACCTCGTTGGTGACGGCGACCTCACTGGTGTCCGCACAGAGTGGGTGTACGGCGGCGACGACTTGACGAATGGCCTCCTCGAATCGCACGAAGGTCTGATCGCGGAGGCGTTTGGTGGCTCGAACCGCTCGGAGATGCAGAACGGCACTGTGCAGCTCCGCGTCGGTAGCCAAGCCGTGCGCGAGTTCTTCCTCGCTCTCGGGATCACTTCCGCTAGGGCGCCGTACAAGCGCGTTCCGACCGCTGTATTCACGGCACCGATGGAAGTGCAGGCCGCTTTCCTCCGGGGGCTGTATGGCGCCGACGGATGCGTTTCGCGGGTGGAAGAAGGCAAGGCGAGTCGTTACGTCGGACTTGGAAGCCACAGTGAGGCTCTCCTCAAAGACGTGCAGAAGGTGCTCAGCGGTTTCGGAATCCGAGGGCGCATCTACAACACGAGTGAAGGCACCGAGGCCGCATTCAGCTACACGCGTCCAACGGGCGAGACGATCGACTACACATCCGGCCCGTCGTTCGATCTGCGAGTCACTGGTTCGGATACCGAGCGGTTCGCGGAGTTCATCGGCTTCTCGAGCCCGCGGAAGGGCCTCGAGCTGCAGACGCTCATCGATGAGGTCACCCGGTATCGCACCAAAGGGACGACGCGTTTGGCGAGCCGCGAGTTCGATGGGCAGGCCGTCGTCTACAACCTGACCGAACCACTGAACCACTCGTACATCGTTGACGGCGTCGTCGTCGCCAACTGCTCCGAATACATGAGCATCGACGACTCGGCCTGCAACCTCGCATCGCTCAATCTCCTCCGTTTCGTGCACAGCGATGGCGAGTTCGATGTGCAGCGGTTCCGCGCCGCGGTCGAGGTCGTCTTTACGGCGCAGGAAATACTCGTCGGCTACTCCGATTACCCCACCGCGAAGATCGCCGAGAACGCGCGCTCGCATCGCCAGCTCGGTCTCGGCTACGCGAATCTCGGCGCGCTCCTCATGCAGCGCGGTCTTCCGTACGACTCCAACGAGGGTCGGGCGTACGCCGCCGCGATCACCGCGCTCATGACCGGCGCGGCGTACGCGCAGTCTGGTCGGATCGCGGAGGCAGTGGGGCCGTACGAGGCGTACCCGAAGAATAAGGACGCGCACGACCGGGTCATCCAGATGCACCGCTTGCATGCGTACCGGATCCGCGACGAGCTCCTCCCTGCGAGCCTCCTCTCCGCGGCGCGTCAAGCCTGGGACGACGCGGTCGATTACGGACGCCAGGCGGGTTATCGCAACTCGCAGGCATCGGTACTCGCACCGACGGGAACGATCAGTTTCATGATGGACTGCGACACGACCGGCGTTGAGCCGGACATCGCACTCGTGAAATACAAGAAGCTTGTCGGGGGCGGGATGCTGAAGCTCGTCAACGGCAGCGTCCCCGAGGCGCTACGCCGTCTCGGCTACAGCGAGACCGAGTCGGGCGCGATCACCACCTACATCGAGCAGTTCGGCACCATCGAAGGCGCGCCCGCGATCAAGGAACACGATCTCGCGGTCTTCGATTGCGCATTCAAGCCCCAGAACGGTGTGCGGACGATCCACCACATGGGCCACATCAAGATGATGGGCGCGGTCCAGCCGTTCATCTCCGGCGCGATCAGCAAGACCGTGAACCTTCCCGAGACGGCGACGGTCGCCGATGTCAGCGAGGCCTACGTCCAAGCGTGGAAACACGGCCTGAAGGCGATCGCGATCTACCGCGACGGGAGCAAGAAGGTCCAGCCCGTAAACACGAGCAACAAAGAGAGCAACACCAAGACGGTCGAGACGATCGTCGAGCGGATCGTCGAGGTCACACGGCCACAGCGGCGCCGCCTCGCCGACACACGCGCCTCGCTCACACACAAGTTCTCGATCGAAGGGCACGAGGGCTACATCACCGTGGGGCTCTTCGAGGACAACACACCCGGCGAGCTGTTCGTCACCATGGCGAAGGAGGGCTCGACCCTCTCCGGGATGATGGACGCGTTCGCCACGAGCGTTTCGCTGCTGTTCCAGTACGGCGTCCCGCTCTCACACCTTGTCGAAAAGTTCGGTCACATGCGCTTCGAGCCAGCCGGTTGGACCGGCAATCCCGAGATCGGTTTCGCGAAGTCGATCGTCGACTACGTCTTCCGCTGGTTGGGGAACCGCTTCCTTTCCGAGCCTGAGCGGGCAGCGCTCGGCCTCATTCGGACGACTGAGGTCGCCGATGCCACGCCACAGCTCGAGCTTCTGAATCGCGTCGTGCAGCTCGCGACGCCGAATGCGCCGGCGACGAACGGACACGCGACCGCGCCCGCCCCTGAAGCGCCCGCCTATCGACGACTCAATTCCACACCCGATGCGCCCCCCTGTCCGCGTTGCGGCTGGCTGACCGTTCGTAGCGGCACCTGCCACAAATGCGAGAACTGCGGAGAGACGACCGGGTGTAGCTGATTTCCTCCGTCAGGCCCTGGCCGGCCCGCCCGCTGGCCAGTTCTGCCTACTGCCCGGGCACTCCCTGCTCCCCTGGGGTGCCCGGGCTTTTTCTTGTCTGGATCGCGGAGCGCGCGCGGCTGATTTGCGTCCTGTCCCCGGCTCGGAAGCGTTTGCAGCGCCGGGCTCTTCTTCGCTCGGCCCCTCGTGGGATCGCGGTGGACCTCCGGCCAGGGGCCGCTCGCTCAGAAGACCCCGACGCTGCTCTCGCTCGCCCATGCCACCCGCACATCGCTCGCGCGTCCTCTGCGACCCGTCGCGTTCCCGAATCCTTCTTTCTGTACGAAGACGACGCTGAGCGGATTTGCGAGTGTGCGGGTGGCACGGCGCAGCGGGGTCTCTCGCGAAGCGCGGGTGCCCCGGGGGCCCCGCCCGCAGCGAACGGAGGTGAGCCGCAAGGCGGGGAGGGTGCGCTGAGCGAGAGACCCGCGGAGCCGTGACAGGACCCGCATACCGCCGCCTGTCCTCTGCGATCCGCCGCGCTTCCGATTGGGATTCGCGTGCATTTACGCCGTGCTAACTACTCCG